>JAVBLX010000155.1:0-18296 GCA_031553075.1 Acetivibrio sp.
ACATTAAAATGCAGATGCCAAATTCTGCTTGATCTTGATGAGGCACATGGAAAAGCTTTTACTCATGAACAAAGTGCAAAATCTAATGGCGTATGCATGGCTACGGTTACTAACACTGCTAAGCAGTATTGCGAGGAAGGCTTGGATTCCACTCTCAATATTAAACGCAATTATAATTCGGATCACGCACGTCGTAAGGTTGATGGTCGCGCCGAAGCCAAGTTGATTGAAATCGCTTGTGGTCCCGTCCCGGACGGACATGCCCGTTGGACATTGCGTCTATTGGAAGAAAGAGCTCACATTGAACTTGATGTTCCCGTTAGTAAAGATACCATTGGCCGGGTTCTAAAAAAACAAACTTCGACCTCACAAAAACGACTACTGGTGCATTCCCCAAAAAGAAAATGCCGAATTCATAGCTTGTATGGAAGATGTTCTTGAGGTATACGAACGCCCCTACGATGCTGACCGTCCAGTGGTCTGTATGGATGAAAAACCTTATCAACTAATTGGCGAGGTAAGGGAACCACTTGACATGCGTCCTGGTGACGACAAAAAAATCGATTTTGAGTATGTTCGCAATGGAACATGTAGTATTTTTGTTTTTTCAGAACCATTAGGCGGAACACGCCACGTCAATGTCCGGGAACAGCGTACAGCACTGGATTGGGCGGAAGAAATCAAGTACCTTACAGATGTCATGTACCCAAATGCGGATAAAATAGTTCTTGTTATGGATAACCTCAATACCCATAAGCCTTCGTCACTTTATAAAAGATATCTGCCTGTAGAGGCAAGACGCATTATAAGTCGACTGGAAATCCACTATACTCCAAAACACGGAAGTTGGCTGAATATGGCAGAAATTGAGTTAAATGTTATGACCAGGCAATGCCTGGCAAGGCGGATTGATAATCTTGGGAAACTAAAAGAAGAACTATCCGCATGGAAAATCAGCCGCAATTCTTCTGTGGCAAAGATTCTCTGGCACTTCAAAACCACCGATGCAAGGGTGAAACTGGCATCCCTTTATCCAACTATCATAACTACAAACTCATAGGTTTGCAGTTATGATAAATATCAATGATACATTACACTAGTACATCATCCATTAAATAATTACTCCATTTGTTGGTCTGATATCGAGAGCACATATGAAAAAGCCTCAGCGTAACTGCTACGACGATGTTTTCATATATGCTCTCGATAAATCCCCCCTCAACAAAGGAGCAGTTATTTAAATTACGATGCAAACTAATATTGTATGATGGGATTTTAAGCATTTTAATCAACTTCAGAAAGTAGGAGTCAAATGGAGGTGCAATAAATCCGAAACGGGAGCCTGGCAGGCACCATTTTCACACAGATAGTACAGACAACCGTCTTCCGGAATCGGGTATTGTCCGGTGAAGGGAGCCAACTGTTCCAAACGGGCCTGGTTTTCGGGCGTTTTGAACAATACGGTGAGGTTGACGGATGCTGGTGAGTCTAAAAAGGTGAAAAGCTCCTCTGGCAAGGCATCCTTGGAGGAAACACAAACCAGTTCCCGGGAAGGGGATAGTGCTTCCAATAAGGCAATCAAGGACATGCTGAAGGCTGCTGGATATTCTTTGATTGCCCCAGAAAGAAATGATATCTGGTCATAAGATAGTGCCCGCCATTTTTCTTCTCCTGTCAGTCTTGATAATTGGCTTAAAACAATGCCGGCAACGGAATTTCCAGATGGAATGGCACCGTCATAAACCTCCTTAGGACGGGAAATAAGCTGCTCGGCATTGTAAGCATATAAATAAAAACCGCTTTCTTCCTTATCCCAGAACAATTCTACCATTTTTTCAGTGATAAATATGCATTTTTCCAGATAGATGGTGTCAAAGGTGGCATGATAGAGCTCCAACAGGGAATAGGCATAGAAGGCATAATCATCTATTTGCCCGGCAATGGCGGTTTCTCCATCCCGATAGCGAAGGAATAAACCGCCGGAGCTGTCTGTGAGCTTGGAGGAGATAAACTCCTCGGCTTGTTTTGCCTTATTGAGATATCCTAAATCATTCAAAACTCTGGAAGCTTTCGCAAAAGAGGCAATCATGAGAGCATTCCAAGAGGTTAGAATTTTATCGTCCTTGTGGAGGAGAGTACGGCTTTTGCGGTAGTCATAAAGTTTTTTGACAATCTGGTCAATAGTGGGATTCTCTTCCTCAAAGTTGCTGTTCTGAATCAGGTTAGGAATATTTTTGCCTTCAAAGTTTCCCTTTGGTGTGATGTGAAACCAATCGGAAAATATCTTGTAATTTGATACTCCCAGAGCACTTTGCAGTTCTTTTTGTGTAAATACATAATATTTTCCCTCAATGCCTTCGCTGTCAGCATCCTGGCTGGCAAAAAAGCCACCATTTTTATGAGTTAGTTCATTGGAAACATAGTCCAGTGTCTTTTTCGCAACCCTTTTATAAAGCGACCGACCTGTGAATCTATATGCTTCCAAGTAGGTATAGGAAAGAAGGGCATTGTCATAAAGCATTTTTTCAAAATGTGGAATCAGCCATTTTTCATCGGTGGAATAACGGGAGAAACCACCACCAATGTGATCAAAGATACCACCTCGATACATTTGTTCCAAGGTGTGTTCTGCCATGTTTTGCGCCGAGGCGTTTTGCTCGATTACTGCAAAATAGAGCAAGAACATAAGATTATGTGGAGTTGGAAATTTAGGAGCGGAGCCAAAGCCACCATAAACAGAATCATAGGTTTTTTTGAATTGGCGGAATCCTAATTGAGTGATTTCTTTGTCGGGAGTGGCAGGATGAGAAATGCCATTTATTCCTTTTTTTAGTTCCTTTACTAATTCTTCACCAGCAGAGAGGATGCTTTCCTGGTTTTCATTCCAGATTTTATTTATGGTTGGCAAAAGTTCCATAAGCCCTACATGACCGGAGCGGGTATATTTGGGCAGATAGGTGCCTGCCCAGAAAGGAATCTGTTCTGGGGTCATAAGTATGGTCAAAGGCCATCCGCCGGAGCCTGTGAACATCTGGCAGACGGTCATATATACATTATCAATATCTGGCCGTTCTTCACGGTCGACTTTGACGGATATAAAGTGCCGGTTGAGGTAATCAGCCACTTCATGGTCTTCAAAGGATTCATGAGCCATAACATGGCACCAGTGACAGGTGGAATAGCCAATGCTTAAAAAAATCGGTTTGTTTTGCGCGTTCGCTTTTGCAAAAGCCTCTTTTCCCCATGGATGCCAGTTGACAGGGTTATTTACGTGCTGTAAAAGATAAGGGGATTTTTCATTAATTAAGTGATTCATGATGATTCCTCCGTTTTATTTTTATTGTTAGGGATAGGATTTACGGATTCTAGAAAAATATCCCAAAATCTGTGAAAGAATAAATGTTTGTGATTCTTTTGATATCTGTTATAATCATTATAGGAAAGATTGGAGGTATATTATGGAAAAGACATTTAAAGAAAAATATTTGGCAGGTGAGATTCCTTTTGAGGAAATAGATGATTACAGTTATCGATGGGGGATGTATGATGAATCTCTTACGTTAAGGGAATATCTTGGACTCAATGAAGAGGAAGAAGATGCCTGGGTTAGTGTTGGAGAAGATGCATTGAAAGAATTATTGGATGCGGGGAAAGTGGAGTAAGATGGAGAGAGAGAAGCTGGTACAGAAGAAAGTTAAAGGAAAAGTGAAAGAAACGAGAAAAGTGAAAGAAACAGGAAAAGTGAAAGAAACAGGAAATATGAGTAAGATTGAAAAAGATAAAGGTAGAGATTGGATAAATGAAAAGAGTAAAGGTACAAAGAATAAAGGTACAAAAAACGAAAGCTTAAAGAACGAAAGTACAAAAAGCGGACGAGCAAAAAATGAAAGTATGAATAATAACGCAAATAATAACGCAAATAATAATGCAAAGAATAACGCAAAGAATAACAACATAAAGAACAACAACGCAAGGAATAACAACGCAAGGAATAATAATTTAAAGAATAAAAATGCAAAGAATAAAAATGCAAAGAATAATAATGTTAAGGATAGAAATGAAAGTATTGACGAAGCAGATAAAAGCTTTAAAAGCAAAAATATAAAGACTGCCGGAAAAGAGATTAGCAATAAAAGCAAAGATAAGAAAAACAATGTGGGTATTGCAGGAAAAGGCCTTGAAAACAGAAGGGCAGAGGAAAAAAGGGCAAACAAAAATGGCCGTACAGTTTTCGGCAATATGGAAGAAGGTTGTCCAGTAGCCAAGAAATGCGGTGGGTGCCAATATCAGGGGAAACCATATGAGCAGCAATTGAAAGAAAAGCAGAAGAAGGTAGAAGCGTTATTAAAGGGAATCAGTAAAGTGGAGTCAATTGTTGGCATGGATTCCCCTTATCATTATCGAAATAAAGTACATGCGGTGTTTGACCATCTGAAAAATGGACAGGTGATTTCTGGCGTTTATGAAGAAGGAACTCACAACGTGGTTCGGGTAGATTTGTGTTTAATCGAAAATGAAAAGGCAGATGCCATTATTTGTGATATCCGGAATTTGCTCAAATCCTTTAAGATAAAGACCTATGACGAAGATACAGGTTATGGGCTTTTGCGTCATGTGCTTATTCGGACTGGCTTTAAAAGTGGAGAAATCATGGTGGTGTTAGTTTTGGGGTCTCCGATTTTGCCATCTAAAAATAATTTTGTGAAAGCATTAAAAAAGCTTCATCCAGAAATTTCTACAGTTGTAGTGAATGTTAATAATAAAAAGACCAGTATGGTGCTTGGAGATAAAGAGACAGTGATTTATGGAAAAGGATTTATTGAAGACACATTATGTGGTTCTGTTTTCCGTATATCTCCTAAGTCCTTTTATCAAGTGAATCCGATACAGACGGAAAAGCTTTATAATAAGGCCATTCAGTTGGCTGAGCTTACTGGCAAGGAACGAGTCATAGATGCCTATTGTGGAATTGGTACGATTGGGATTATTGCAAGTAAAAAAGTAAAAGAAGTTATTGGTGTAGAACTTAACCCAGATGCTGTGAAGGATGCTATAATCAATGGAAAACGGAATGAGATAGAGAATATTCGCTTTTACCAGGCGGATGCCGGGAAATTTATGGTTCAGATGGCAGAAGAAGGGGAAAAAGTAGACGTAGTATTTATGGACCCACCAAGGAGCGGCAGCAGTGAAGAATTTTTGGAGGCCATTGTGAAACTAGCTCCGAAAAAGGTAGTATATATATCTTGTAATCCAGAAACACTTGCAAGGGATTTGAAGGTTTTGGCTAAAAAAGGATATAAAGCTGGAGGGGCGGTACCTTTTGATTTGTTTCCTTGGACTCAACATGTCGAAACGGTAGTTCTTCTGTCGCAGAAAGGTTGATTTTATGAGGGTTTGAGATCACTTTGGTAAAATATACTTCTGTGTTTTAATGGAAATCGAAGTGCTGTCAGTATGATTTTGATGGGGATGGGGTTACGCTAAAAGGTATGAAATGAGGCTTTTGCCAGTTACGAAAAGTGTTGTATATTTTGGCAAAAGTTTGTTTGCATAAAAATACAGTTATCGTACGGATGTCATCAATATCAATGGATACCAATGATAGAATTTGCTAGATAAAAGTAGAAGTTGGCTGGTTTTTGAAAAGGTTTATAAACTTATTTCACCAGGGTATGCCTCCCAAAAGTCCTTTTGACAATATCAAATATGAAGAGTGTTGTGTGAGGAACAGAAGATCAGCCTTGCTGAACGCTGAAGACAGATTGGGCAGACAACATTGTAACGCATAGATGAGATGGTGTTTTGTGCTACCAGTTGGGGATAAAATTGGGATTGCAGTAAGCAAAAATATAATTAATAGTGGAGTGCGTTATGTATCAAAAATATGATGAATTTATAGATAATATGGGGATTTTAACAGATCAAGATAAGAAGTTAAGTGATATTCAAAAAGAGTTGATGACAATTATAGAGCATGAACAGGACGAAGAAATAAAACAATTATTGCGTTGGGAGTCTGAATTGTATATATGTTGTGAAATTCCATTGGAAAGAAGATTAGATGGGCAACAGTATTTATTTCCACATGTCGTTACCATAGAAGGAAAAAATATACCGGATATCGATGCCTTCATAGAAGAAAGATGGGATTTTTATACGCATCGATTGGAAATTACAAGTAATGTTATTGTGAAAATGCGTTATGCGAATTACTGCTTTCAGTATTGCGAAAAGAAAGATAAATACAAATACGCAAGGCAAATCTGTGAATTATTATGTGAACAATTGCCTAAGATGACACTTAAATACGAGTATGTTGTTTGTTTTTCAAGATTGTTTGAATTAAGCTTATTATATAATATCGTTGAAATTAAAGAAAAATTAGACAATGTAATAAAAGAAGCATTTATGCGAGATTATTCAGATGATAATTATCTTGAATTGTTGTCATTGTCTCGAATTATAGTAAGTAATATTAGCAGAAACAAAAGTAAACTTATAAAGGATGATACCAGAGATCAAGTTGTTAACTTAATGGCAGAAATGGTTAATTACTATTTCAAAAATGGTGAATATATCCTTTATAGAAATAGCTGTACTGTTTTTATAGATTGGCTCAAATTGCTAAAAAATCAAGACAAAATAAATGAGGAATTACTACGAGTTGGTGAATCCTATGAGTTGGATGCAGAAAAAGAAGGTAATTCAAATCTGATAAAGGCAGAATTTTATCAAATGGCGGCATGGCATTATGCTAATATTGGAGAAAGGGAAAAAGTTTATCATCTAAAAATAAAAATTAAAGAGGCCTTTAGGGAGGCTTCAAACTCAAATGAGTATAAAACCATTTCTACTACACAATCAATACCAGTAGCAGAGCTGGAAGAAGAGATTAAAGATATCATCAAAGAAGATGTAAAAGATACACTGAATTTAGTAAGCCACGGTAGAGATTTTATTTTAAATAAAGATAAAATTGCTAATAAGGCTGCTGAGCAAGTTAAAAATCCATTATATAAAATTGTGGATTTTGGTCATATTGAAGGAAATAGAAAGGTTTTCACCACAAAGAATGAAGGCGATTTACTGAAACATATTACTTTTCAAAATTATTCTATTGAGCTAGAGGTTGTTTTTTCAACTATTGTAAATTTTATATGGAATAAAATGATAGAGAATGGCTTGACTGCACAAATGGTTATTGATAGGATATGCTCTTCAGATTATATGGAAGAAGACCAAAAAAAATTTATTTCAAATGGTATTAAAAGATTTTTTGAGGATGATTATGTTTCTACTTTACATATCCTTGTGCCTCAATTCGAAAGTTGTTTTCGAACATTTTTTGAATGGGGTGGATTCCCGACTACTTCTTTAAAAACTAATGGACTTCAATATGAAGAAAATTTTAATGATTTTTTGAGAGAAGATTTTGTCAGGGAAACATTAGACAATGACTTTTTATTTATGGTTGAATTTGTTATGGTCGAGCAGTTAGGAAAAAATCTAAGGAATAATATTGCACATGGCTTATCTAGCATAAAAACATTCAATAAAAATAATTGTCTGATTGTAATTTACTTGTTTTGGATGATTACTGCAATAAAATGGAAATTTCCAGAGGAAGGCGCAGATGAGCAATAAGGGGAATATTCCTTTGTAGGGCTCAAAAATGGCACACTTTTTTGATTTATTGTTTTTATAAGCAAAAAAGGAAGGTGTTTTGCCTGTCCTATCGAGCCATCTAAAATCGTTTGTCTTTTACAAAAAAAGAAAATCAAAAACTTTAGGCTATCGGGAAAAAAATGAAAGGAAGGATATGAAGTGGCAAATGGATAATTACGGTGAAATTCTCATATACCAATCAGATGATGGTTTGACAAACATAGAAGTCAAAATTCAGGATGAAACTGTATGGCTGACACAGCAGCAAATGGCTGATTTGTTTCAAACATCACGAACGAATGTGGTAGAACATATAAAACATATTTATGATGAAGGTGAACTTGATGAAAATTCAACCTGTCGGAAATTCCGACAGGTTCGAAAAGAAGGAAATCGTGACGTGGCACGAGAGATGCCATTTTACAACCTTGACATGATTATTTCCCTTGGCTATAGGGTGAAATCTGCAATTGCGACTAATTTTAGACGTTGGGCAACCGAACGCTTGAAAGAATATATGATTAAAGGCTTTACTATGGATGATGAGCGATTGAAGGGAAATGGCGGTGGAAACTATTGGAAAGAATTGTTGGATCGAATTCGGGATATTCGGTCTTCGGAGAAAGTTTTATACCGCCAAGTGCTTGATTTGTATGCGACGAGTGTAGATTATAATCCGAATAGTGAAGAGTCTATTAAATTCTTTAAAATAGTACAAAATAAGCTGCATTTTGCAGCTCATGGGCACACAGCGGCAGAAGTAATCTATGAACGGGCAGACGCAGAAAAACCATTTATGGGGCTCACTTCATTTTCTGGTGAACTGCCAGCATTAAAAGATATTGGTATCGCGAAAAATTATTTGAAAGAGGATGAGTTAAAGATTTTGAATAATCTCGTATCCGGTTATTTTGACTTAGCGGAAATCAGTGCAATTGAGCATAAACCTATGTATATGGGCGATTATGTGAAACAATTGGATTCTATTTTGTCTTCTGGTAATCGGAAACTATTGATTGGCTCTGGTTCTGTCAGCCATAAGCAAGCACTGGATAAAGCAAAGAGTGAATATCGTAAATATCAAGAAATTACAATTACTCCAGTAGAAGAGGCTTATTTAGAGTGTATTAAGGAAGTTTCAAAGAAGAGAAAATAGATATTTTTGAGGGAATGGGATAATACCTTAAGTGGGGTAAACTTTTGCCCCACCGCGATACTACAAGCAAATAGTTTGGCCAAATGGTATGTTGTCTGTGCTTTAATCCATGTGGAAACCGTTTGTTTGCTGTCGCGAAAAGCCCTGTAAATCAAAGGATTTTGGCGATTTGGTACAGAAGTGGAAGTGTGCTTTTACGCTATCAGAGTGGCAGTGAAGAAACTGATTTACCCCGGGGTGAGGATTCTGAAGATAACGGCATACATTTTGGCAAAACGATACTTTACCGCAAAACAGGAAGTAGATCAAACAAGGCAGCATTTGGAATTTGGCTTTAGACTTGGACAAAGTAGATTTTCTGGAATAACATTGAAAATGTGATTATAAATATTCAATATGGTCCTTTAGTTTTGCATGTAATATGATTCAGAAAATCAGAAATTTTATGGAGAAATCTAATGAAGAAAAAGATAATGAAAGTTATTAAAAGAATAGCAACTGTTCTATTTGTTGTATCCATTGCATTCTTTCTAATTAGGGCAATCGGTAAAGGAATTTACAATCAGACTCCTGATGATGGCATCAATGAGTCCATGTATATTGATATTAATGGCACGAAACAGTGGATTAACATTTATGGAGAAGATGTAAATAACCCGGTCTTGTTGTATTTGCATGGTGGACCAGGTTCTGCATCGAGTGATATAGACTATGCGTTTACAAGAAAATGGGCAGATGTATATACTGTGGTAACATGGGATCAGCGTAATTGTGGAAAAAGTTATAATGCAGAACAGAATGATATAGTGTTGACGCGAGAATTGTTTTTGACAGATGGAAAAGAAGTGACCGAGTTCTTGCTAAATTACCTTTCAAAAGACAAAATTACGATTCTAGGACATTCATGGGGGTCTATTTATGGGGCGAATTTGATACTTGAATATCCTGAATATTATGAATGTTTTATTGGAGCAGGGCAACTTGTTGATTACTTGGAAAATGAAGAGGCGCTTAAGCAGGAAGCTATGTTGTGGGCAGAAGGTGATGAAGAAACCCTGAAATTAGTAAATCAATTAACACCTGATAAAGTCACTATGGAGCACATTAATGCAAGAAAAGCAATTATGCAAAAATATGGTTATGGTATGATGGTAAATGGTTCTGATTACAATTTGGTTACAACCATAATATTTAATCCTAACTATTCAATTATTGATTGGATCAATTATTTTAAAAGAAATATGAGTGTATATTTAGATTTCTTTGAGTCTGCAGAATTTGCTTCATTCACTTTAATAGGCAAAACCGATTATCAAGTGCCTTTTTATAACATAAATGGAGATATGGATTATCAAACGAATTACAAATTGGCACAGGAATATTTTGAAGAAGTAAACGCACCATATAAGCAGATGTTTATAATGGAAAATATGACGCATGGTTTATTAGAATCGGATTCAGATGGTTTTTCTGAGATTGTTCATCAAATTGCGAAAACAGAAAGAGAAAGATAATTCAAATTTAAGAGGGAGGATCTTAGTAATAATAAAAAAGATTTGCAAGGGCAAGGTATTGGTACAAAATTAATTCAAGAGATAGAAAATATATGTCCGCAAAAATGATAGGAATTATTTATAAGTTCAAAAAGTTCAAGAAATATAAAATTATACGAGCGATTAGGATATCATGTTTTGGAAGAAAAAGCTGTAATAGGTAATTGCGAAACAAGTTCGCAATCTTGATTTCAAGCAAAGAAAGGGCTCAATAACACCGAACTCTCGAGATGAGCTGGAAAGTCCTTATTTTAGACGCACTTTAATAAGCCTCATAACATCATGAAGTTCGTGATATTTATGCAATTAATGGTTTTAAGCTTCGAATTAATTGGTGTCTGTCTAGTTTGTCAGCAACCATAACCGTTAGCAGTTGGCTAATCCCTGCCAGTAACAAATCTGCATGGAGTGTTTTCTCATCTCGGGTCTTCCGATTGGCACACAGAAGCTGTCCTTGATCTGGTTGATGGTCTTTTCTACATTGACCCGGACCTTATAGGTAATATCCCATTCATCTGTTCCACGGGCACATCCAGGATAGGCTCGAAGGTTCTTTTCGGGATAAATATAGAACATCCGCCCACAGGACGATGTGGTACAGGGGTCAGCGCACTGACAAACACGGCTTGACTTCTTGGTGACTTTATCATACTTCCATTTCATTTCAGGGCAGACGAACTTCATCGAAGGAAGTCCACAGCGTAAATGCGTTTTACTTCCTTCCCGTTTCATCGGGCGAGTCGGATCTTTGGGGCAACATGGAATTCCTTCTTCATTTAGAGAGCAATCGGCATCTTCCAGTGAAAGACGCCCATTTAGAGGGATAAATGCTTTTTCAAAATGTAGTTCATGGAAGAGGTCATGGTAAATCTGAATGGAATCAAAGGCAGAATCTCCAAGGAAAGTCTTTGGATTGATAAGTGGATGCATCTTAAAAAAATCGGTCAGAACCGGAATGAGAGCCTTGGCATCCGCAAGGGATTTATCCTCATCTGGAGAATCTGATTTCTTTTCCACTATGATGTCCGGATGTGCTTTTAAGAAATCCTGATTGTAAAAGGAAATGTCGCGGATAATTCCCAGTCCATTGGTTATCACGCCGAACTTATAAGCATAGCAGAAATGTCCATTGATATACATCTGCTGGATGGCTGGATTGGCTGCGGCATGAGAAGGCATAGAGCCATAGGCAGCTTTATAAGGATCATAAGAATTGTCCAGCCCCTTTGCCTTTTTAAAAGCTTTCAATTGCTTAATGATGTTGTTGGCATATTTGGGATTATTTTCGGTAACCCAAGCTTCAATGCCGGAAGTATCAAAAATAGTCATGGAAGCTAAATTAGGATCCATCTTTTGGCAAATTGGCTCCGTCAAATCAACAAGATTGCGGAACATAGATTGTAAGTCCAAAAGGAAATCTTGTTTAAAGCGAGTAAACTTAGAAGCATCAGGAACGACATCAAAGCCACAGAAGTCACGTAATTCTTGCGAGAATAAGAGGAAAAGGATTAAAAGTGAATCGGTGGGAATGGAAAATATGCGCTGTAAAATAAGAGCCCAAAGCATTGGATAAAGCAGATGCTTACGAGGTCTTCCGGTGGCAGCGTGAAAGTGATGGACAAAAGACACTGGAACAATTTCGTCCAAATCAATGGTTTGTTCAAGTAAAGCTAGAAACTGATGTTTGTCATGATTAAATTTATCTTGGCAATCTGAAAAAATATCTGCCAAAGAAAGCTGTTTGTATGGTATCATATAAGTGCAACTCCTTTTTGGGCATGGTTAATTGTTTCTCGCAACTCAATTTTACCACAAACCAGTGAGGAGTTGTTTTATTTTTTAACAAAAAACAACCCGTATTTATGCGGGTTATGGCGTTTCGCAAACGCCTAAAAAAGCTGTAAAACTGAAAGGAGAACAATGCAGTGGATAATCATGGGGAGATGTTAATTTATCAGACGGAAGATGGTTTGACCAAAATAGATGTCAATATGTATGATGAAACGGTCTGGCTTTCTATTGACCAAATGGCTGAATTGTTTCAGAGGGACAAGTCTACCATATCAAGGCACATAAAAAATATTTTTGAAGATGGGGAACTTGTGCGGAATTCAGTTGTTGCAAATTTTGCAACAACTGCTTCTGACGGAAAAAATTATCAGGTCGATTACTACAATCTTGATGTAATTATTTCGGTAGGCTATCGTGTGAAATCAAAGCGTGGTGTACAGTTTCGTATATGGGCAACAAGCATTTTAAAGGAGTATATCAAAAAAGGTTTTGCGATGGATGATGAGCGGCTGAAAGAACTGGGCGGCGGTGGATATTTTAAAGAACTTTTAGCAAGAATCCGTGATATCCGAGCATCCGAAAAGGTGTTCTACCGTCAAGTGTTAGAAATCTATGCGACAAGCATAGACTACAATCCAAAAGCGGAAGTTTCCATTCAGTTTTTCAAGAGAGTGCAGAATAAAATCCACTATGCCATTTCGGGAGAAACAGCTGCTGAGGTTATTTATCATCGTGCAGATGCCGAAAAAGATTTTATGGGACTAATGACGTTTTCCGGAGATCAGCCAACGCTACGAGAAGCAAAAATTGCTAAGAATTATCTAGGTGAAAAGGAGCTTCGAGCAATGGGACAGTTGGTTTCAGGATATCTTGATTTTGCAGAAAGACAGGCTGAACGAGAGATACATATGACAATGGAAGATTGGGCAAAGCATCTGGATGGTATTTTAACTTCGACAGGAGAAAATCTTCTTACTGGAAATGGTACAATCAGCCACTTACAAGCTATGGAAAAGGCTCAAACAGAGTATAAAAAATATAAGTCTAAAACCCTTAGCAGTGTAGAGAAGGATTATTTGGAAAGTATAAAACTATTGGAGCAAAAGGGGAAACAGCAAAAATGAACCGGTCAAACCTTATTTACAATGTTATTTCACTTATAAATGAAGGTGCAATTAATTACCAAGATCTCAAGAATTTAGTGATGAACTGAAGAAAACGGTGAGATTCTTTGTTGAAAGATAATCAAGAAACATCGATGGAATGGGGTAATACCGTAGGTGGGGTAAAGCCTTACCCCATAATACTAAAGAAGAAAAATGATTTCGCCATGTAGTATAAGGAATAACTTACACCGCATGTTGAGACAGTTTGTTTGCTAGAGAGAAAGGCATAGAAAGGCTGTATATTGGGCGTTTGCCTTGCCGGGGGCTGCAAGACAAAATCTGCTATAATCAACGGATACTGATGATGAGTTTTCCATCTTCTTATTTTATGAAACTCGTGTCGTAACTGATATTTTTGGGTGAAGATGGTAACAAATTATTTCTTCGCCATACGGATAAAATTAAACCAATCATCACCATGCTGACAATGTATCCGATGCCGCCGTATGAAATGAACGGAATGGAAACACTCATAGGTGGGAGCAGGTTAAAGTTTACAAGTATGCCCATCGTAAATTGTACGGCGAGTATAGTGCACGCGCCAAGAGCAATAAAGAATCCAAAACTATCTTTAACTTTTCTTGTCACGATTAACATTCGGAAGATATAAACCACAATAGACAGAATAAGGACAATTCCAACAATCCAACCGAGAGATGCGATTACATTGATAAATGCAAAATCTGTTGTCGCATTTGGCATCGCTCTATCAAGTCCATGCCCGTTTATTCTCTCAGTTGTTGCACCGAATAAATTTGAGGCTGACAGCCATTTATCAGCCATTGCTTGTTGATAGAAAGCCCCTGTTTGGTCTATCTGCCCCCCTGTTATTCTCGTAAGAAATCCTGTGGCAAAAGCTGTTAGCCTATCAATCCTGTATGCAGTTCCAAAGAAACTACCGACAAACATCACCAATCCCAAAAAGAAAGCAGATGTTAAGATTATCATTTGGCATTTTCTGCTTCCACCAAAATGATTTTTAGTAATAGCTGATACTATCAATACAAGGTATCCGAATGACAGTATAATCGTCTGTGTCATATTCGGCTGCATGAGTATCGGCAACACAGATATTACCGCAAGTGCTAACAGTTTTAGAATAGACAGAGTTCCTCTGCCTCTTGCATTTTCAATAAATCCCGCAAAAGAAACTATGAACAATAAGCTGGTGAATACAGTCGAGATACTCAAGCCACCGAGAGAGATAAACCTGGACGCCCCATTTATCCTTGCGCCGTTTATTATTGTCATAGCAAGTATAGCCAGTGCGGTTAAGTAAATAGGCCATGTAAATTTTTTAAGCTTGGTATAATCGAAAAAGATTAGGGCGGTCATCATAGTGATTCCAAGTAAAGTGTAAAACAGATAATGAGAAAAATCGACTTGCACATGCTCCCAACGGCTGCTCATGAACATAACTACACCGCCGATGATTGCCATAAACACCGTAAGCCCTATTAGCGACCATTCAGTTTGTGGCATATGTTGTTTATTTAGGCACTTACCGATTTTGTCACTATCTCCCATTGCGGATATAGCCATTTCAAGAGCAGCCTCTTCGCTTTGTGCTTCTTGCAAGTATCCCTCTTTTAATTCGTTGATATGGTTGGTTAACTCATCTCGAATGTCCTTATGCACGGATTTACACTTGATGTAGCCACAGACGGAATCCAAAAACAAATTAATTTTATTACTCAACACAAGCACCTCCTATCACGGAGTTTACGGCTTTGGTATAAAGTTGCCACTCGGCCTTTTTATGGCTTAACAGTTTTCTACCGTCTGATGTTATTTTATAGTATTTACGGCGTTTGCCGTTGTCAGCGTCAAACCAATAGGATTGTACGGCGTTCTCATTTTCAAGTCCGTGGAGCATAGGGTACAGTGTCCCCTCTTTCAGTTCAAACACCTTTTCAGATTTTTCTTTAAGTGACTGCGAGATTTGATAGCCATACATATCCTCATTTTCCAATAAAGAAAGGATAAGTATTGATGTGCTACCTTTCATAAGCTCTTTGTTAATTTTCATAATGTCCTCCTACATAGACTTTCTAATTACATAGAATATCTATATATAAAGATACAATAAAACCACTATGACTGTCAAGAGGTTTTATTACGCAAATATAAGTCGCGTCAATAATAAAATTACCGTTGACAAACAGCTTCATGGGGCAATAAAGAGGAAATGAAACGTACTTCTTACTACGGAGAAATGCAGAGCATGATGCTAAAAAAGTGGCACATCACCGTCAAAGCATTGGCCGCTTTTTTAGCCAAAGCACCTTTATAAAAGGCAAGCTATGTGTAATTACAATATCACATATAGGTGAGCCTTTCAGGTGAAGATTACATATGAAAGGATTGATTTTTGAATAAGATTTTTGAGGAACTGTATTACGGCAGGATAAGCTGTTTTGAGGGCGTCGTTCCCTCTCATCCCGATTACCGTCCTGTAAATGCCAAAATAACCGCAGTGAAAGGATACTTTTTTACGAAGCTGAGTGCTGAAGACAAGGGGCGACTTCTTGCACTTGAAAATTTGTATTCGCAATCAGCAGGAATGCACAACGAGAGTTGTTATGAATATGGTTTTCGGCTCGGAGTGTTGCTAATTCTAGGTGTGTTCAAAGACGAACTATAGAGCAACGATAAGAAGACATAGTCGATTGAGAAATTGCCGACAGGTGATTTCTTTCTCTCTTAGATGGTAAATACCTTGAAATTCTATCTTGCTGTATGGTAGAATAGTTTTATACGTTACGGGTGATTTTGGTCAACGCCGTTACGAATTTATATTAGACGGTGATGTGTATGCATTTAGGTTCAATATATCTGGTAGTAAATGACTTTGACAAAACAATCGATTTCTATGAAAAACTACTTGAAATGCCTGTGACCAGTAAAAACATGAGCCGATTTGCGCAATTTGTTTTTGAAGGTCACAACATTTCAATAATGAACGGACACTTTGATATCGACCATCCTGACAAGGTAGTGCATAAAGGCGAGCGTTCAGAATCAATGGATAGTTTACAAAGTATTGCGCTTGCTCCCAATACTCACAAGTTCGTTCTAAATTTTTGGGATGAAGATTTGCGGAGTGAGTATGAAAGGGTAAAAGGCCTGAGCATCTCGGACAGCCTCACCAAAATAAAATATGTATGCAATGTCAGCCCGTACTACTATTTTCAACTAACTGACCCTGACGACAATGTTATTGAGGTTACAGGTGCATACACGCCAACGGCAGGTGAATTTGATGACTGATATTCTTGCCAATGCAGAAAAAGAGCTGGTCAAGTTCCGCAATACGCCGCAGGGAGTGCATATTAAGACCGGCGACATACGAAAACTGTCCGGTAAGCTTTTTCGCGGTCTAAAAGACAAGTCAAAAGAGAATGTTTTCGCAATCTGCCATGAGCTTCTGGAGCAACGGAACTGGCCTATGGGGGTCATTGCTTTTGACTTTGCAGGCCGTATGAAAAAGCAATATGATGAAAATACCTTTGCGCTGTTTGAATCTTGGCTGGAACAATATGTGCGCGGCTGGGGCGATTGCGACGATTTTTGTACTCACGCTTTTGGCGAGCTAATCTGCCAAAATACAGCGCTTTCCGAAAGAGTTATTAAGTGGACAAAGCGAGAAGAATTTTGGATGCGCCGCGCCGCTGCCGTTATTCTGATTCCATCAATTTGGCATGATAAATATAAGGAGACAAACCCTTTACGGATTTCCGATATACTCATGCTGGACGAACATGATTTGGTTCGCAAGGGATATGGCTGGATGCTAAAAGTACTTTCTGTTAAAGAGCCTACTCTTGTTTTTGATTACTTGGGTGAGAACAAAGATAGAATGCCACGAGTGGCTTTTCGCTATGCATTAGAAAAAATGGATATCTAGAAAAGGAATATATTAATGCGATAACCTCCACTAATAAGCATTAAATTCAACAAACCATGCTTCAACCGTTGTTCGCAATAATCAAGATTATCAACCAAACTAGATACTGATACACAATCCCCTAAACGGCAAATGCCACTGTTTGGGGGATTTTTTATAGTGTGCCAAGCATGGCACTAATCTAACTGGTGAAAGTCCAGTCACGGGTATTTACCGCCAAGTGTAGCGGAACGCAAGTTGGTATCAGTAATGGTATAGATGAAGGAAGCGTGTAGCAAAGTTCTTGAGCCTACGTACAGAAACTTGATAAGGCGATGAGGTGGGTAAGGTTGCTAGACAAACCAAAGCCCGAAAGGTAAACTGCTGTAAAGATTGCCGCTGACTTTGATTCCGCTATGGACTGTTTTACAACACAGTTCATACAGTGGACGCAAGTGGATTGAAGAGAAAACATGGTATTATTGAACGGATAGAACAATACCTTTACTGTGCAATTAAAGTGTAAATCTTCCCGCAAGTTTAAGCAATTTGCTCATACCCGGTAGGATTTCAAGTTTATTTTTCTTCATACTATCAATCATGATTGATACTACCTTTGGAACCTCCATAGTTGGGATATTACCGTTTACACCGTTCTTGTCAGCATCAGAATTGTCACGATTAAAAAGAGGTTTCGAGGTTTTCGGAGGTGCAAGTTCAAATACCTTAACATTTGTATTTTTCAATTGCAGGCGGAGAGATTTGGTGTAAGCATGAATGCCAACTTTCGCCGCACTGTATATGGGGGCCTTTGGAAATGTAATAAATGCAAGTCCGGAAGAAACATTAACAATAGCAGACCCAGCCTGTTTCTTTAGTTGTGGCAAAAACTGCTGTGCCATACGAATGGGGCCACTCAAGTTAATGTCGATTTCATCACAGATTTTATCATATTCTGTGTCGTTAAAATCAATGGCGCGCATAATGCCAGCATTATTTATAAGAACATTTAGCTTTGGAAAATCAGCCGTTACTTTCGAATACAATTCACACATTGCCTGTGGATTACTTACATC
>JAVBLX010000149.1:0-3953 GCA_031553075.1 Acetivibrio sp.
TATCATTAAGCAGCAGCGGGTCAGAAATCGGAACAATGATTTTTCTTCGGAGATTTCCTATAATAAGCGGATTGAGAAGAAGGAAATTGAAGAAATCATGGATGATGTACGGGAAAATGACCAGTGCTTGTATTTTGTAGCAGTGACGATTATTCTGATGGCAGATAGCAAGGAAGAACTTGATAGCATGACAGAAACGGTACAGACGATTGGAAAGCGTAATTCCGTGACCATTGATGGACATTATCTGAAACAGAGAGAGGCATTAAATACCGCATTGCCCATTGGGGTCAGACAGGTGGAGACAATGCGTTCCATGCTCACCCAGTCCCTTGCTGTGTTGATGCCTTTTAATGTGCAGGAACTTAACGATTCCAATGGTAATTATTATGGAATCAATCAGGTATCCAAGAATATCAACATTGGAAACCGAAAGAAGCTGATCAATGGAAATGGCTTTGTATTTGGAGTTCCGGGTTCTGGTAAATCCTTCTTTTGTAAGATGGAAATGGGTAATGTATTTCTTGGAAGCAAGGATGAGATAATCGTAATCGACCCGATGAACGAGTATTTTGATATTGCTTATCGGTATTATGGTGCGGTGGTCAATATGAGCACGTATACGGATAATTATGTGAATCCGATGGATATGGATGTCTGGAGCCTTGACTTAAATGACAGTAAGGGAATGATACGGGAAAAAGGGGAGTTTATGCTGGGTCTTTGTGAACAGTGTATGGGAGAAGGTCTAAATTCCCGTCAAAAGTCAATCATTGACCGCTGTGTACGAAAGCTCTATATGGATATAGCAAAAGCAAAGGAAAAGTACATCCCGGTCATGTCAGACTTTTATGAAATACTGATGAATCAGCCGGAAGTTGAAGCGAAAGACATTGCCTTGTCCTTAGAGCTTTTTGTAAATGGTTCCTTAAATATCTTCAATCATCAGACCAATGTTGATGTGGATAATCGATTTACCGTCTATGGAATTAGAGATTTAGGGGCAGAGCTGTCCCCAATCACCATGCTTGTTATGATGGAGAGCATACAGAACCGTATCATTGAAAATGGTAAAAGAGGGGTAGCGACCTGGCTCTATATTGATGAATTTCATGTTCTACTTAATTCTGAGTATAGTGCAAAATACCTGCAACAGTTGTGGAAGAAAGTAAGAAAACAAGGTGGATTATGTACTGGTATTACACAGAATGTAGTAGATTTGTTGCAGAATTACACTGCAACCACCATGTTAGCAAACAGTGAATTTGTGGCATTATTAAAACAGGCAAACACGGATAGCTCACAAATGGCGGAAGTCATCGGGGTATCAGAGGCACAGCTTCGATTTGTTACCAATACCCCAAGTGGAATGGGATTGATTAAATGTGGTAGTGTAGTCATTCCATTTGATATTACCATCGCCAAGGATACCGACCTCTATCGTCTCTATAATACGAATATCCACGAAAAAATTGCTGAACAGAAGGTAGCATTGTTTACATAAATACTGATAGTAATATGGAATGCTATATAGTAAAATTGAATAAGAGATAGTTTATATTTAGCTTAAAAAAATATAACCATAATTATGGCTATAATCAATAATTTGAAGATGATAATTACTGGATAGAAAGGAGATTGCTAATTGAGTATGTCTTTTTTGTTTATGATACTTTTTATTTTATTTTTTATTTTAGCAACTTATCCGATTATATTTTGTGTTTTAACCTATGCTATTTTAAATTCAGTATTGTCGATGGAAGCGTCTTTTATCATTTCTGTATCGATAGCGTTTATATTATCTAGGAGCTATTCAAGGGTAATCTATACATATACATGGATTATGGATTATGGATTACTATGGGGTAATTTTGTAATACTTATTAATAAATTTGCTCAATATATTGATATTCTTATTCAGGGAATCATTTTTTTTGTTGTTCTTTTTATTAACTTATCACCATATATACCTATGCTTAATACATTAAGTTCTTTTGTAGTGTTAATAAATTCATCTTTTGTCATTTATTTGGCTTATTTACGTTTAGAAAAAGTTTTTATAGAATTTCAGAAAGACGTATTTAATAGAGCAATTTCTGAAAATAGGCAATTGAAGGATGATACATATATAATCAAATCCCATACAGTTGATTTTGATGTAAGAGCGTATTGCGAAAAATGTAAGAAATACCCTATAATGAATAAAGTTAAGGTTAGTGTTGGTGATTATTATATGAACACTATTAATCTGTATGAAATAGAATGTAAACAATGTGGTTACAAATTATACTTTTTGAATAAATTTGAAGCAAAACGGTACTGGAAGTTTGAGTGTGAGTATAGTCACCCAACCGATATGTTTGGATGATTTTTTGTAATTTATTCTACTGTAAAACCTAAAAATGTAGTGTTACTAATATGTGATGATAAAGAAACATGCCATTGTGGAGCAAAGACTTCACAGTGGCTTTTTTTATGTCTGGAGGTGACAAAAATAAACATCAAAAGAGCAAATGACAAGCCTATGGTGATTCATACAAAAGAAAAACCCAAGTATTACAAGGAGCCGAATGAAACAGGGATATGTAGGCAAGAAAAATTATCATAAAGTGCAGTCGTATCCTAATTGGAAGCCAAAAGGTCTTAAGAAATCAGATATCCAGGGAGTCACCGGAAAGGATACTGGATTAAGAAGACAGCAGATCAAAGCGAAAAATCCTAAAGCGAAAGATCCCAAAGGCAATACTGTCAAAAGGAAACCGGAAGTAAATAAGGATAAGAAAGAAAATCAATCCTTACAGTCTCGATATGTAGACCAGAAGAAAAAGACCGTTGCTGACAAAAGAAAAAGCAATACTTTGAAAATAGTTGGTACAGCAGGCGCAAAGACAGCTTTAAATGAAATGGAGGGAGGAACGGAGGTTTATGAGTCCGTTCAAATTGTATCTGTTCTTACGGCTCCTTTGAGTAAAGCTGGGGAGGAGGGAAGGAAGCTATACAAAACTACAGTGGTAAAACAGGCTGCTGAAAAGCGTATCAAGAAAGTTAATACATCAAAAAAGTATGGAAGTTCTAAAGCAAAAGATGTTGCTGCAAAAGGTGCCAAAGATACCACAAAAAAAGCAGTCCAAGATACTGCCCAAAAAACAGCAAAAGATAACGCTAAAAAAGCGGTGAAAGAAACGGCTAAAAAAGTTGTGAAAGAAACTGCTAAAACAACAGCGAAGGCTTCTGCCCAAGCCGCGGGGACAGCGGCTGGAACAGTAACAACCGGAGCTGGTGGTGTTCTGGTCGGTGCAGCGGTTGGAGAGCGTGTCAGCAGTCAGATGGATAAATGGGATATGAAAACTACCACAAGGAACCGTATGATTCAGCTATTTATTGCCAATCTTCGAAGGGAAGAAAATCAGGACAACATTGGTAAGGCATTAAAGGATATTGCGCTGATGCGTATGTCGATCCTCTTAAAGAAAGTCGTTACCTACGTTGGTCTGTTCCTTGCAGGTCTATTTGCCCTAATAGCATTAGTGGCACTGCCAATCATAGCCATAATCACCGTCATATATAGTTCCCCACTGGCGATTTTATTTCCATCCATTTCATCCGGTGAAACCACCCAGGGAGTCTTAACAGCCTATGTTTTAGAATTCAATAGTGAAGTAGACTGGGAAGTCGGGAATTATCCCGGCTATGACTGGTGTGAAAAAAGATATACCGGTTATGGCGGAGAAGGTGCTCCAAATAACTATTACGACATAATTGCCACCTATATGGTCAAATATGGAATTGGTGATACAGCTACGGATATGATAGATAAAGCAAAGTCTAATCTAAAAAAGGTCTTTGATGACATGTGCATCTATACCATTACATCCGGTACGAAAACCGTAATCGAAGTAATTGATGAGGAAGAAGTTGAAATTACTTATCGGATCAAGTATGTAAATGTGACC
>JAVBLX010000003.1:0-83735 GCA_031553075.1 Acetivibrio sp.
CTAAGCATTGAACTCATCTGTGGGGTTTTTCCTTTTTTAAGATGAGATGATTGTAAACCAAAAACTCTGCCAATGCAAGATTGACAGAGAAAAAAAGTAACGAAAGGCTATCACGCACTAGCGTGTGTGATTTGGTTCAAATATATTTATATGTAAACCTTCTCCAAAGGCCATACATTGTTCTCAGGCCCTATATAGCGTTTTTGAAGAGTTCTTATGTCCTGAACTCTTAGCAAATATAATTTTAATCATGTCAACTGATGACGAATTCGCTGAAGAGTTAATTAAATCAAACTTTTATGACGCTTTTTTGTTTACTGGAAAAAGTATTACTGCAAAAAAAATAAAGAGTAAAATGAAAAGGGTTCCTAGTGTTTTTGAAGCCGGTTCATGTGCATTGGCCTATATTGGACCTAGTGCTAACTTATCTTCTGCTATTAAGAGTTGTATACACGCAGCTTTTGACCAAAGTGGAATGCGATGCATTGGACTAAAAAATCTGTTTGTAAACGAGGCAATATTTGACCATGTATTAGAAGAATGCCGTACTTTGGTAAAAGAAATAAAGGTTGGTGATCCATTAGATAAAGAAACGGGAGTAGGACCTATACTTGATAAGGAAAATTTTGAAGCAATGCACCATCATTCCATGGAATTATTGAATAATGGATACGAGAAATTTTTCGGAGAATTTAACTTCAATTCAAGAATTATTACTCCCTTAATATATATAAATGAAAATGCATCTGCCATAGAATCTATTGTAGAGCGGTTTGGGCCTTTTTTATGTATACATAAGGTGAGAAATCTCCAATCTATTAGTAAAAATTATTTTCAAAAAAGTAGTTTAAATGCATCAATATTTTCAAATGATGCTGATGAAATAAATTATTTTATTGATAATTGTAGTTTTACTGGGGGAATATGCTTAAATTATGGACCAGCAGTTAGAATTGATGAACTTCCATTTGGTGGCTATGCAGATGAAAATGAAAATAAGGAAAGCATAAAAGGACTGTGTGAAACTTTATCAAAATCGCAAATAATTACTAAAAAGAATGCATTTAGTTAGAATACTTTACGATTTTCTCATTTATTCGCACATCGCAGATTATCACGCAAAGGAGAAAATATAATGCATGGTGAAAACAAAAGTGACAGTTACGGGCTAATGCGAAGATCATTAAAAAATAAGCTGACAAATGAGAGTTTTTTAAGAATTATCGAAGTAAGCAATGCTTTGGCAGCAGTTATCGTACAAAAAATTGAAGATGATGTCGGAAAGTTTGGTATTGAAGGTTTTGACGGATATTGGTCAAGTTCTTTGTGTGATTCACTTCTTAGGGGAAAACCAGATATAGAAGTAGTGGATTTAACCGATCGATTAGCATCATTAATCAATGTAATGGAAATTTCCAATAAACCGGTTATTTACGATATTGATAGCGGAGGACGTCTTGAGCAATTTGGTTATTATATTAAGAGACTCCATTTAGCTGGGATTAATACCATAGTCATAGAAGATAAAGTTGGAGCAAAAGTAAACTCATTAATAATAAATGGTGGTCAACAGCAGGACTCAATTGAAGGTTTTTGTGAAAAAATAAAATATGGTAAAAATCTGGTAAATGATAAAGATTTTATGCTTATTGCCAGAATTGAAAGTTTAATTTCAGGAAAAGGTGTTGATGATGCATTAGAAAGAGCAGAACAATATATTATTGCAGGTGCAGATGCGATATTATTACATAATAATAGACCTGAAATTGATTCAATCGTTAAGTTCTGCCAAATGTATAATCTGTTTCCTAATAGAGTTCCCTTGGTGTTAGTCCCTACATCGTATTCATATGTATATGAATACGATTTGAAAGAGTTGGGCTGTAATATGGTTATTTATGCTAATCAGATTACCAGAAGCACTGTCCCGGCCATGATGAATGCAGCAAAATCTATTTTAGTTAATAAAAGGTCTTTAGAGGCTTGCGATGAATGTGCATCAATAAATGATCTATTGGAACTATGTGAAAATGAGATTGTAAGCGAGCATATTGTGTGAATAGTATGGCAGGCTCAAAACAATTAATTGTAACTAGATTGATTTAGGGTTTCAATATTTCCCCTTAGTAGAAAGGCTGAAAAGAAAAAGATGCTTGCAAAGAGTTTTTGTGATGAGTTAGTCAATAACAAAATTTCTTATATGGTAGGAGTTCCTGATTCTGTATTGGTAGAAATTAATAGATATGCAGAGGGAAATTCTAATATTAAATGTGAGGTTGTAGCAAATGAAGGAAATGCAGTAGCTGTGGCAGTTGGATATCATTTGGCTACAGACAGTATTGCAGCAGTTTACATGCAGAATTCAGGTATTGGAAATGCGATAAATCCTATAGTATCTTTAGCTGATAGGAGCGTTTATAATATTCCAATGCTTCTTATTATAGGTTGGAGAGGTGATGATAATGGCCTGGATGAACCTCAGCACATTAAGCAAGGTAACCTTACATTAGAGTTGTTAAATATTCTAGGAATCCGTTATTCGATAATCGATAGTAGTTGTGAAAGTAGCGTTGGTGTTATTATAAACATGGCTTGCAAGTACATCCGAAATAAATGCTCAATCTATGCAATAGTGGTAAGACGAGGAACATTTGATAAAAGTATTGGTTATACTACGGGTATTTCAAAACATGAAATGAATAGATATGAAGTTCTTGATGTTGTACATAGTAGACTAAAAGGTAATGAATTAATTCTAACTAGCACTGGGATGATTTCAAGAGAATGGTATGAAATACGCAGAACATATGGAGAGGGACATAGTAATGATTTTATGAATGTCGGAGCCATGGGTCATGTATCACAAATTGCTCTTGGAATTGCAAAAAATTCACCTAGCAGAACCGTAATATGTATTGAAGGTGACGGATCAGCATTAATGCATATGGGAGCTATGGCATACAATGGTACAAGTAATGTAAAAAATTTTAAACATATAATTCTTAATAATGGAGTGCACGGTTCAATTGGAGGAATCACCTCTGCTGGACTCGCCGTGAAATTTGATGAAATTGCAAAGGCTTGTGGATATGAATATAGTATATGTATTGATAGTAGGGAGAATATAGAATCAAAGATAGAAAAAGTGTTATCAAATCAAAAAAAATCCTTGTTAAACATTTTAATTAATAATATTGATGTAGAGAATATTGGAAGACCGAATAAAACATTAGTCAATTTAGCATATGAATTTAAAGACAGTCTTTTATATTCTTGACACAAAAATTTTTACTTGTGTTTGAATAGAGACAAGTAGCAAAATTCAAAAAGCCCTATAAGGGATAAGAAGGGAGAAAAATGGATATAAATCAAAACACTTTTAGAAATTTTATTTCTAATGAGGATATTTCGCACAATGAACTTGAGGATTTATTCTGCCTAGCTCAAAATATAATGAATAATCCTATTAAGTATGCAGAGGTAGCTAAAGGAAGAATTATGGCAACACTTTTTTACGAGCCAAGTACAAGAACCAGATTAAGCTTTGAATCGGCTATGATGCGTTTGGGAGGAAATGTTCTCGGATTTGATGAGGCTGGAACAAGTTCTGTTTCAAAAGGCGAAACAATTGCTGATACAATTCGAGTTATTTCTAGTTATGCAGATATTTGTGTAATGCGTCATCCAAAAGAAGGTTCTGTAGATGTTGCCGCAGAATATACCACTATTCCATTGATTAATGGTGGAGATGGTGGGCACAATCATCCAACACAGACCTTAACAGATTTACTCACGATAAAAAATTTAAAAGGAAATATAAATAACTTAAAAATTGGATTTTGTGGTGATTTAAAATTTGGAAGGACTGTACATTCACTGGTTAATGCCTTAGCGGATTTTGAAGATATAGAAATGTTTTTTGTTTCACCTGATGAGTTAAAAATACCAGAGTATCTCAAGAGTGGAGTACTTAAGGATAATGATGTTGCCTTTCATGAAACTGAGAATTTTGAAGAAATATTAAATGTGGTTGATATTATTTATATGACAAGAGTACAAAAGGAACGTTTTTTTAATGAGGAAGAATATATAAGGTTAAAAGATATTTTCGTTTTGGATTCTAAACGTTTATTGAATGCAAATAAGAACCTTATGATAATGCATCCACTGCCAAGAGTAAATGAAATTTCATATGAAATTGATTCGGACCCTCGGGCTGTTTATTTTAAGCAAGCTAAGTATGGTGTTTTCATTCGCATGGCATTAATTATTAAATTGTTAAATTTGGAGGTTTGATATGATAAAAATAGCAGGAATTAGTAACGGGATTGTTATTGATCACATAGATGCAGGTGTTGGTATGCAGATTTTTAACTATTTTGGTCTTGATAAAGCGAATCATTCAGTTGCTCTCATCAACAATGCTAATAGCAAACATTTTGGGAAAAAGGATATTATAAAAATTGAGGATTGTAGTCAACTGGACATTGATTTACTCAGTGTATTCGGCAATAATATTACGGTAAACTATATTGATAACAATATGGTTACTAAAAAAGTAAAGCCAAATAAACCTAAAATGATAACTGGTATATTAAAATGTAAAAACCCAAGATGTATTACAGCCAACGAGGAATATGTTGTCTCTAAATTTAAATTGGATGCGAATAGTTCACAATATTGTTGCAAATATTGTGAACAGTTGATTAAATTTAAAAATTAGTAAATAAGCATTTAAATATTTCAGTTTTTTCACCTCAGAGGTTGCACTTCATAAAAATATGTTTTATCCACTACAATGTTTTCTAGGGTATAAATGGCGGCAGACTGCTTGAAGATGCCGCCATTTATTGAGCTATTTCACTTCTGGCTTCATTGTATCTGATTTAGTAGCGTCGGGTTCTGCTGTTGTATCAGGTGCCTGAGTACTTGGTGTCTGAACACTTGACTCAAGGTAAGCTAATATTCCTTCCAAGATTCCCTTCGCCATAAGCTCCTGATATGCTTCTGTTCCCAGTTTCTCAGCTTCTTCATAGTTACTAAGGAATCCACACTCCACAATTACCAACGGGCATTTTGTCTTTTTCAGCATATAGTAGTTTTCATTTGACTTAGCTTCCCTATGGTTATCATCAGCAACAACTTCCTTGATCTTTGCCTGCATGATTTTTGCAAATGCTTCCCCCTCAGACGAGCTTGAATGATAAAAGACCTGAGCACCATGAGAAGACGCTTCGGTAAAGCTGTTCTGGTGAATGCTGACCGCTAGCAGAGGGTTATTTTCATTGATGCACTCCACGCGACGGCGCATATCTTCCTGTTTCTTTCCTTTTGAACCTTCCTCATGAAGAGAGTCATCGGTTTCTCTGGTCATAACCACCTTGTAGCCTTTTTCCTCCAGCAGCGGCTTTAACTTAAGAGCTATACCCAAGTTAATTTCTTTTTCCAAAAGGTTGTTCACGCCCACCTTGCCGGGATCAAAACCTCCATGGCCGGGGTCGATCACGATTACCTTTGGTTCTGTTTCCTTACTGGTATGCTGTAGTCCTTTTGTAATAGCAAAATATGTGCCAGCTATTAAAATTAGCATTATGGCAATTCCAATTCCTATTTTCTGCACTGTTTACAACACCTTATATGTATTCAATCTAGTATATGCGCTATGTTCCTAAAACATTAACAACCTTTATAACAAAGACTGTATAACGGCTGTGTTAGGATTTTCATTCAATATGTGTGTTGCCAAGTCCATTCTCCAATTAATAGAGGCTCTTGTCATGCACCAATTTGAGAGGTAGCCACTAATCTTCCAAACCATTTTTTAATAAATACTCATGATAACGTTTCGTCAGCGGTGTCATTTGCCGAATAGAGACTGGATAAGCTTTATCGCCATTCATATAAACCAATCGATTTCTTTTATCAATTGATACAATATGCTCTAAATTAATAATGCAAGATTTATGACATTGAAAAAAACATTCATCCAGAAGCTTCTTTAATGAAGAAAGCGTATACGTCAGCTCAGTAGTGGAAGCTCGCCCAGCTAAGACTATAAAATGTGGATTATTCAACGATGTCTCTATTCCTATAATATCCTCCTGATGTATGGTAATGAAACGACCTCCCATTTTTAAGCTAATACTTTTATGCACTTTATTGGCTGGCGAAGTAAACAACTCGTTTGACCGAAACAGACACGCTTTAATTCTACCATCAAGGTTCAGTGAATCTTCTTTTGAAATATAGTCCATTGCCTCAACTTTATATTGAAAGGTCATATGGGATAATTCATCATGAGTTGTAACAAACACCAAAAATCCTCGAGGATCATATTTGCGAATTTTTTCTGCTAATTGAAAACCATCTATATCTGATTTCAAATCCACATCTAAAAAATAAACCGAAGGCATGGGGTGTTCTGACAAATATAATAATAATTCATGTGGCGATGGAGCAGCAAATACTACTTCCATGTCCAATTCCTCTATCAGAATCGTGTTTTCAATCGATGTTTTCAATTTATTTAAATAAGATATATTATCTTCACATATGTAAACAGGCAGCAACTCTAGACCTCCTTAAACGCATGCAACTCTTGGGTAAAGACTCCATCCTTGCATGTTGTTGTAAGCAAAACATTATGATGCGGATTTAAAATCTTTCGTGCATTATAAAGTCCCATTCCCCGGGAATCGGATTTTGAAGACGTTCCCATTTGATATAGATTGTCCGTTTCAATTTCATTTTCGCAGGAATTTGATATTTTAATAATCATTTCTTCCTCCACTTGGATCATGCCTAAATATAGTGTTTTTTCCTCAGTCTCTACGGCCGCCTCTATCGCATTATCCATGAAAATCCCAATAATACGGACAAATTCAACGGCATCAATAGGAAGAAATGAAATCTCACAGGGAATATCTACTGAAATATTAAGAGAGTGGTTCATTGCAAAAATTAACTTTCCATAGAGTAGCCCCTTTAGTTCTAAAACTTGTACTTTGGATAAATGCCCAAGAATGGAATCTGAAAATGTAAGCGCTTGACCTGTGGGTAGAATCTCTTTCATAAAGTATTCATTTAACTCTTCATATTTTTCTTCTTTCAAAAAGATTTCCATGCTAGACAAAATATTTATGTAGTCATGCTTAAAGGTTCTCATTTCCGAATAAAGGTTTTCTACTTTTTGGGTATATTCTTGGAGGGTCTCATATTCCCGTAAACGACTGGATAAAGAGTTTTCTTTTATAAGAGTGCGTAGCATAAGGATAATAATTGTAATTGTGACAGCAAGTAAGCTGATAAGTATAATTCCATTAAAGTAAACTGCTTCCTGAGGATACCCTGTAGCATTTCCATAGGTTAAATTAAAAAGAAATATGGTTAAGCAAGCAATAAGTTCGGCAAAAAGTAGCCCCCATATTTTTGTTGGTATTGATTTAAAATAGCCTGATTTTAACTTTCTAACTAATAGATAGAAGATCCCTTTTCGCAAAAAAAATGTAGCTGCATATATAAAAAAGCTAAATACTATACAAAACAAACTCATGTACAAGATGCTATTTTTAATTTCATTATAGGTAAGTCCAACTATATCCAATAATATTAATAAAAAATAATTAATACAGACTGAGAACATATATCCCAAAAGGGATGAAATTATATTTATAAAAATGTGTCCCCGGAACAAAACAATTAGACACCAACTGCCAATTAAAGTAGCGAATATAAAATATTTGGGAAATACCTGCGGGAATATAATAATACTGATGAAAATATATAGAAAAAAAATTGCCTTTTGCTTTGTCTTAAACTCATACAACAATGCATTGGTAAGCGAAAGAAATAAAGGAACAGAGGAACAAAGGGTTAATACCAACTTATTAATCATATGTAATACCTCTACGTTTGTGTAAGAAAACCTTACGTTTGTGCAGAAAATGACTCAACTATTTAAATTTGTGCTATAAATATCTTAACATAGAATAAAAGGAAAGTCAAAAACATGAATAGTACTCTTGAACATAAAATTGCAGAATTCATTTCTTTATGGTGTATTGAAAAGGGAAATTTGGATAATACACAGAGACCCATTATTTCATATGGGATAGAGCTCTTATTAACAAGTATCTGGAAGTTTTGTTTATTATTAATTTCAGGGCTCTTGTTTAAATGTTTTTATGAAATAGCCATAACTATTGTAGATATGTCACTAAGAACCTATTAAATTTTAAATAGTAATAATTACTCATTTAGAAAGGAGTCTTAATCATGTTTAAAAAATATATAAAATACTTTATATTAGGTGCCATAACGCTGGCAGCATTTGCTATTTTATGTCCTATTATTTTAAACCAACCAGAAATCTTAAAAGCTTCCAAAAGTTCTTTTATGGCTAGATGGGGAGAATCTTTGAATCATTCATGGAAAGAGCGGAGTGTGTCAAAAACTAGTAATTTAGGAGAAGATTCTATTTATAAAAAAGGGAATAGAGTTTCTATTACAAATGCCGATATTGAACGAGCCACAAAATTCTTTCAGCTCAGTGGCGACAATGAAACCGTTGCCAGAGAGAAAGCAATTATCGAGACAGAGCAATTATACGCCTTATATGCTGAAGCAATTAACAAGGGGTATTCTGTAACAGACCAAGAGGTCAAAGAATATTTGAACGAACTAAAAGAACTTCTTAATACTGCTAATAATAAAGAAGATATTCAAGATTTAATTCAAGCTTTTAATTCCGAAGAGGAATACTGGGAATTTCAATTTTCTGTATATCAGATAAATCTTCCTGTGCAAAAATACGTAAAGGATATTGAAGAGGCATATATGAAAGAATTGCAAATTTCTGGATTTACGGGTGATGCAGATAAAGAGTGGAGTGATCACTTTGAAGCCCTAAAGGAAGAGCTAGTTAAGAAAGAAGCATTTAAATAGCAAGAACTCCAATTTAAATTTGAATGAGGTTTGTAGGAATAATATTTCGTAAAATCCCAGAATTATATTAAGCAAGAAATTTGCTTGATATAATTCTGGGATTTATACGAAATCTCCCATTTGATCTTTCTTCCATAGTGGAAAAATTAATCTATTAGACAACGTTTGGTTTGGGCTAAAACAAAGGTTGATTCTCTTTATACTTATCCCTTGTTTGATATTTCTTCAAAAACCGCAGTGCCACTTCTCGATACCGCTCTGGTTCATGCATACTGGCAGTAGCATGGTCTGCTTCTTCAACAATCAGCAATTCCTTCTCCGCCATACAGGCTTCATAATTGGCTTTCCCCATCCACGTGGGCACAAAGTCATCTTTTCCGCCATGTATAAATAAAATTGGAATCCGATTGCTCTTTAAAATATCCAGCGTCGAGCAGTCCTTAAACCCATATTTCGCAAACACCTTAGAAACCAGATTTTCAATATATAAAATTGGAAATGGCGGCAAATTAAAGTCGCGCTTCAATATGTGTGCAAAAATATCCCAAGGCGAAGTAAACCCACAGTCTGCAATAATCCCCCTGACATTTTCCGGCAGCTCCAGTCCTGCTGCCATAAGCACCGTAGAGCATCCCATAGAAACTCCCGTAAGAAAAATATCATGTTGTCCATTAAACCGCTCATTCAGATACTCCACCCACTGTTTACAGTCATATCGCTCCAAAACGCCAAATCCGATGCAATTCCCTTCACTTTCCCCATGACACCTTTGCTGGGCAATGAACAGATTATACCCCTGCTCATGGTAGAAATCCGCCACACAGCTAAAATCCCCATATCCATCGGAACGATAGCCATGCATGAGTAAAATAGTCTGATCCGATTCCACCTCTGCCGGTACATAAAATCCCACCAGCTTAAGACCGTCTCTTGAGGTAATCGTCACCCGGTCCGATTGATGGGCACGAATCCATTTCTTTCCTTCCAGCACTTCCTTATGAAATTTCCCAAAACAAGCCACCTCTCTGTCATCATATCCATCTGGCAGCTCCCGTTCCTTCCACTTTAAAATAGAAAACCAGAAAAAGTATCCACATATCATAATCAAAATAATCAATAATATGAGGATAATTCCTATCCCAATCCCCACAGCCATATCACTCAGCTCCTGTCATTCATAATCGCCGTGATTGCCTTCAAAGCATATTCAACCTCTTCCTCTGTGTTTTCATACCCAAAAGAAAACCTTATGGTCCCTTGTGGAAATGTGCCCAAAGACTTATGAGCACCAGGTGCACAGTGCATTCCAACTCTGGTTTGGATATGATATTCCTGATCCAGCCGAAACGCCAGCTCTGCTTCATCCAGTCCCGCACATTGAAAACTTACCACGGCACTCCGTCCTTTAATATTCTCTTTTCCAATTAACTTTATTCCTTCAATCTGACATATGCCAGTTATAAACTGCTCGGTCAGCGCAAGCTCCTTTTCCCTGATCTTATTAAGTCCCAGCGACTCAATCCATTCCAACCCTTTCCCAAGCCCCACAATCCCTGGAAGATTCAAGGTTCCGGCTTCAAATTTATCCGGCAAAAAATCCGGCGTATCCTCCTGATCAGAAATGCTCCCAGTACCACCTGTAATAATCGGCGTGATTACTTCCGCCATTTCATCCGTCACCAGAAATCCACCGATTCCCTGGGGCCCTTTCAATCCCTTATGCCCGGTAAAAGCCAGAGCATCTATTTGCATTTCCCTCATGGATATGGGAAAAACGCCTGCCGTCTGGGCTGTATCCACAATAAAGCGAAGCCCGTGCTTTCTGGCAAGCTCCCCCACTTCTTTCAGAGGAAGAAGGGTCCCACATATATTAGACCCATGGGTTAAAATAATGGCTCTGGTATTCTCCTTAATCAACCTTTCCACTGCTGCCAAATCCAGCTCCCCTTTTTGATTACAGGGGATTCGGTCAAAAGAAATCCGATTCTCCTTTTCCATCTGAACCAGCGGGCGCATCACTGCATTATGCTCCATCCCACTGACCAGCACATGGTCGCCTTCTTTTAAAAAGCCTTTTATAATAAAATTAAGAGCATAGGTCACGTTTGGGGTAAAAATCACATTCTTGGCCATTTGAGGAAGCGGACCAAAATCAAAGAAACGGCAAAGCCTTTCTCTTACCTCATAAACCTCACCCGCCGTTTCATATGCCGTTTGATAACTCCCCCGGCTGATATTGGAACCAGACTGTGCCATAAATCTGGTCATCGCTTCGATTACTCCTTCGCCCTTAGGAAAAGAGGTTGCCGCCTGGTCAAAATATATTCTATCCATATTTAAACTCCTATCTGCGCATACAAATAAGAGGAGTAAAAGTCCTGCCTGTATACTACTCATGTTCTTTGCCTGCGTAAGACTGCTGGATATTCAACAATCTTTCTTTTTATTTTATCACAAATTCTAGAATTTATCAGTGCTAATTTGGCAAAGTTATTATCTTGGGCACTCAAATCTTAAGCGGAGTATTTTTAAAGAACAAAAAATAATATTTGTATGAACTCTTGCATGTATGAAAAATCCCTGCTAGAATATAAAAAGGGTATAATTTAAATCAATTTTAAGGACCACCATATTTTTGTTAAGGAGCAAATTATTTTATGGACTATTATTTGATTACCTTCTCCAACACTCATGCCGCAATTGCGGCACAGAAGCATCTGGAAGGAAAATTGGCTTTTTCTACAATGCCAACATTAAGGGAGATATCCAACAGCTGCGGAATCTCCCTTAAAATAGTCTCTGATTCTTCCCAGCCAATTTTCGCTGCAATGGCAGGATTCGCCTCTGGTTCCCAGGTGTATCAGGTGTATGAAGTTTCAGGTAAGCAGATTACTTGCTTGAAATCTTAGCTCCAAATCGCTTCGTGGGCTACCCCTGTGGGTTTAGCGGTCATTTAATTAAGGGCAATGCCATCTTTCAGACATTGCCCTTTGTTGACTTTCACGCCTTCTCATAAGGTGTATTCTTAAGCGACAGCACATTCCTAAACTCACCATCATACCGATAATACGCCCCCTGGACCGCCGGAGCTGTAGGAATGGAGGTAATCTCCCCAATGCCAATCGCCCCGTAAGCATACTTAATCCCAGGCTTTTCAATGATAATACTTTCCACATCCGGCACTTTATTGGCTCGGAATAATCCCAATGTACCAAACTTAGCCTTTGGTACTCCATTTTCCAGCGGATACTTTTCAGTCAATGCATAACCAAGTGACATCACAACGCCCCCCTCAATCTGACCTTCCACCGACTTGGGATTCACTGCCTTTCCAACATCATGAGCCGCCACAACCTTCTCAACCGTTCCATCTTCATTCAGCACACAGACCTGCGTTGCATATCCATATGCCACATGGGACACTGGATTCGGTACATCCGATCCCATCTTATCCGTCATTCCCAGGAACTCCCCATAAAACTCCTGCCCCTCCAGTTCATCCAGACTCTTTCCACTATCCAGTTCCTTTTTGAGTTCCAGCGACGCCCGTCGTCCGGCTTCTCCTGTTAAAAGAGTCTGTCTGGAACCAGAAGTCGTTCCAGAATCAGGTGCAATTTTAGTATCCGCCTGATGATATACGATTTTATCCAATGTTACCCCGATGGTTTCACAGATAATCTGAGTCAGCACCGTTCCCACACCCTGTCCAATGCAGGATGCTCCAGAATGAATATGGATCCTTCCATCCCGAATAATCAGCCGTACTCTTCCTGTGTCAGGTATTCCCACACCAACACCGGCATTTTTCATCGCACAGGCAATTCCTGCATATTTATTATTCTCAAATACCTCTTTTACTGCTTCTAACGTCTCTACTAACCCAGTTGAGTCATCGGCAAGCTGTCCGTTGGGAAGCACCTGCCCTGGTCGGATTGCATTTCGATACCGAATCTCCCATGGTGAAATACCCACCATCTCGGCCAGCAGATTCAGATTACATTCTGTGGCAAAACAGGTCTGGGTTACGCCAAAACCTCTGAACGCACCCGCTGGAGGATTATTAGTATAAACTGCCTTTCCATCAATATCAATATTCTGATAATTATATGGACCAGCCGCATGGGTACAGGCTCTTTGCAGAACCGGACCGCCAAGAGATGCATAGGCTCCCGTATCAGAGATCACCGTTGCTTTCATCCCGGTAAGATATCCACTTTCGTCGCAGGCGGTGGTGAACTCCATCCACATTGGGTGGCGTTTGGGGTGGACAATAATACTCTCGGCACGAGTCAGCTTCACCTTTACTACCCGTTTGGTCAAATAGGCAATCAGCGCCGCCTGGTGCTGAACGGAAACGTCTTCCTTGCCGCCAAAGCCACCGCCTACCAGTTTGTTTTCCACGATTACCTTCTCTGGATCAAGCCCCAGTAAAATAGATGTCTCATGACGGGTATCATAAGTTCCCTGATCACTGGAATAAATGTATACACCATCCTCAAAAGGCATCGCAATCGCTGCCTCTGGCTCTAAAAATGCATGCTCCGTCCAAGGCGTTTCATATTTTCTGGTCACCTTATACTTGGAATTGGCAATGGCTTCCTCTGCATTACCACGTACCAGATGTTCATGAGCAAGAAGATTTCCTGTGGAATGAACCTTGGGTGCATCCTCCTTTAATGCCTCGAAAGGAGACACCACTGGCTCTAGTACCTCGTATTCCACTTCAATCAATTGCTTTGCTTTCTCCAATATTTCCGGTGTCTCAGCCGCCACCAGGCAAATGCTGTCACCTAAATAACGGGTAGTACCCCCAACCGCAATCAGGGTATCCCAATCGTGTTTTAAATGTCCAACTTTATTTTCTCCAGGAATATCCTCGGTGGTAAGCACCGCTACTACTCCTGGTAACTCTTTTGCCTTCTCTATATGAATAGCTTTGACAATCGCGCGAGGATGCTGGGTACGAACGGCACTTCCATAAATCATACCTTCGATTTCCATATCATCCACATATTCGCCGGTTCCCAGAACCTTGCTTTCTGCATCAATCCGATGAAGGTGATCTCCCACCTTGGCAACATCATCTCCTGAAAGTTTCCCCATCTCATTCGGTGTCTTATTTTCCCGAAACATTTGAGCGGCGAGTAACATGCCATCAATGATTTTCTTATATCCCGTGCAGCGGCAAATATTGTTTCGAATCGCATTGGCAGCTTCCGGTCTGGAGGGATTGGGATTTACATCAATCAAGGATTTGGCACACAGAACCATGCCTGGTATACAGAATCCACACTGTACCGCTCCAACTTCTGCAAAGGCATAAACAAATACATCCGTCTCTTGCTGGGACAATCCTTCTACCGTCAGAATTTCTTTTCCTTCCATCTTGGATACAGGCTGAACACAAGCTTTTACCGGCTTCCCGTCCACCAGAACTGTGCAGGTCCCGCAGGCACCCTCACTACAGCCGTCCTTTACCGACTTTAGCTTCAAATCGTCTCTTAAAAAACGCATCAGCTTTTTGTCTTCTTCTACCTGAACCCTTTTCCCATTGACGTTTAATGTAAACATGACATTTCTCCTTTATGCAAATTGCACAGATTCGCTCTGCTTTCCAGCTTCTTATTGACAGATTACCACAATTTCAAAAAAACTTCAAGGACGGTTCTAACAAATTTTTAGTGTTTCTAAAAAATTTTTATCTCTTATCTATACATCTAACCTGACATCAATATCCTCTAGTTCCTTCCTATCTTCGACAGGAACACCGACTACCTGCTCTGGATATTTTCCAATAATAGACCTTCCGCCAGTATCCCCTTCTAAATTAAAAAGTGCCTCAAAATATCCCTTGCTAAAGATACAGGGATTGCCTGATTTTCCTTGATAGGAGGTGCAAATAATTTTTGTTTGATTCTCTTCAAAGCAATTAATCAACCTAACTATCGTTTCCACTGTTAAAAATGGCTGATCACATACGCTAAATAGAATCCCTGCCACGCCTGGCGCCAGCTCCAGGATTTTTTCCATCCCCAAATGAATGGAGCCAGAGATTCCGTTCTCTGGATGGGGATTCAAAACCGTCTGGAAGCCCATTTCCTCTGCTGCCCTTTTTATCGCCTCATACTGGGTTACTACCACCACGGGAGCAACCTTTAATTTTGGCTCCCCTTTCCCCTCCCCTATACTTACATAAGCAGATGTCTGTTCCTGCACACTTCTTATCTTTTCGAATGCATGGAGATACAGGGGTTTTCCTTCTATTTCATCCAACAGTTTAATTCCGCCATAACGTATGCTATTCCCAGCTGCCAGTAAACATACTCCCAGCATACCAATTCCACTGTTTGATTCCACTTTTTCCATTGGTGCACTTAGCCTTTCCCTACCACATTTTCCACTGTTCACTTAGCTTTTCCAGCTTGAAACCACGCTGCTGCGCTACATCTTCCTAACCAAATGATATTACCTTACCTGCCATCTCCATTTTTCCGGAAATATCATACATATTACTAACGGCTCCAACCTTCAGTTTTTCGGTAAGGGAATAAAAATTAAGGCAAGCACCACATACCAATATTTCCACACCTTTCTCTTTTAGTGTCTTTAAATGTTCAATTGCCTGGTCATCCTCTGCTGGCAGTTTTACTCCACTGTTCATCAGAAGAATGTAAGAAGGCAGTTTCTGTGACTCCGTCAAAGTATATAAATACATTCTCATCAAGTTCTGTCCCAGTTCCCGGTCACCTTCTCCGATATAATTCTTGCCAATAAAGATAACATAATCGGAATCCTTTTCCTTCTCTTTCCATGTTTCTCCGCTTGGCATCTCATCCAATAGAGCTTTTAAATCCCTCACATCTTTTGAAAAGTAAACTGCGTAGCTGTCTCCCTCTTCCTTCACTTCTATCATATAACCTGTGCTGTCAGCAAGCTTTTTCAGATTTTCTACCGCTATTTTATTATCTACCAATGTAATAATGCGTTCTTCGCCATGATCCATTTCCTTTTTTGTCATCACAACGGGCAGTGGGCAAGCTTTCCCTATTGCGTCTATTTTTTTGCTCATCATATGCTCCATTCTGTACATCTTAACATGTACTTTTTTTATACTTTGCTATGAATGCCATCATCCTTTTATTAATCATTACAACTTAGGATTATACTATCAGATTCTTCTCTCTTCTGAATACGGTAATGTGCTCCGTGTTCATACCCGCATATCGCTTCCAGTACTCCGCCGCCTATGGCCCTTGCCTTATCCGATATTGTATTGCAATATGCCAGTTCACACCGCGCATCAATGTCACCACATTTCATTCCTTCTGTCACCGCTACACATGGTTGAAGCATTCCTCTTACCATACCATCCATTTGTGCCAGAACCGGTACTCCTCCAGAACGGGCAACTAACTGCCCTTTTTTTACCAATTCTCCAATCCCTGCAGCTGGTTCGAAAACACCGTCTGCGGTTGCCCGGATAAGTCGCTCCTTGGAATATCCAGCAATATCCCCGGGCACACCAGTATTGGGAATTGCACTTCCCTCCCAGATGACAGAACCAAGATAATGCCCCCGCTTTGTCTCTATTACCACATGACAATCCACTCCGGCAGTAAACCCCGGGCCCACACCAATCACCAGACCTGCGTCTTTTATGGTCGTACCGAGATTTTTCTTGGCAATAATCGCATCTACTACAACGTCCGGACAATAGCTTTTAGCAATCTCCGCTGTTTCATCCACCATAACCGGAATCTTTCCCATCCGCAGAAGCTTTTCAATTTCACTGCTTTTGCCAATGCAGACTGCCTTAACCCCTTCTACAACCGCCTCTTTCTCATAAACTGCTTGAGAAAAAGCCACCGTACGCCGTACGGTAGTGGGAATCGCCGTTTCCGTCATAAGCACATCATGTCCCGCTCTTTTTAAACGAACTCCAATCCCTGTCGCCAAATCCCCAGCACCTCTAATTAAAACTCTCATACCAGGCTCCCATCTGCGCACTCCTGTGCGCTTACAAATAAGGAGGAGTGAAATTTTTCTCTTTCACACGTCCCATCATGCCGCTTCAGCGGCACAAACAATTAATGAAGGCTGCTAACAGTAAACTAACGCTTACACCCAAAGCAAGTTAAATAGACTTCATCCATTGTCTGTTCTTTCAACCCCGCCCGAATTTCAAGCGCTGCCATTTTTCTTTCTTCATCCTCTACTTTATTTAAAACAATAATAAATCTGGTATCTTCAGAAACTCCTTTTCGAAGCCCCCGCCTGCTTACGATTATTTTTATATAATCAGCTACCGAAAGCTGATCCTCACAAGACTTTTCCAATAATGCTCCCGCCAATTCACTCCGAAAGCATACATCCTTCAGCTTTTTGCCAAGCCCGTCCATTCCCATAACGCCAATTACGACTGTCGTTTCCGGTTTGATTACTGGTTCCCATTCTCCCGGCATCTTAACCGGTAATCGCCTGGCACCATCTGCTTCTATAAGAATCGGTCGCTCCAGAACTGCTGCCTGTTGAAAAAATGCAGAACACACCCCTTCCATTTTTCCATTACCACAAGCCTTGCCAATCCATACCACTTTATTTTCCGCCAAAAAGTTTTTCAAGGCATCAAACTCATTCCCCCCCCCATCCACTAAAACCGACTCCTCCATAAAGGCCCATTCGTCTCCCGGACAAAACATGTGAGTCGTGGTAGTAACAACTGCCTCTCGTCCAGCTTCCAAATAGGCTCTTGCCAGTCCTTCCAGAACCGTCGTTTTTCCTCCTGCTCCCACCAAAGAAATAACCGGGGCTTTTTCATTTTGAAGCTGAAAGGTCACCAAAGGATCCTCTTCCTCTCTCCAATCCACTTCATCTGGCACAATCACCCGCATAGTCCACCCTCATTTTCATCGTGCATTCCAATCGCTGCAAATAATTTATAGCGGTTTGCACCATTTTTGAACTCACTTTACTTGATAAAATATTTATTAGTATATCACGGTTCATAAATATAATCTATAAACAAACACCGCTATTGAATTTTCGGCTAATATCCACTAAACTATTTTAATAAATCATTTAAAAAGGAGTATCATCTTGGTATCAAAAAACATTTCCTTAACCAGTTTAGTTAAAACCTCTGGCTGCGCCGCAAAATTAGGCCCCGGCGTTCTTCATGACATATTAGAAAAACTTCCCAAATTTGAAGACCCAAACCTCCTAGTGGGATTTGACACCAGCGACGATGCCTGTGTCTACAAAATCAATGACTCCACCGTAGCCATCCAAACCGTTGACTTTTTCCCGCCAATGGTAGATGATCCTTACTATTTCGGTCAAATTGCCGCTGCCAACGCCCTAAGCGATATCTACGCCATGGGTGCAAATCCTGCTACCGCTATGAACCTGATGTGCTTCCCTTCCTGCCTGGATTTGGAAGTCCTGCAAAGCATTTTAGAAGGCGGCTATTCCAAAATAAGAGAAGCCGGAGCCATCATTGCCGGAGGCCATACCATTTCAGACCCCACCCCAAAATACGGCCTTTCCGTCACCGGCTTTGCCCATCCAGACCAAATCCTCACCAACAACAACGCCAAGCCTGGTGATTATCTTGTCCTTACCAAGCCTATCGGTATCGGTATTATGAACACTGCTGCCAAAGCAGAGCTCCTAACTCCAAACCAGATGCAATCCATCATTGAAATCATGACCACCCTGAATAAATATGCCAAAGAATCTTTAGAAGGTCTAAGCGTCCATGCTTGTACCGATATAACCGGCTTTAGCCTGACTGGCCACAGCTATGAAATGGCTTTCGGAAGCAACGTCACCCTGGAAATACAGACTGGCTCCATCCCCAAAATAAAAGAAGCCCTGGATTACGCCTCCATGGGCATCATTCCTGAGGGAACCTATAACAATCTGGATTATTTAGCCGACAAGTTCGCCAGCAAAACCAATCTCCCGCAAAACATGAAGGACCTTCTCCTGGACCCGCAAACCTCCGGAGGACTGCTGATATCCCTCCCAGAAAAGGATGCAAAAGAATTCCTAACCCGAATGGAGCTCCATACACCCTGGACAACCATCATCGGACAGGTTACAGAAAAGAAAGAACGACCTGTAATTTATTATTAGGATGTAAAAACGGAACTCACTTCTGAGTTCCGTTTTTTAAAGTGCAGATCTGTCATTAAAGCTACTTTTGCTCACCCGATTATTTCTTAGTTGATTGCATATTCTTCCATCAAGTAACACGAGCCAAAGGGGCAATCCTACTCTATTTCCAGCAATTTTACCGCATCAATATAAGCCTCCATTCCTTCTGCCACCTTCTTAGCTTCCTTCATAGCCAACACCACTGTTGCCGGTCTATGAACTACATCCCCTCCGGCAAATACTCCTTTTCTAGTCGTCATACCATAAGGCCGTTCCTTGGTAATCACATATCCGCTTTCGTCCACCTCAATCCCAGAAGTCGTCGACACAATCCGATTCGCCGGACGAGAACCCACCGCAAGAAATATCACTTCCGCTTCAATCACTTTCTCTCCCTCTGGAGATTTCACCTTCAAACCAGTAACTTTATTGTGTTCTCCAACATATTCTGCCGGTTCACACTCCCAGTAAAACTGAACGCCATCAGAAACCGCTCCTTCATATTCCGCCTTTAATGCCGTCATGGTCTCCAACACCCCACGATAAATCACCGTTACCTCTTTTGCCCCCATACGCACCGCCGAACGGGCTGCATCCATGGCAACATTTCCACCACCTATCACCAGTACCCGGTCTCCTGCTTTCATAGGCACCTCTTTCCGTTCCACCTGGTGATTATTAAATAATGCAATCATCCGCAAAAGATACGAAGACTGCACCACGCCCTCCATATCTTTTCCCGGCAGATCCAATTCTCTTGCTACCGCCGTTCCAGAGCCAATAAAGATTCCATCGAAGCCCGCTGCAAACAATTCATCCACATTGAAGTCCTTGCCTGCCGTCTTATTGGTTTCAAAGGTAACCCCCTGTGCCTCGATCTGCTTAATCTCCCGTCGAACCACATCCTTTGGCAGTCTGAACGCCGGTATTCCATAAAGGAGTACACCCCCTGGCTCTGGGAGCGCTTCATATACGGTAACAGAAAAGCCTTCTTTTGCTAAATCTCCTGCCACGGTAAGACCTGCCGGTCCCGAACCGATTACCGCAACCTTTCCTCTGGTCTTAGGTCTTATCTTTTCCTGTACCAGCTTCGTATCAAAAGCGAAATCCGCCACAAATTGCTCCAGCATACCAATTTTAATCGGTTCTCCCTTTTTCGCTAAAACACAATTCCCTTCACACTGAAGTTCATGAGGACACACTCTTCCACAAACTGCGGGGAGATTGCTCTTCGCCGCAAGATATTCCCGGGCCTCTCCAAAGTTTCCCTTTGATACTGCATGGATAAATTCGGGTATATTATTGGTTATGGGGCATCCGGTCTTACAAGTAGGATTCTTGCAATTCAAGCATCGTTTTGCCTCCTTGATTGCCTCTTTCATCGTCATTATTTCTAATTCCTGATTTTGATTCTCCACCAGACTATCCTCCTGAATTTTTTTCTTCTTTGTTAAATCAAATCATTTCTGGTGTATCAGATTCTAAATAACTGGGCCAATCAGACAGCGAATGGTCCGGTTATCTAGAATCTGATGCACTCGATTATATTATAGCATCACATTATATATTGTAACATCTCTCGAAGCATCAGAAACATGAATGACCCATCCAAATTATGGTATTTTTCACTCCATTGAAGCAATTCCATCTTCCCTTGCTTTCGCTCCAAATAATTTCATCTTCCTATGCCTGTGCTCAACAGTAGCTTCCTCATTTTAAAGCAAAAAAGATGACGCACCTCCCGGCACATTACCGAAAAAATACGTCATCTCCAAATTCGTATTATTTATTAGCAACTGTCTTTACAACATTCAACAAAACTTCCTCATCAAATGGCTTGGTTATAAAATCAGCGGCACCCAGACGAATTGCTTCGACATATTTGCTTCGCTGTCCTGCTGCCGTAACCATAATTACCTTTGCTTCCGGAAATTCCCTTTTAATTTTATGTAAGGCCCCAATTCCATCCAGCACAGGCATGGTAATATCCAATGTCAAAATATCCGGCTGCAGCTCTTTATACAATCGATAAGCTTCTTCACCATCAACGGCCTCGCCTACGATAGTATAATTTTCTTTTTCCAGCAGCGTACGGACCATTCTTCTGGCTGTTCGTGAATCATCTGCGATCAATATGTTCATGACAAACCTCCTCCTTTATTTCCCAACATTTTGGGATGCTTCATCCAAACACAACACCAGGTCAACTCTTTTCCCGTTGGTGTAAATAGGAAGCATATACATGTTATCATGATCCATTACCATGTGGAAAAAATATTCCTGTGGCTTCATATCTAATTTGAGATATTCCATTTCGGGATAGCTGACATACAGACCATCTACGCAGTTTAAAAACTCTCCCACGGCATCTAATGCATCTTCATTTACATCAACAAAATCTTCTTTTCCAAAGTTTCTGGCCACCTCCAGCAAACCATCTGGCGAATCAGAAGAACCCAGCCCGATATGATAAGGTGCTTTGCCCACAACCGCCTGTGTTGCCAGGTATCTGCCCCGATAGGTTGAAATCTTCACGGGTCTGTCTATGTAAATATCCGTACTTACAAAACGAATCAGATTTCTGAGCGCAAGGGCAACCAGCTCCTTCATGCCAATTAAGTCCTTAAACATACCATATCTGGAATCAAATTCGTTGATATTTAAGAAGGCATGTGAAATCTTTGTAATATTATCACTTTCAATTGCTTCAATCTCTTCTCGTGTATACCCGTAATCTTCAATGAGTTCTTCTACTACCTCATCTAATTGTACCAAAGACATGTAACCCTTTTCTACAAGCAGCTGCTTAAACAGGGCATCCGACTGTTTTTGCCGACTTAGTAATACGTCCACCTGTTCCTTTGTCAACAAGCCCTGTTTAATTGCAATCTCTCCGAAATACTTATCTTCTTTCCTTTGCAAATCGTTGATTTTCTGCGCTTCCTTTTCTGTAATAAAACCTTCCTTTACAGCCAAGAAGCCCAGCTTAATCATTTCACTTTTTTTAGCTTCCAGTACCTCCTGCAACCGTTCTGGCGAAAGACGTTTGGTTTTTACCAGATATTTTCCCATAAATTGTTCGTACATTATGCACCTCCAATGAAACCTTCCCAATAATATTCCTATACCTCTATTGTATTTTCTATTTGACAGACTGTCAAGGAAATCCCTTCTTAAACTGTGACATTTTTCGACATTTAGACATATCTTATAGTAGTGGAACACTTTCCACTGCATTTTTTCAGAAAACTATATGGAGGAATGATTTATGTATGACTATAATCCAAACCAATATGAAAATTTTGGTCAAAACACCGCTGCAAATGAAAATATTGTTCCAGACCCAGCTGAAGGGTTTAATCAAAATACGTATCCAAATACCGCGCAAGGCGCAAACCAGAGCACAAGCCAGAACACAAGCCAGACAAACCGTGGAAACCAGGCAAACCGCGGGAATCAGACAAACCGTGGGAACCAGGCAAACCCAATGACCCCAAACCAGGAATTTAACCAAGGTGAAAATCAGAATCTTGGACAAAACTTCAGACAACAGCTGAGACCACAGACACATGTGCACGAATTCTTAGGCAGCGTAAAGTTAGCAGAGTTGAATGAAGATCCACACAACCATCGTTTTGCCGGAGTAACCGGACCCGCAATTCCTTATGAAAGAAGCCATGTTCATCGGCTACAAACGAATACAGATTTTTTTGAAGATCATTTTCATATGATTTGTGATGTTACTGGTCCTGCTATCTGGGTTGGGGAAAATCGTCACATCCATCTGGTTACGGGAAGGACTACAGTACAGGATGGACATCGGCATGAGTATGTGTTTGCAACATTGATTGAAAATCCGATTGGGGATTGAGAAATTGTATTTTAAAATGGCTATGGGGCCTTTCTTTTGGCAGGTTGCGAAGTCAGGACACGCCCCAGGAAAGATCCTTATATAGCTGATAACAAAAGCAAAGACTAATTGTAAGTATCGGAATCGATTTTAACATCAAATGCTTATAATTAGTCTTGCTTTCTGTATTGGTCTAAACCCGCTTCAGCACACAGCCTCCAATCGCTTCTACCAGCACCCTTTCTTCCACCTCTCCTATACCAGAAATCCTTGCATTATCCTTATCTACCAGCACACACCACTTCCCTTCCACCGGAATCCTCACCTTTCTCCGAGAAGCATTTAAAATAACCATGATTTCTTTTTCTTCCCCTATATAATATGCCACAACCCGTCCAGGCAGACCTTGTAAAAACACAATCGCTTCCGCCGATTCCCGGGAGAGGTCTTTCACTGCTTCCAGACTTTTCCGCACAGAAATAAGCCCTTTATAGTAATCAATCAAATCCTCAAATTCATACATTCGAGTCCAATCCAACCAGTTTATTTGCGGTGACAGGTTATAACTGTTTTCTTCTCCATATTTGGTTCTTCCCGCCTCTTCTCCTGCCTGCCAGAATGGAACGCCCTTAGAAAACTGTATGGCTAACGCTGCCAACTTATTTCTATCTATCAGATCAGGGTTCTTTATTTGATATCTGTCATCCCCGACCCCCACCGGCAGACCACTTTTAAAAGTAGAATTTACAAGCTTATCCCACAAGGTATGATTATCGTGAGCGGAAACATAATTAATTACCCGCCCTGGGAAATTTGGCTGTGCTTCCCATTCTTCTCCAAAAAGACCTTTTATCGCTCTTTTTGCCTTTTCTTCCATTCCAGACTTCCCGTTGACAAACCCGGCCACCTTTTCTTTGTTAAACGGTCCCTTCCAGGTATCTCTGGTATCATCATTAAACAGCAAAATTCCATCCTGTAAATTTAAAATGGCATCCTTACGAGCAAAAGAAACCCCTTCCTTTAATGGGCTTTCCCCTGCAGACCAGGGCTCACCATATAGAATCATCTTTTTTCCATAATCACCCAATGAATCCATAGCCTCCCGGATCTGGTTCATCGTCTCTGTGTCATGAAGTCCCATCAAGTCAAACCGGAACCCATCCACATGATATTCGGTTGCCCAATAACATATGGAATCTATCATAAATTTCCGAAACATACTTCGATCACTGGCCGTGTCATTTCCACACGCTGAACCATTGGAATAAGCCCCGTCCTTCCACTGCCGATAGTAATATCCAGGAACACTTTTCTCAAAAGGCGAATCCAGAGAATAGGTATGGTTATAAACCACATCCATAACCACAGATAATCCTGCCTTATGCAAGGCCATCACCATTTCCTTGAATTCCTTTATTCGGGTCGCTCCATGAAAGGAATCCGTAGCATAGGATCCTTCCGGAACATTATAAAGTAACGGATCATAACCCCAGTTAAAACTCCCTTCGGGAGTTCTTTCATCAATTGATGCATAATCCTGTGCAGGTAGCAAATGAATATGAGTAACCCCTAATTCCTTTAAATAACCAAGGCATGTCTTATGCACCCCATCTCCATTCAAAGTAGAATTCTCCTGGGTAAATGCCAAATATTTTCCCCTGTATTCCTCTGGGATTCCAGAAGCTTTATCATTGGAAAAGTCACCAATATGTACCTCCCAGATTTCCGCCTCCTTAAGAGGATACACGACATGCCGGTCTTCCTCCCAGCCAGCAGGGTTGGTCCGCTCCAAATCCACTACCATCGAACGAACCCCATTTACACCGCAAGCTTTTCCATAGATATCCGCCGTTTCCCTTGCTTCACCATCTACTGTAATCTCATAAGTATAGTAAGTCCCATGAAGCTCACCCTCTACCCTTAGAGAGAAGACCCCCTGTTTTCCTTTTATCATCTCAAGTGACCTAAGGTGAACTGCATCCTTTTCCGCTTCACTTCCGGTACTGTATAAATGAAGAATTACTTCCGATGCCGTCGGAGCCCATACCTTAAATTCTGTCCCATCTTTTTGATAGCATGCTCCCAGATCCTTTCCTTCATAGTGAAATTCTTTCTCAAATTCATAACGATTAAATTGATTCATCTTCAGCTCCCATCTGCGCTCCTGCGCACCTACAAATAAGGGGGTGAAAGTTTTCTTTCACTCTTAGCTCCCATCTGCCCGCTCTGGCACTTGTTTTATGATTTAAGGGTCCAAGACCCCTTCCCACCTTTTTGTTGGAAAGAGGCTTTGAACCCTTAATTACTTCCTGAAATAATACCAGCTTTTGCTCCTATGAATGCTTTCGCATTACATCTTATTCACATGTACTCCTTCTAAGCCTATTAACTATCCCTATGTTTCCTGATAATATCCATGTATCTTTGCTGGGATGCCTTCATCTCAGGGTCTTCTTCAACCTGATTTATGTCATCGTCCATTTCCAGTTCTGCCAACAAATCCACTAAATCATCATCATTAAAAAAATTATCCATCATTTCTACCTCCATGTCGTCCATTCTTATTAATCGTATCTTCTAAAATAACGGCTCAAATTGGTCAGTGCTCCAACCAGAACTTTGGTTTCCTCTTCTCCCAAGCCTTCCAGCACAGCATCTACCATCTCCTGATGAAACTTCGTATGATGTTCAAATGCCTCCCTGCCAAGCTCAGTTAATGAAATTAGAACCACTCTGCGGTCTTCTTCACTTCGTATACGGTTTACATAACCTTTTTTAACCAAATTATTAATCGCTATGGTCAATGTTCCTACCGTAACCCGCAATGCTTTGGCTACCGTGGACATATTCTTGGAGTCTTCCTTGCCGATGGCTTCAATGATGTGCATATCATTATTTGATATATTGGTAAACTTTCCCGTAATCAGGGATTTTTGTTCCATTTCCATTATTTCGTTGAAAAGTTTTACTAAAACATCATTTACAGTTTCATATGCATTCATTTTCACACCACCTTCTCTCCATACCTCTCTAGTATACACGATTTTTATCACTACGCAAATAGGGGAAATCAAAATTTTTGATTTCCCCTTAATTTGAATCTATTTTTGTCTGATCTATTATCTTTAACTAAGCTTTTCAGTAATCTGCCTTCCTCTCCTCCGACATCACCATTATCATGATTTCCCTTCCTGCTTCGCCCGGCGTTCTGCTTCTTTCATTATCTTTTCCATCCCTTCCCGATAGGGTTGCTTGCAATCCGGGTGACTGTTTTCATATTCCATCCACTTTTTCTCCAATTCAATGCATTCTATTTCCATTGCTGAAGAAAGAGCCAGCTTAATAAGAGCTTCTTCATATTCCTTAATCGCTTTCTCCTTAAACGTCATGGGTTTTACTTCTTCCTCCCCTGGGGCTTCTCCCTCTATATCCCTTTGGCTAAATGCGTCCGAAGGAGCAAAGGAATAAAAGTCTTCTGGATGTATATTTAGAAAAGAGCACAATTCTAAAAGCTCTGTGGCATTTAACCGCTTCCCGCCTGGCACTAACTTTTCTTTTGATATCTTAGTTGCTCTGGCGATTTGTCCCACAGAAATATTATGGTCGGCTATATACTGGGCAATACGGCTGGTAACATCGTTTGGTTTCATTTGGCACCCACCTTTTCTCTTTTGGAAAGAATTGTTTTTTCTTCTTTCCATTATATTCTTGTATTACGAGAATTTCAATATTTTTTTCTGGTGAATTGAATCAAAATATTGACAGTCAATTTTTCGTAATATATGATGATACAATATAGTATAACTGTTTTAGGATTGAGGGTAAATACATGAAAAACGAGTTAATAGGAAAAATGTTAAGAGAATACCGAAAACAAAATAATCTTACCGTAAAAAAGGTTGCCGAGAAATTAACAGAACACAATCATCCCGTTGCAGGCAAAACAATTTATGGCTGGGAAAACGGAAATACACAACCAGATGCCGATACCCTTTTACTTCTTTGTGATTTGTATAATATTGAGAATGTACTGGAGACCTTTGGCTATCATACAGACGACAACGTTCCTGTTATCCTGAATGCCAAAGAATTAGAGCTTTTATCTGCCTATCGGAACAATTTGGAGATGCAGGATGCCGTACATCGTTTATTAGGAATAGAAGAACAGAATCGACTCTCCTGATTTATCCCCTTCAGGTGCAAAAAGGAGTGAGTAGTAAAAGTGCCGGTAGTCACCTCCGGCACTTTTTTGATTGAAGTAATAGGTAAACGCTTTGTGAATTTGCACCAAACCTCAAGTGCCCCTTATAATACCTTTGATAAAAATTCCTTAAGTCTGGGATTTTGAGGGTTTTCAAAAAATGCCTTTGGTGAATTCGCTTCTTTAATCTGCCCCTCATCCACGAATAAAATCCGGGTTCCTACTTCCTTAGCAAATCCCATCTCATGAGTAACAATTACCATGGTCATGCCGCCTTTGGCCAAATCCCGCATAACGCTCAGAACTTCTCCAACCATCTCTGGATCTAATGCACTGGTAGGTTCATCAAACAGCATAACAGCTGGGTTCATGCAAAGTGACCGAACAATGGCAATTCTCTGCTTTTGTCCACCGGACAGCTGAGACGGATAAGCATTGGCTTTTTCTTCCAGCCCAACCCGTTTTAGCAGTTCCATTGCTTCTTTCTCCGCCTCTTCCCGAGATTTCTTTAAGACCTTAATGGGCGCCAGCGTCAGGTTATCCAATATGGTCTTATGGGGAAACAGATTAAAATGCTGAAAAACCATTCCGATTTTTTCCCGATATTGATTCAGAGTCTTTCCTTTTGCCCGGGTAAGGTCATCACCTTCAAAATAAATCTTTCCCGAAGTGGGCATCTCCAATAGATTCAAGGAACGCAGAAGCGTTGATTTCCCCGAACCGGATGGTCCAATGATTACCACTACCTCTCCCTGATAAATCTTGGTACTAATGTGATCTAAGACCTTAAGGTCTTCAAATGACTTGCATAACTCCTCTATTTCAAACAGCACATTTCCTTTATCGCTCACTGGTACGCAGCCTCCTTTCTAAATGGGACACTCCCGCGGAAAGAATGCAGACAATCACAAGATAAATAATGGCCACTGCAATAAGAGGCATGAAAGCGTCATATGTCTGACTGCGGACGGTGTTTCCTCCATGAGTTAAATCAGTTAATGCAATATAGCCACAAATGGAGGTCTCCTTTAAAAGTACAATAAACTCATTTCCCAAGGCTGGCAATACATTCTTAAATGCCTGGGGCAGAATGATATGAAACATGGTCTGAGTATATCCAAAGCCAAGGCTTCTGCCCGCCTCGAATTGACCATTGTCCACCGCCATAATTCCAGAACGGACAATCTCCGCTACATAAGCTCCGGAGTTAAATCCAAAAGCCAAAATGGCTGCGATTCGCTTATCAATTGCCACCGTTTGAAAGATTATGTAATAGATTATCAAAAGCTGAATCATAACGGGTGTCCCACGGATAACCGTAAGGTATATCTTACAGATTATGTTGGCAAATCCCATCGTCCCATTCTTATCGGCTGTGGAGCGGATAACTGCTACCACAAATCCCAAAACGATCCCCATGATTACCGCGAAAAATGCAACCTGAAGAGTGGTGCCCAGTCCGTTTATGAAATATTTCCAACGGTCCTCTTTTATGAAGTTTAGATAAAAGCTGTCCATAAACCCAGAAAAAACGCTATCAAATATGCTCAATGGCTTCACCTATTAGTTCTTTCTTACAATAATTACCTGAGTTGCAGTGGTATAAGAATTGGTAAAATCAATACTCTGTAAACGGTCTTCTGTTACTGTCATTCCGGCAATTCCCACATCAGCTTTTCCAGCCTGTACCGCATTGATAATGGAATCAAATTCCATATCCTCAATCTTTAGTTCCATTCCTAACAAATCACAGATTGCCTGGGCAATATCGGCATCAATTCCAACAACCTTCTGATCCTGAGTAAATTCATATGGCTCAAAATTTGCATTGGTAGCCATTACCAAAGTTCCATTGGAACGGTCCACACCTTCGGGAGAGACATAAGGTGATTTTCCCTTTGTGTCATCTCCAATGTAGTTGGATTTGATACTATCCAGAGTACCATTCGCATCCAGAGTCGCCAGGGCTTCATTAATTTTGTCCTTTAAGTCCGTTTTATCCTTGGAAACGCAGATGGCATAATCCTCTACAGCAAAATCCTCTTCCAGAATGGTCAAATCATCATTTTTAGCGACAAATGCCTTAGCTGGCTCCACATCAATGATAACACAGTCTATCTTGCCCTGCTTTACCGCCTGAACAGCATCGGTTCCCTTGTTATAACGTTCAATGGTAGAGCCTTCTTTTTCATAGTCAGATGCATAAATATCACCTGTAGTTCCAAGCTGTACACCAATTGTCTTTCCTGGCAGATCTGCTACCGAAAACACCTTATTCGGCGCCGCCGCCCCACCACAGCCCACAAGGCTTAATGTCATGGCCATTACCAGACCAAGCGATACTAATTTTTTCATAATTTTCCTCCATTCCGCACGTTACAACGTGCTTGCAAATCAGTAGTTAAATTCGTTTTATTATTTCAACCCAACTACTGAATATACATTTCCATTTTGTTGATATAGCTATTAGATTTAATAATATGTATATTTATACATTTCCTAAACGATTCTATTGTAACAACTTTATTTGAAAAATCAAGCTTTTTCCAAAAGAAATCTCTACACTTTTTGTTACATATGTATTATAATATATATGATACCAATAAACAGGTTTCGTATATGCAAATTTTATCTATTATTATTGATATATGAGGTGATCCCATGAGCAAATATCTTGACATTGAAAATATCACAAAGGGAATGGAAGATAAGGTAAAAGAAAACTTAAAATTTAAAACCGGAAAATTCTATTGGCAGGTAAAATTTAACACGCCTCTGGATCCCCGGACCGTTAATAATGTAAATCTTTTTGTTACGGATTCCAGTCAGGTTCCTTTAAAAACCGCCATCTTTTACGATGTACTCAATAACACCATTGAAATAGAGCCTTTAGCTGCTTACGCCAAAAACGAGTCGTATACCCTAAACATCACGACTGCCGTAAAATCCAGAGGCGGTAACAATCTAAAGACTCCTGTTAAAATACAATTTAAAATTGATTAATCATTTTTATTTCTAAGGGCCAACATAAATGCGGGTATCAGCTGCTTTTTCCGAGATACTACGCCTTCCAGTACAAGGCCCTTTTCTAATGCCTTGCTGCCAAAGGCGCTGGAAATTAACTCTGACGCTCCGGTGCCATGATACAAAAGCTTTGTGGATTCTTCCAGAATGTTGGTCAACATAAAAAACATCATGGAAACCTGATTCTTTTCATAAGTCTCTTCCATGTATTTTTCAATTTTTTCCTTTATTTCGTCCAGTTCCTCCCAGTTCATAGCATTAATCTGTCCCACTGCAAAGGTAATATCTCCGGAAGAAAACACTTTATAATCCTGAAAGAAAATCTCTTCCGGATTCTTGTTTCGAAGATTACTTGCCGCAGAGAACATATCTCGGGCATATTCAATCACACGTATTCCGGCCATTTCTGCTAATTCCTCTGCCGCATCAATGTCTTCCTTGGTGCAGGTAGGGGAACGGTATGCCAGCGTATCGGAAATAATCGCAGAACACAGCAGCCCCGCCATTTTGGCATCCGGAGAAACTTTGTTTTCTTTATACATTTGATAAATAATGGTTGCCGTGCAGCCAAGTGGCTGATTCCGGAAAAAGACCGGACTCATACTTTGAATTCCACCCAAACGGTGGTGATCAATAATTTCCAGCAAATCGGCGTCTTCGATTCCATCTACCGACTGGGAACGCTCATTATGATCCACCAGAATAACCTTTTTCCGTTTGGCATCCAAAAAGTTTCTTCGGGATATCATTCCCAAAAACTTTCCGTTTTCATCTAATACAGGGAAATAGCGGAACCGCTTCTTGGTCATGATCTCCCTTATTTCATCTATATAATCGTCTTCATTGAAGGTAGTCAATTCCGTTTTCTTCATAAAAAATTCAATGGGCATACTTTGATTGATGTGCCGGGCCGCCGTAAAGGTATCGAATGGCGTCTTAATAATGGTACAATTTTTGTTTTCAGCCAACTTGGTAATGGTATAGGACACCAATGCCCCATCACACACGATGATACAGCTGGCACCCATCTCAATCGCACAAAGCTGAGACTCATAACGATTCCCCAGAATGACGATATCGCCTTTTTCAATATAGCTCTCCATCAAATCGGGATTTGCGGCGGCAATCAACACCTTTCCATCGGCGATGGTTGCGCTTTCATCTCCTACAATCATCTCTCCATCCAAGGTCTCTAAGACATTACGATATGGTGTCTTGGCCGTGGAAATAATCCGACTGTCATACACATCCATATAAGACTTGGCAATATCACTGATGGTAATGAGTCCCTTCAGGTTTCGGTGGCGGTCTACTACCGGCAGGGTGTTTACATTGCTCTCCCGCATGGTTTTCCAGGCTTTCTTCAAAGAAATCTGACTCAATCTGCCTTCAATGCGACGAAATTCTACATCCTTTACCTGCGTGTTTACATTGCTGATGTATTCTGGTGCTTCCACTTGAAAATAATCAAGCACAAAAGCTGTTTCCTGATTAATCTCACCAGTCCGTCTGGGAGTATACTCTCCACCCGTCAACCTTTTCTTCAAGTCGGCATAGGCAATTGCAGAACAAATGGAATCCGTATCTGGATTCCTATGACCAATTACAAATACTGCATTCTTTCTTTCCATAAATCACTCCCGTCTGCGTACCCCCCGCACGCATACCTTTATATTCTTCTATACATATAACTCATATTTAATCAGACTCTTAAGTCTGCGGTTACGCCCCATAATCTTCTTCATCTGCTCTTCCTTATCAGCTAGAACCAGAATCAAATCAAATTTGGACCGTTTCATAATCTGACATAAATCCCAGATCGAATCATTCGACAGCTTATGAGCGTCCTCAACCAGCAAAAGGCTTCCTTCCAACTGCTCCTTCTTGGTCTCCAGGCTGATACTATTTAGTTTTTCAGCTGAAATACGGGCAATCTTTGGTTCCCTTAAAATTTCTCGTGTACATAATTCCTTAGTGAGCTTTTTCATAACCCACTGAATCCGCTCCTCCTCCTGCCCAAGAATGCAAAAATGGGGCAGCTCCTTTAAATCAGCCGCTTCTTTTACAATACGGCGAAGCATTTTTTCCATTTTTAACTCTTCTGGTTTTAACTCTTCCGAGGATACCTCTGCTCCCTCTATTTCTGGACGGGCAGTCTTCTGGGACTCCGCCTCTGGCTCGGATGGGTGCTCCTCCTGCTGGACAAGCTGTGCCTCGACCTCCTGAATCGTCATTGTAGCTTTCATTGGTTCAGGAATACTCTCGTTCAAATTATCAAAAATCTCATCAATATCCATTGATGGATATTCCGGCTCCCACCCATCTTTAAAATCCGCTTTCAGTGTCCCATTTTGCCCCACTTCTAAAGCTGACTCCGATTCAATCCTCGCTTCAATCTCTTGACCGCCGTCCACTTCATAACCTGCCTCGACTTGGGCATTGTATCCAGTTTTTTCCTCATATTCTGATTCAGCTGCTACGTCATATTCCGTTTTCTCTTCAAACCCCTGCTCCGCTTCTGATTCATTTTCAATTTCAGGCTGGTTCTCTCCTTTAGAACATAATTCTGAAGAATGTAATTCCTCTCGTTCCATCCGGTCTGCGATTTGAGCAGCTATACGAAGCTCTGCTGCAATATTCCTTGTTTCTTCAATATTCTCAGGGTTGGAAATATCCAGCCCATCTACATAATGAAGCTTTAATAGCATGGCCTTCTCCACAATAATTCCGTCTCCAAACCACAGGATAATATTGGAGCATTCTTCAACACAGGCTTCTTCCATTCCTTCCTTATGATACATTTTAGCCAGTTCATACGCCCATTCTTCAATGTATTCTTCGCTTTTAATGGCCTCCAGATATCCAATCAGTTCTTTTCGACTGGCACCTTTGGCCTTTTCAATATAATACTTTAATATTAGACGATTCACATCCTGGTTCTTTGATTCCAGATATTCCTGATAAAAGTCTTCTGCCTCCTCAATACAATTGCATTTAACACACAAATAAATCAGAGAATAAAGAACGGACTTAGATTGTACTTTATCATAAAGGCGAAAATAAATATCCCTTGCACTGATATATTGTTCATTTTTCATATAAACTTCTGCCGCTGTTTTCAGGTCTGTAATAGACTTTACCTTTGATAAATCCATCTGCTCTATCACTTCAAGTGCTTTTCTGTGTTGCTTCTCATTTATCAGGATTCGCGCCTGGGCGCACTTCATGATACTGTCAAGCTTTCCCATTATTGCTCCCATCTGCTCGCCTTGGTGAGCTTTTTAATCTGACTACTATTGTAGTGTGTAAAAAGAGATTTTTCAACTACTTTCACATATTTTGATAAAACTGCAGGGTCTCTATAATTGGCTCAGGTATGCTAATCCCATCTTTTTCCATGGCTCTGTGCCGAAGGTCCAGCTCCTTTACTTTTATAAGCTTTTCTCTATTATAACGATTCATCGCATCTACAAACATTGGCTGATTTTTAACATTCTCCCGGATTCCCTTGGAAAATGGACAATAGGTTGCCAGCATTTCCCGCGCCACCTTATTGAGACGAATTGCGCCCTCCGACTCGTTCTTAATCCACAATTCATAATCCATGGCAAACACTTCCCGAGAATTGCTTCGGCATTTTTGAATCTGGGATTTCAGTCTTTCCTTTTTATCATCGGATAAATCTTTATTTTTGCGATAAAATTGCAGGTAATCCATGTATTCACTGGTGAGGGATTTTTCTTTAATATTATTCCAATTGGCACCTTGCGCTGTCCGACAGCATTCCCAGCGATATCGGCCGATAACTCGGATGAGTATTTCATCCAGCTTCTTAACTGTGAAAACTGGCATCAAAATCCTTCCCTTAGAGTCTCTTTTCCGTCCACTTATATCCTGCCACATAACGGCATTTTCACCACTGATTGGGAACAAAATAATATCCGGAAAAACTTCTTTCAGGACATATTCTCTTCTATTTCCAAGCTCCGGAAACTCCACCAACGTCTCACGATAAAACAGGGAATAATCCACTTCCCGGAATTGATCCAGCTGATGATTAACCATTTCACCGTTAACAAATGCTTTTCGGATGCTTGTAACAAAGGAATTTTCAGTTAAAAACGGTATAAATAACCCCATTTGTCCAGAAATCAGGCGGCTATTATAAGAAAACAAGTTATGTATCTCGTAATGAAGGCGTTCCTTCATGTCCATAAGCATGGTTTTAGCCGCTTCCTCCGTAATCTCGTTGGTTTTTCGGAGGGAACGGATATGTTCCTCAAAATCAAGGTCAAACTCACTCTTAGAAGGCAGCTTCTTTCCTGAATAGATCAAAGACAGCCAGGTCTTCATATCATATACTTTACAAAGAGAGGCACTACTGTTTGAAGGTTCCAGCTGAACCAGCTCCTCCAACTGTTCCTCCCGCATTAATGTCTCACTTAAAAAGCCATATTTTAAATACAGCTCTACCGCAAGAGGACAATCCTTCTTACCATATGCATTTAAGAATACCTTTTCATATATCTCATAATGTAAACTGGCAATCTTTCTGCGCAATGCTCTGCTGCCGTCATCAATAGACGTTTTATCCTTCAGATTCTGGTAATCATTCACCAGTCCCTTGAATTCTTCCTGCGTTTCCGGCTCAATCTTGCCATAGTCTAAAATGATATCCATAGAATGGACAAGCTGCATCATCTTGGCTTTTACGGTATCGCCAACTTCCTCTACCTGAGTCTGACCGGAAATAACTGCATAGTAAAGATTTTCCAGTTCCTCTCGGTTTATCTCCAACCGCTTTCCCGTCCTCTTTTCCAGCAAGACATCCATATTATTTATATTTTCCACAATCCGTTCAACTAATTCCAGTAATATCCGGCTTGGGTTTATTTCTTTTTTATTTAAGTTAATAATTAAATTGGTAATCCGTTTAAACAGACATTCTTCTCCATAATTAAGCAGGAGGCCTACCTGCTGTGTCAGATATGCCGCCACCTCCGAATGTTCCAGAACGAGCTGTCTGCCCAGTTCGGTCTGTTCTTCTATGTGATAGAGACTGATTATATTATTCTGATAGTAGGCTTTCTGTACTTCAACAAGTATGCCGGCACACTCACTGTAATAATCCGCCTTATGCATGTCCAACAAATCGCTCTTCTCATACGGCTTCAGTTTTTCCATGGCCGCCAATGGATAGACAGGAAAACCGGAACGTTTTCCTTCTTTTAAATAGGTCTCATATCCATATTGCAAAAAAGTAGTCATTTCATCCACTGCAGTAAGCAATGATCTTAACGAAACGGTAAGATCCCTGATATACCGGTTTAAGGACGCCACAATAACTCCGCCATAATCCGGATTGGATTCCAGCAGAATAGGTATATCCTCTCCTCCTTTTACTGGAAAGGGATATACTACGGTATTATCAAACGCCGTGTAAGATGCATTCGCCTGTCCTGTATACAGGTCACAGATTCCCAGAAAATTCCCGGTACCCAGCAGCATCTGCATCCCGTCCCGGTGCACGTGTACCCGCCCTTTCAGCACTAGACAAATACTCTCCAGCGGCTCGTGTTCTTCGTATATGGTAACTCCTTTAACTACTTGATTCATTGCATTAAAATTAAGTGATAGTCCCATGGATATGCTCCCCTCTTTCGGAAAATGCTGACACCTCTTATTATTATAATCGAATTCCTACATTTGGGAAAGGGGGAAGTGCGAAAGAATTTCTAAGGTGTTGAAAAACCGTAAAAAAAAGACGTTTTCACGTCTCCTATTACAAATGCCGGGCAAACCCGGTAATCTATATATAACTCCGCACGTTCTGTTTCGAATCTCTTGCTCCAAACGTTACCGGTGCAGTTAGCTCGGCCCAGGCGACCTTACGGCACACGAGAGGTTCTGCTTAGTGCTGCTTCATTCCTGACCTGACACGATTCGCAAATTCCCGTTGCGTAAGACCCAAACGTCAACACCACTTACATCGGGCAGCTTTGCAACGCAAGACCCTAGACAGAACATCACCCCTGCTATAGCGGATTGCAGGTACAGGGCACCGCTGACTCCCCGGCTGTGCGGAAATTTTATGACTAGGTTGTTTCAATGCTTTCTTAGTATATCGGGTTTCCCTTAGGATGTCAAGGTTTCTTTCGGGTTTCCTATCGTTAATATTCTGCCTCCAAATATTATCTGGGAATGCCTTAGTCTACCTTCTCCCTTTTATCGCGGTAACAAAGGTTGCTCCATTGATCGAGTCTATTACCTCTACATTGGTAAATTCTGCTTTTTTAATCACTTCCACTTCATGTTCCAAGGTTAATGGCGTATCAAAATGGATAAATTGCCCCTCTGCTATTCCTTCCTTTATCCGCTTTCTTTGACTCTCCTGATATAAAATCTGTTCTTCTTCATCACAACAGGCTATATAGTCACACTCCACAAAACAGCCACCAGGTTTTAAAGTACAATATATCTTCCGATATAATCCTAATTTCTTTTCTGCGGTAAAATGATGTAACGATTCAAAGGATATGACCATATCATACTTCTCTGCTTCATACTCATATTCAAAATAATCTGCACAGATTAAAGATAGTTCTCTATCTCCATGCTTTTCTTTTAGTCTCTGTAACATGGATTCTGACAAATCAATTCCAGTGACGGTGAGTTGAGGAAAACGTTGAAATATACAATCTAGTTCCAAACCAGTCCCGCAACCTAAATCCAGCAGTTGCTTTGTATCTTCTGATACCAGTTGAGACATTTTTACATAAGCATCTTTCCACACTGACATATGCTCTTCATATCCCATTACTCGCTTCGAAAAGAAATCCGACATTTCTTCTAATTTTACATTCTCTTGGCTTTTCAGCCATCTTTTCAACGCTTCCATGTGGGCTTCCACATTCGTTCTAATGACAATACTCATTTTAAATCTCTCCTTACAGTAAATAGGCTTACCACGCTACTTTAGAAGCTCGATATAATGATACTTCGAAACATCTCATATATCCACCTTAATTTTTTCTATAAAAAAAAATGAGCCAGAACAACTGAATGCTCTAACTCATAATCTTATTCTTCGTCTTTCATGATACGAATGATACGTTGTATGCTTTTTTCTGACAAATAATATTCTTCTGCAAGTACAGAAACCCTTTTCCCATTCTTATAGCCCGTATAAATTCCCTCATTTCGTTCCCTTAATTCCTGTTTGATCTTGGTTCCTTGTCCCCACTCCTGCCGGGTACCTTGCTTCTTGGGAATATAAACCATTTCTCCATCCACATATTTTTGGATCAATTCTATTATCTCTAATGGCAGAATCATCTCTGCTCTTCTATAGCTCATTTTTTGCCTCCTAAATTTAATGTTTGCTCTTAGGATTAGCAATGGCTATAACAAATTCATTTTAGAAAATTGCAATAGCCAATGCTATGCAAAAATAACATTTCTTCTCATATAATATCCCCCTTTTATTCTTTCTTTCACTATATAAAAAAAACCCTTTTGTGTCAACATATCTATCCTTCAGACCTATTGCTGATTTCAGTTCCATATCTGCATATTGTCTATACTTGCTCATACAACAATACCCCATCTCTTCGTATATATTGGTATACCATATCACCTTTCTCCAACTCCTCCTGTAGCAGATAACCACATCCACTTCACGGAGAATACCGCATTCATCCACAATATTTCTCGGCAGTTTCATGGATGTAAGCACCAAATCAACTCTATTCCAATTGCCACAATGCGTAAATATTTATAATCATCGGGTTCCTCGCTTCTCCTCCCGAAGTTCTTTAAAAAACTCTGTCAGCATTTCCGTACACTCCTCAGCCAAAACCCCCCTGGTTACTTCCGCCTGATGGTTAAACTGCTTCATCTCCAACAAGTTGATAATAGAACCGGCACAGCCTGCCTTGGGATTCATGCTGCCAATCACCACCCGCTTTATACGCGACTGAATAATCGCCCCAGCGCACATCTGACAAGGCTCTAAAGTAATATACATAGTACAATCCTCCAGCCGCCAGTCTCCCATTATCCGGCTTGCTTTATGAATGGCCGACAATTCGGCATGAAACAGAGGATTTTTTTTGCTGTTCCGTTTATTATATCCCCTTGCTATGATTTTATCCTCATAAACAATGACACAGCCAATGGGAACTTCTTTTATGGCATATGCCTTCCGGGCCTGTTTCAGGGCCGCCTTCATATATTTTTCATCCATTATTAACGAACTCCTTCATTTATGGTATACTGGTTCATATCATTCATAAGATATATAAAAATGCATTCTTCCAAGTGTGCGTTTGGGAAATACTTAGACAGTATTTTTGCTGCCTTACTATTCCACTCACACGTTATATCTTAACACGAATAAAAAGAGGTGACAATATGAACCTGATCCACGAAACGGAGCGGCTTTATCTAAAAGTTTTAGATTCTACCTGGGCAGAGGCCGTCTGTGCATTTTACTTTAACAATCGAATTTATTTTGAGCCGGTAGAACCCCCCCGAGTTCCCAACTTTTATTCCAAAGAATATCAGGAAAGCACCCTGTCCTATGAGTATAACGAATTCATCCGAGGAAATTATATCCGACTCTATTTATTCAACAAAAAAGAACCAACTAAAATCATTGGTTCCATTTGCTTTAATCAAATTAAAAGAGGTTGCTTCTTCACTTGTCTCTTAGGGTATAAAACCGATTATGCTCACCTCAATCAGGGATATATGACCGAAGCTCTGGATTATTCCATCCACCGCATCGTCTTTGACCAGTATTATATCCACCGGATTGAAGCACTGGTTCTGCCTGAAAATGGGGCCTCCATACACGTTCTTGAGAAACTGGGTTTCCAGCTGGAAGGCATTGCCCGGGATTATGCCCGGTTAGAGGGCATCTGGAAGGATCACTTAAGATATTCGATACTGGCATACCAATAGCCAAAATCCCCATATTGAAGACTTTTTCTGGTTCGCGGCAGGAAATTTTCAAAACCATAATTTCTTGCCACCTCCTGCTCTCGTTTGCAGAAAACACCTGGAACGCCCAATACCTTTCGATTATTTAAATCCATCAAGCCCAAGTGCCCAAAGCGGCGATACCCATGGAGCATAAAGTCATTTTTTACATGATAGGCGAAACGATTTTCCAAGTCTCGCAACGTAACTGGTGAGAAATAGAGCAAATCGCTTTTTGCCGCTGCTGACTCCTTCTCTATCGTATTTTCGAGGGATGCTTCCGCTATTTTACGACCGGTTCCCTCTGTGTCCAGTTCTTCTGATTCTGACACACCAGCTTCATTTTCCCCTATCCGGGATTCCTCCCGGTCTGCTTCTTCCCGTTCCATATCACTTAAAACAGATTCTTCTAATTCGGAGCCTCCCAGTTCTGCTTCTTCCAAATCCACTTCCCTCTGTTTCGCATCTCCCAGTTCCGTTTCTTCCAAATCCGCTTCTCTCAATTTCGCTTCATCCAAATCTTCCGATTTCGGCTTTTCCAAATCATTATCTTCCTCGTCCATCGCCTTTTCTTCCCCTGTCACCTCGGCTGTTTTGAGAAGCATCGATTCGATCGAGCGCTTTTCTTCTTCGGTAATATCAGATTCCAAACAAAATTGTTCAAACTCCAGTGGTCTGTCATCCCATTCTGTCCCAAAAAACTTTGTGTTGTTTATGTAGAGAATGACTCCCCCCAGCTGATCGAAGGTATATTCTGTCTCGCCAATGGAATTTCTCAACGTCATAAACTGGGCATCGCCAGTCCCATTCCGCAGAGTAATATCTCCCAATAAAATCCCAAGCAAATCTGTGCCCTTTCGGACAAAACCGTAAGCCTTCAAAGTTCCTGCGGTGATACTCCTGATTTGAACATGTATGGTTATTTTACATTGATTTCCACGGGTTTCTACTCTGGCATAGCCAACATTATTTTTCTTTTCTTGTTGCTCATAATTATAAATATACGATATAAATCTTTTATATTCCGACATAATCCAATACCTCCTTCGGTTAATATATATTCCTGCGCCGAAGGATTTATGTGAACTTATGCGAACTTTTCGATCGTCTCTTTTATTTTTTCTTTCACCATTTCAGCTATCTCTATGGTGTTCCTATTTTTATATTCTTCATATAAAATAGGTGACAGATAAATCACCTTTGTAGTCACGGCTTTTAAAGACCAACCCTCAAACGGTTTATAAGAATCAATCAACGCTACCGGCACAATCGGACACCGAGATTTCAAAGCGCTCTTAAAAGCACCTGGCTTAAAATGCTGCAGTTGATTGTGATTGTCCGTATAGCCGCCTTCTGGAAAAATGAAGAAGCGTTCGCCCTCCTTCACCCGTCGGGCCACTTCCAAAATCACCCCCATGGACTGCCTCACATTGTCGGTTTCCAGTCCCATTCCACCCACCATGGACAAAACCTGTTTTAGAAAAATACCATCTGCCTTTCTGGCATCCAGTACAAAGGAGCAAGGTTCTTTATGTGAATACAGAATACCGATGGCATCATACTTTCCCTGATGATTGGGAAACATGATATACCCGCCTTCCTTGGGAAGATTCTCCAGCCCATCGCATTGGGTCCGAATTCTTCCAGTCTTTCTGATATATCCGGCTACCCTCTGCACCACCCGATAGCGTTTTTCTACACTGAATTTTTCTGGGTGAGCTCCCACATAATCCATCGCCGGTATGAGTATAATCGCTCTCAGAATATTTCTGATAATCACATAAAAAAACCTCAGCATCGGAAATGACTCCTTTCATTAAGCGCCAACCATTGTCTTTTGTTCCAATTGACGAATCGCTCGGTAAACTGGCCGATACAGGACGAGGGCTACCAAGCCGTTGCCAATACAGTGAAGGATATCGAAGGGTATTCCAGAAAACCAATACGCCCAGCCACCAGCCCAGCCGCCGGTAATAAAATAAGGAACCGAACAAAGAATCCCAAACCCAAGACCAAATGAACCGGAGATTACGGCCCAAAGGAGGGTTGATTCATTTTTCTGAAACAAGAGGACCAGCATTGCCAGGATCGTCCATATATAAAGATACGTCCACCACCAAATTCCAAAGCCATACACGATTCCTTCTAAAATGACAAAACCATATATAATGTAAAAAACTTTCTTTTTATAGACAAGGGTATACACAATAATCAACAGGGATACCAGTTCTATATTGGGCAAAAAAGCCATTCCTACTTGAGCCACCAGCAAAATGGCCGTCAAAAAGGCCAACACCACCAATTCTCTTACCTTCATAGTTTAATATCCTGTCATGAAGGTTAATTCAAAGGCATCACCGTCGTATATCAGGGTCTGATCCACTCCTGTCATGACATCTTCGCCGCCTTTGGTAATGCACCACCACTGCTGCTGGGATTCATCAGCCGTTTCGCCATCTGCGGTTTGTACGAATAATCCGTACTGACTTTCCTGGCCTTCAATCAGCCCTTTTGCCAACAGCAGTTCGCCCAGATATTCGGCATCGGTTCGATGCTTAAAAATCGCCTGTTTTCCATCCCCGTGCACCACAGTAACTTCAATTGCCTTACTGCCAGCTTCTGCTTTTGGTGCAAATGATAGGTAGACCAAAAACAATACCGCTGCTGCTGCCACCAGTCCGATAATACCCAGGATGGCTTTTTTTGTGTTTCTTGTTGTGTTCATGTTTGTTTCCTCCTTAAGATTCGTTTCTTCCGGAGTACATACGTTGGTTAGAATACTCAACTTTGTACGGAAGTTTTCTTCTATACATCTTTAGATGTATTACATCAAAAAGATGCATTGTACACGCTTCATTAGTAATTGACTATTTAATGAATGATGTACTGATACATTAAGCAAGTATCCTGACTGAAAGATCATCGCTCCGCTTTCCTTCTCATACAAAAATGTACAATGGATTCTTAAGCCTCGCTCCCTTATCACAGTGACCGCATCGCTTGGGATTCCCACCCAATTCCATACCTTAATGTAAATAAAACAAAAAGCCCCAACCCAACAGCTCATATGTCTGTCAAACCGGGACCTTCAAGTGCGCCGCCAGGGGCTCGAACCCTGGACACCCTGATTAAGAGTCAGGAAAAACGCTCTAAAGCGCCCGTAAAATGGGACTTCCTAAATTGAATGACTAACTTTTGACTAACTTTGTTTCATTCAACTATCATATATAATCGCACAGTTTTTTTCTAAAGTCAACAGGGAGCAACCTCGGTTGCCCCCTGTCTCTTTTTTATGTATCCATCTTTTTCATGCCCTCTTTAATGCCTGCAAAGTATGCTCTGTTTATTTCTGTGCATAAAGCTTCGGCATAATCCCAAACTTTGTCAACTTTTTCTTTGTTCTTGTCGGTTAAAAAAATGGTTGCAAAAATTTCCGAGTTTATTGGATATTCCATGTATAGTCCTCCCATTATCTTTAGTATTATATACTTCCCTTGCAAAATTATGTTTCCGCTTTTATGCAATCATAGGCGCAACCCTCCCTTCTAAAAATACCTTATATAATATAAGACGAGATTTTTGGTAAAATACAGCACAAAAAAACGCAAAAAGCGTCCGACTTATGGGACACCACTGCGTTTTACTTGTATTCCGATTCAAATAAATCATTTATTTTTATTTCCAGTCCCTTGGCTATTGCTTCCAGCGTGTCTAACCTTGGCATAACGCTACCTTTGCAGATATTGCCAACCGTAGAGCGGGGCACTCCTGTAAGGTAGGATACTTGTCTTACGGACAAATTCTTTTCTGTCATTATTTCTTTTCATGGTGATAGGATTGACTTATTTAAGATATTTATTCTTGAAGATTTCAGATTTTGAGACAAAAATGGGACCAGATGCATCATGCGCCTGGTCCTTGATAATTTACTTTATTGCTTTTGTAATTCCCGGCACAATTGCCTTTGCCAATGATTATCATTTCTAAATATGATGTTATTTGATTCCATAAATGCGAACAGGGATCTGAACTGTATTATCAGTTGTTGTTCCATTTGAAGAAATTGTAGCTCCATTTGTAAATGTTAATGTTGTATTGTTTACAACTCTAACTTGCCTATTAACAAATGCTGGGGAATGATTAATCATTTGATAAAGACTATTCTTAGAGTCAAGAGGTATCATTGTAGTTGATTCAATGCCTGAACTATATGATATGCAAGAAATTAATGCCATTTTATATTTTTCGAGTTCAGGTATGGTTAGCGTCTGTCCAGCAAACGATGTCCAGTTTGTATTTTTCCAAAGCTGATCCGTGCACCCTAACTTATTATTGGTTTCATCAATTTTTGTGTCTATTTCATCAATCTTTTGATTCAGTACCGAACCTTGATATGCTGATAATGCCTTTCCATGATCTTCGTCGGTATTACCATCCAGATTATCAACAATCTCAAGATTGCTTCCATTTCCTCCTTCGCTACCATTGTCCCCACAACATTCTACCATTTGTAAACAAAATGCTTTTCTTTCTGCCATAAAATGACCTCCTTATTTATCTCTTTTTATTTTATCTGATAGTTCACGGCCATGATTACCTATCTAAAATTACTATACCACAACCAGAACAAATGTTCAAGTATTTTTCGAACATTTGTTCTGGTTTAATTTTAATCTAATAACTTTTTCAAAATCGTAACCCCAACACTGGCCGTACCCTGGTACCCATTCGCCTGACCTTTGCTAATTTACCTTATTGCCTTTGTAATCCCCAGCACTATAGCCTTCGCCATTGCCTGGTAGTTGCCTTTTTGATATAGCCGGTAGTCGTCCATATCGTCTACGAAGCAACATTCCACTAAAATAGCTGGAGCCTTTGTACGATTGAGGAAAGCTAAATCAGTTCTTACTTTCACGCCCCGATTAAAATATCCCAGTTTGCTTACCTCTTCACAGATTAACTTTGCCGCCTTGCCTTTTAAATCTACGTTATTGGTAAGTAACACTTCCACACCACCAATCTTTCCATCACCCTTGGGGTCTTTCCGACCAGAATTGAAATGAATGGAAATATCTAATACTCCCGGCTTAGCATTACACAGTGCAACGATCTTTGCTAAAACATCTTCTTTGCTTTTCCCGTTGTCACAGGTGCAGTCCCGGACCGTGTGACCGGCTGACTTTAATAACCTAATTACTTCCTTGGCTACCTTCCGAGCCTGGTTTGATTCATTCAGGAACCCTACGGCTCCGCAAGCTGTCTTGCCAGATGGATTATGACCTGCATGTACATTAAAATTCATGTTATTCGTCCTCCTTTTCCTGTTTCTTTTTTAACATTTCGATGCAATCAGTGATAATCTGAGGATACTTCAATCCCATGAGTCCAGCATTTTCTACAATACTGATTAATTCATTGGCGATAAAGGCAATGATTACAGCGGTTCTTATGTAATCCATACCCAGGGTAATATCTAAGCGGTTTCCCACATACACAAACGCTAGTGCCGCACCCTTTTTGACTAGGCCTCTAAAGCAAGCCTTTGATTCGAGTGCCCCATTTTTTGTTTTACTTGAAGCTTTCCAAAAAATTGCAATGAGTATCCCCATAAGCATGTCGATACCCATAAGGCCAATTAATGTTTTCAAGTCCTCTCCCCAGCCTCCAAGTTCTTTAATAATCGTGCCCCCAATTACGCCCAAGATTGCAGAAAGGCTATATACCTTGTAATGGCTGGCGAGATATGCGGTAATGTGTGCTTTGTAGACAAATAGTAGTTCTTTCATAATGATTGCTTCCTTTCTCCATTAAGAAAGGACCTTGGATTATTCCAAAGCCCTAGTTATTTTGTTTTCGGATATTCAAACCCGGTAATTTCTTTGTACTCTTCCGGCGTAATCCATCGGTCTACCGCATTCAGGACCCTTTCAACATCCCAAAGACCAAGGGTATAATAATTTTGTACTTTCTCATAATTTTTACTGTGTTCCATGCTTATTCCCTCCTTATTCAATTCCGGTCATCATTGCAATGTAGTCTACCTCGGCGGCCAGGGTATTTACTTCTTGGGTATTTAAGTCCGTCCCTTGCAGTGCCATTGTTGCGGTACCGTTTGCTTCGGTTGCTTGTGTCAAAGCAGCCAGGGCATCCGCCAGCGCCTTAGTAATCCGCACTGAGTCTTTGTCTGCTTCCTGAACCAGACTTACTGTAATATCCTCACCAAACATATTCAATCCGGCGTAGCAAACAAAGCCAGCACGGATACCATAGACATCATCACTCGGCGTAAGTAATTCAATGGTCTGGAGCTTTTCTCTTTGCGTATAAAACGCTTGCAACTCCTCGGCGGTCATACCTTTATGAGTAATCTTTAATACATTACTTTCCAGTTCCACGCTTTCGGTTTCCAATACGATACCGTCTACATATCTTGTTTTCATAAATTCAAATCCTTTCATTTAAAAAGACCCTCACGGGCCAGTCAATAAAGTTACGATATTTTGTTGCACCGGTGCAACTTTTTTTCGTGAGCTAACCACGAATTTAGACAACATCGGTGATTATGTATTGCTGACTGCGCACAGTGGGTCAACGCAATACGACGCTGCATTACAAGGTAATTTAAACAGTTTTAAATATATCGTGTTTGCACATTGCACCACTACCGATAATTATTGTTGGCAGTCATCCGTTACTGTCCCAGTCAAACTGTTTAAGAGATTAACCAGATTACAAACTGGATATGGCGCCTCAGATTACAGTGCTATATACATAAACGACACAACTGTTAAACTATACGGTATGTCCAATGCTGACAGATGCGCACTTTTTGGTGTTAAATAGCTAGTTAGCCCTTTACTACGCGAAGCTCCAGTGCATGTCCCGCCAAAGCATCAAATTCGGTACCTTGTAAGTAGCAAAAGATTCCACCAGGAGCAAATTGAAAGTTTATCTGAACAGTATTAAAGTAGGGTAGATATACATACCAATCTGTGCCAATTGAAAATTTAAAGCGATATGCCAACAAAAAACAATTATCAAAGCTAAACCCTTGCGGATAATCTGCTATTCGCGTTGTTATTCCCTTTGTCGTGGGAAAATTTGTTTTTATTGTAATGCCTAAATTCGTGGTTAGGTCTTGAAATTTTGTTTCCACTCCTGCGGCATAGCTACCTGAATTGCTCTTGTTTAATTCCCATGAATCAGCGGCAAATTGACCTTTTATAGTTGTGTTTGTCCCTGGGATTATCTCAGACCCGCTTTGAACATTGTCTCTAATATAATCGTGTACAAAATTTGTAGTAGCGATTGCATCATCATTCGAAGACAGGTCTGGTGTGCTTGCCTGACAATCTATAAAAGTTGCATTCCTAGCTATTCCGTTCGTAATATGTTTTTGGGTGTCTTTTAAATGTGCTATTAAATCTGTAACTGCTTTTGCTAGTTTTGCAAAGGCGACACTTAATTTTTCTCCCTTTACTAAATCTGTTAGGGTAGTAGCAGCTGTATAAGTAACGGTGTTGTTGGATGCATCAGCGTTTGCTTCTACATCTCCTGTATCTCCCTTTGGACCTTTCATATTTCCGATATAGGTCCACTTCGCAACAGTCGCCGCCCCAGCTACATCACAGCGATATAAGTCACCGGTGGATGTATTTAAATAATGGTCGCCCACCAAGGCACTTGTTACACCGCTCCCTGAAAAGGTTTTGGCTGTCGTAGATGTGCCGGTTACTCCCGTTCCGTCAAATTGCTGGCTTCCTCTTACTCCTTGCGTCCCGCTTGCCCCGGTGTCGCCCTTGATTCCGTTGTCACCTTTAGGACCTCTAAAGTTTCCTATTAACGTTTTTGCCATTCTTACACCTCCGGCGTTATATAATATATGTTTCCGCTTGCATCTGTTTCAAAGGTAGGCGGTGCGCTTCCATCTGCATAATAAGCATACAGATTGCCATCTGCATCGCCAGACAAAGTAAACATTCCAGAGATGGGGACCACTATCCCTCCATCTCCACGCTCACCTTTATCTCCCTTGTCACCTTTATCTCCTTTGTCGCCCTTATCGCCCTTACCTCCAATCTCCCCTTGCGGTCCAGGTGGTCCTATAAAGCTCCCATCTGCTATATCCTGCCTAATCGCCGCAACAACCGTTTTGGCTTCAACCTCGCTTGTTTTTGCGCTATTTTCGGACGCTTTAGAGTTATCTTCGGATGTTTTGGCATTTATTTCCGATAGCTTGGCGGCATCTTGGGAGGTTTTAGCGGCATTTTTATAAGCAAGAGCATTGTCAGCACTATTGCCTGCCTGCTCTTTATAATATTTAGCATTGTCTGTATCTTCTTCCGGCCGGCTCTTTAGTTTGGTACCACCAACTGCATATGATTTGGATAGTGCTGCCTGTTCTGCCGCCGCTCCGTACATGTCCACACTTAGCTGTGCATATTCCTCCGCTTTAAGTACTTCAATGCGGATATTAGCCAAATAGTTAGTTTCAAGCATATCTTCCGTTATACTACCGTTTTTAATTTTGCAGGAAACTTTCCCATCTGACGCAATAAAAAAGCCGACCGTTTCAGAGTCGACAAATTCATACTGCGTTATTAATTTACTTATATCCACTTCCGTTTCTGTACCGTCTGTGTTGGTAAAGATAAGTTTGTTTTTATCCGTATCTATGTAGCCGGACACAGGTACTTTTTCCAAGGCGGTATCATAGGTCTGGATAGTGCCATCTTTCCGGGTAATGGTAATTATTCCGTTAGATAAATCCATCTGCCAGTCCGCAATCATGCTCATTGCATCTGCTAAATCCATTTTCTTTGTGTCCAGCTCTATTACACGGGAATCTACTCCATCCAGACCCACATTAATTCTTTGGAGCAATGTAGCTCCCAATGGGGTTTCTGTAGATGGGTTATTCTTCCAGACAAAAAAAGCAAATAGTTTATGCCATACGGATGCCATCAAATCACCCCTTTCAATCTTAGTGCCTTTTTAAGTTCTGTCAGTTCACTTTTCAGCCCTGTGACTTCTTCTTTTAGTTCCGCATTCTCCCTATATAGTTCCTGTCCAAAAGCAATGTGAAGGGCGTGGAGGTTTTCGTAGTTAATTACATAATAAAAGTCCCCGCCAGTATATATCCAAGCATCTTGAGCAAAATCCGTATCGGCAGGATCCTTTTCTTCAATAATATTGTAGGCTCTCCAGTCTAAGCCATTGCTTTCAAACAACGTCATTAGTTCCTGGGCAATCAATCCCATGTAGGTCTTACCATCATCATTAATCGTGCCCATTTTAAATTTATAGGAGTATACCTCTAGGGCATTGTACAGCTTAACCACTGTGTCCCTGTCTAGAGTCCTTATATCCTTCTTAAGTCGCACATCCGAAGAAGACCGGGCAAAGTTAGCTAATACCCACTCTGTACTTGCCCCAAACAGGCCTGAGTTGGAAAAGCGAATATTGTTATTGCCATTATTGGTGAGAGAGATTTCGCCTGTGCTTGCTGGCACGTAGTACCTTACAGTAGAGGGGGTTACTGCGTAACTGCCGATGTTTCCCGTTGTAATAGGCGTGTATCCATTTATTTGAATAATCCCTGACAAATAGGGTCCTTCTATCGTACATGAGTCCCCAAATGAGTCCGTAACCTTAATGCCGCAATTCCTTGCCATTCCAATTACGGGTCCAATTTCTACGCTTCCGTTATTGCTCCCTGACTTAGTAAATACTATCTGGCCATATCTGTTTACACTTAGCGTAGTTTTAGTATCCTCTGATGCTAAGTAAAGGGTTGACCCTATTATTTCACTTCCATTAATTACAGACGCTTTAATCGTCCCACTAAGTTGCAAATTTCCATTCTTATCTAAATCAAAATTTGTACACTCAACAACCAAACGGTTCCCGCCAATAAATACTTGTTCCGTTTCTATCGAGAGTTGATGAGACACGTCACCTTGGGTTACCTTAATAGCAACCTCTCCCGCCACCTGGCTGATCCGGCTTTCCAGGCCTACCTCGGTATCTTTAAACTCCGTTTTTAGTTCCTCAGCCGTTAAATCAATCTGGCTCTCCAACCCCTCTGCCGTGTCTTTAAGCTCTACCTTAAGACCTTCTACGCTTTTATCTATGCGCATCGTCTTAGCCTGTAATTGCATTATTTCCATGGCTTGACTTACACTGTTGTCCCGATATTCATTACCAGTGGCGGAAATTTCATCTCGCAATGAGGTACCACAGATGTTTAGTGTCCGGTTAAAAATAAATGTTTCAACTATATCTTCCCCGGTGTGGAGCTGTATACTATCTCCAACCTCTAGATACGGTAAACCGACCATAACGGTTTCGTGCGGGACATAAAATTTATTTTTAATCTTAAGAAAGATTTTATGTGCTATTGTCTGTAATTCAATAGCACTTTTTCCATACAACAAAAAATTACCTTGGATAACATAAGGATTATCCCCATCCCCCTCAGTGTAACCAATGTCGCCCTCATCTTGTCTGACCTGAAGGGCTGTTATTGGCTGCACAAAATATTCTTCTCTATAACTGCTTATGTAGCTGCCAGCTCCAAGAGATTCTAACGCTTCAGACGGAAATAATTCCTCACTTGGATAAAGCGTCTCCGATGGGTATAGTCCTATGCCGCTCAAGTCGGTATATTTAAATTTGTTTTCTCGGGTCATATGTCCAAAGCTTGCACTTACTTCACCAATTGCACAGCCCACTAATCGGGCAGGTAGATTTGGAGGCTCCAAAGTTTTGGACACAATCATATCATCATTGGTCAGCTCCTGATTAACAATCTCCATCCCTATATAGTCAAAGAAAGAGAATCGGAACTCACGAAGCGTCTTTTCGCTATTACCGGCAAAAAAAGCATTGTACCAGCCGGACACATCCATATCCATTTTCTCCTTCGACATATCGTAGGCCAGGATATCTTTGTATCTCAAATCATTTGTTTTCTTTGCGCTCTTTACTTTATATGTTCCCAATGGCATTATGTATTTGTCGTCAACTATCTGTGTAACAACGCAAATCCGCTCTTTAAGGTCATGTACCACATCAGCAATGCGAATTTCCATTGTGGCTGCCTCGCATCCGCCAAAGGTCAAATCATCTTCGCTGCATAACCTTTCTGTCAATTTAAGACTGCTTCTATTGTCAACCTGGTCATCCCATATGGTTAAATCCAGTTCAGGAAAATAAAGCTTAATTCTCATGCTTGTGAGTTTGTCACATGCAGGAAAGTAGTTTGTCTTATATATTTTTTTCAGTTCTTCATCAATTGCTAACATGTTATCCCTCCTCGCTAATATTCAATTAATTCCATGGTTATAGAATTATAATAAATTGTTTTACTGTCGTTAGCCCTAATTGGAAAATTTACAGGAGGGATATAGAACTTGCCTTCTTTGTAGTTATTTATCTTATCATTCCAGTATTCCAAAACTGTCACTGTGTCACCCGGAAGAAACTCCTGAAACACTATTTTTTCTTCCAGCGTCATAGGCTTAAGGATAAATGTAATTGAACTTTTTTTGTGCTCTAAAATATTTCTATGAGTCTCTCCAGTGGGGTCCGTATAGGAGTTCAGATCAGTTTCCTGGTCCGGTGTGCTATTATAATCAATGATAAAGCCCTTGGGGAGCTCTCCTTTGCCTTTTATCTTTATTAAATAACCTTTATATAAAGTCATGCTCCCTCCTAATTAAAAACTGGCTTACCTGTTGCGCCTTTCAGCTTCTTATACTCGGACAGTACTGCTTTCATCACTTCGTCACTTTTTATAAATGCTTGGTATTCTTTCCCATAAATGGCTTTTAATAGCTGGATTATTTGCTTAAGTAATCCAATCAATACGGAAAGGTCTGTATTCTGGCTTGATTTAGTAGCCTCATTCAGTAAATCTTTCAACTTTCCTTCAGGAGCAACAACTTCTCCCTGGTGCCGATTGTCACCAATCATTGCGAGTTGCGGAGTATTAGCTTTAACATAACCTCCACTGGCCAATTTAGGAATCTTAGGTATGTCTATCGTGCTTATTAACTTATCGAACGGCTTAAATCCTGCAATTTCTACAGACTTTATTTTTTTAAGTGCCGAATTCAGACCATTAAATGGCTTCTCTATTACTTTATTAATTCCGCCAATCAAACCGTTAATGACCTCTTTTAATCCACTCAGGATACCATCCTTGATGCCATCAAAAATCTTTCCACCCTTACTGAAAACCTCTTTAACCTTTGTCCACGCTTCGGTAAATTTCGTCTTGAACCAATCAGGGATATTACCAAATGCCGCCTTGATGTTCGTCCATATGCCCGAAAAGTAATCTTTCGCTCCTGAGAAAGCATTTTTCACCTTTATAAAAGCACCGTCAAATTTTTCTTTGAACCAAGAGCTGACATCTCCAAACGCACTCTTTATCTTGCCTGGCAGCTCTGTAAAAAATTTCTTTACATCTTCAAATTTTTTCTTTGCTCCCTGAAGCAATCCAGACATAAGACATTCGCCAATTTCTGCAAATACTGTAGATGGTGAATGAATGCCGAGCAATTCTTTCACGCCATTTACTAGCGCTTCGCATAAATCCGCTATTGGCTCGACAAGGAAAGTTATCGCACCTAAAATACCATCCGCTATCCCCTCAACTATATTAGCTCCAATTCCAAACCAATCATCAATTCTGAATGCTTCTTCAAATCTTTCCTTTGCCTGGCTAAAAAGATAGCTTGTTGTATCCCAGTTGAAAATTGCGCTTGCTATATGACTTAAAATGGATTTTCCGTCAATCTTAATTCCTGCAAAAGCCCCTGTGATTCCTCCAATAATTGCACCTGCAACCGTACCGGCTCCGGGAAACCATGACCCCGCAACCGCACCAAGGACGATTCCTGCGCCTAGATTGCTTAAAAGGTCAAATGCCCATTGGGGAATTAGTTGCTTAATCGCATCACTTATGGCATCTAATATTTCACTTCCGATTACATCAAAGGCAGGAGTACCTGCACCGCCTAATTTAAAGACAAATAGCTCTGCCAAGTTAATGCTTTTTATTCCCGCAAACCCAGCAAAAAATGTAGTCAATAGTTCAATCGGTTTTTTCAATCCTTTAAATAGTGCCAGTGATGTTGCCAGTCCCGCAAGCGCATACCCCAAATCCCTAGCTTTTTTGGGATTTGATTTATTAATAACATCCGTGAAAGCATTTAACACGCCCGGAAATACATTAATAGCATCAACTGCCAGTCCGCTGATATCTTCAAAGAAATCAATTAATCCTTCACCAAATTGTTCTGCATATGGCCCGATTGCTTGCCAAAAATCTTTGAGTGACGTATTGAGCTTATCCCAATTAATCTTTTTAAGACCATCATTTAGAGCATCGATTAGCCTGGGCAATCCTTCGCCCAACACCCAGCTTCCCACCGGAACCAAGAAATCCGAATAAAAATCTTTCAATGCCGTCCATGCAAAGTCACCAAACTTTGATAGCCCCTCATTCCAGAGCCTTTTTAATGAATCAAGCGTTGGCTGTACTTCCACTCTTATGTTCTCAAACATGGCAGCAAACTTTTTGTCTAGCTTATCGACTACATTCTCACCTGTTGCCATGTTGCCGTAATCAATGGCCGTTCCTGCTCCTGCTGAACCAGTGCCCCCACTACCGGAAGAATCGCTTGTTGAAAGGTTGTTCAACTTGTCAATACCAGAAAGCCCTTGCATTTCCTTTGCAGCTTTCTTTGCTGCTTTTCCTGCATCTGCGGTGGCATCACCTAGAGCATTAGCCGCATCCGTAGCACCACTTAAGTCGGCTGCAGCCGCACCGGCTGAACTCCCCACCCCTGATATCCCCTCCGATGCCTTGTTCCCGGTTATTAATTCCGTGAAAGCTTTAAAGGCACTTGCAAGAGTTGCAAGCTTGGCAATTAAGGTATTGACTACCTTGAGGATTGGTGTGAACAGATTGATAAGTCCTTGTCCGATTGTTGCCTTTAAAGAATTAAATTGCAAGGACAATACCCTTACCTGGTTTGCCCAGCCTCCGCTTGTACGAACAAAATCTCCCGTAGCCGCCGCCAGCTGGTCTTGCACGAACATATAACGCAAGGTGACCTTTTCTGCCTCTGACATTTTGGCGGTTACTTTGCCATACCCATTGGCGAGAGCATAGGCATCCAAAGCGTTCTGGGTCATAACGATACCCAAATCCTTTAACGTTTCCGTCTCGCCGGAAAACACTGACTTGAGTTTTGTGTAGGCTAAGTCTTGGTCGATGTTGTAAAAAGATGCAACATCACCGGCTAGCCCTGCTAAAGTGGTAGCCATATCATAGGCCTGACCTTCTGCGAACCCGAATGCCTTTGCCATTGCCCCATATAGACCACTATATTGCTTAGCCATAGTTTCAGATAGACCAAACGATTTAATAGCGTTCTTGGCGAAATCATCAATCTTCTTGGACATATTAGGGAAGGTAACGTCAACTACGTTCTGCACTTCAGCCAGGTCAGATCCAAGGTCGATGCACGACTTCCCGAAGTCAACTATCTTCTTAACAGCAAAAGCGGCTGCCAGTGTTGCCCCTACTTTCTTTGCAAGACTCTGAATGCCGCCCATCTGTTTATTGAAATCATTCTTATTTACGACCAGGTCAAGCCCAATCTGCCCTACGCTATCAGCCATATACTCACCACCTAACTACAAAGAGCCGCAAACATAGCTTCCAGCGACTTCATTTCTTTTTCAAACTGTTCTTCCGTCATATTTACTTTTGCTATGTACCTGCTCCGGTATTCATTTCTTATCCGATGTTGCTCATTGGAAAAATGCTTTAATGTCTCTTTGTCATCTTCCGACCGAATAGCAACGATTCTTCCAAGTGGTGTGTCTGGGCCAAGTCCACCCATGAGGGCGGAAAATTCTGACCACTTCATTTCCCTAAAGACTTGGCTATAAATTCTTATCCCGTACTGCGTTTGAAAAGAGGATACGATCAAGTCAAAGTCCTCAAACAAATCGTAGTACGGGTCACTACTCTCCCGCTGCTTCGTTTCCTGCCACCAACTCAATTGCGGAAGTTACCAGTGTGGTAAAGTCCTTAAATCCAAGATTCATCTTTTCAATTGTTTTACGGTCTTTCTCACTAAACATAAAATTATAAGCTTCTACAATATCGTCTGGTCCGACATTGCCCTTGTTCATAACCTGCATGACCTTCAACATGGTTGTAGCAGAAGCATCAACTTCCAGCTCGTGCTTGTTAATTCTAATCTTTGGGTTTTCTTCAAAACTTAATTTTTCTGTTATATCAATTACTTTTGCCATTGATTTACTCCTTTCAAAAAAACGTCCAAGGCTATTCCTCCTCGGGCGCATCATCTACAATATTCTTATTTTCTTCACCACCCGTGGTCACTTCCACGGGGTTGTTAGGGTGTGGCAGATGCTGGCTCAAAGTTTGGCTTACCCTTGCAATGGATTTCAAACTCCAATCCATCAAGAGCAGTGCTGTCTCCACCTCCAGGAGTTGTCACATTTACAACACAGTTAAACGCAACTTTTGCTCCACTGGGAAGTTCCCACTCAAACTTAGTAACAACATCATTCCCACTCTTCCAAGCCAACCCAGCAACATAATCATTCCCTGGGTCACCATAAGTCCTCTTCCCTGAAAAACTAAAGGACAATTTCTTGCTGGTCATCATTGCATCTCCCCAGCCCTCGTGTTCCATTGCATTCCATTCCTCAATGCCTCCATCAATGGATGGGGCAAAATTATCAAGATTGGCAATAATCACCATGTCTGGGTCTGTGCTTTCTATGCCATTTTTGCCAATTTTGAATTTATTGTTATAAACGGGATATACTTTCTTATCCATTTTTATTGCTCCTTTCATAAACAAAATCCAGCCAGATGACATACTCATACACTCCGTCATCATCGGTCCCAACGTCTTGCGGTTCGGGAACCTGCATACGGATAAAATGTACCTGTGTATCACCTATGGCCAGGCTAGTTTCTTTTTGTAATGTTTCAAATAGCTTATAAGCCACTCTTTCCGTTTCATCAGTTGACTTTGTCCAGTGAACCAGTAAAGATATTGGTTTTACCGCATAAGTAGTGGCATCCAAACCACCGAGGGCAATTTGGGGCGATCCGTCTGTCTTTCGTGAATATACCCCGATGGCCTTTTGTTTCTTGCTGTCCATTTTTCCGATATATACATTTTCATCGGTGGCAATGCCCAAGCTGGAAATATACTCACGAATATCTTTTTTTGATAACATCAGATGCCACTCTCCTTTTTATAAAACTGTTTAAACTTATTCTTGGCAAAATCCTGCTTCTTTCCGCCCTCTAACCAATCCTCGTACCATTCGCCCCTGGCGTTGGGGTTTTCATCAATGGAGAAATCATACTCGGGGTGGTAATATAAACGTCTTGCATATGGATTACTGGTAGAAAGTGTAACACTTCCCTTTGAAGAATTTCTATAGTCTACAAAGGTACTTTCGTTCTGTGTATTTCCAGTATCGAACGGCATTACCTGCGCCTGAATCACATCCGTATGCAATGCTTCGGCTGTCTTCTCCAATGCCGTTACTTGTGCCTGGGTGAGTTGCCGAATCTTCGGAAAGTTCATTTTCACAGTTGATGATACTTTCATCAGACCACATCCAATCTGCAATAATTTACACTTCCATCTGGGTTACGGGCTTTCATTCCTTGTAAGATACGGCGTTCCTCGCCGAATACAGTAACAGTACCACCACTAAGACTTGGCATATTCGGGGCAATATCACCCGGAAATAAAGCAGTCCCAGATATCTGGACAATTTTCTTTTCTGCTGTAAGGATAGTCTTTGCGCTGTCTTGGAAGTTGCATTTCAAATCCAAATCTACGACATGTTCCGGTTCTCCATCTGTATTAAGTTCCTCTGATTCCAAGTGGACATGAATATCAATCCGGCATAGTTTTTTAGGTACCAAGCATGGAAATTTCATTATCTCACCGCCAATCCGCAACACAATCCAGTTTGGGAAAGCAATTCATATACATCTTTTGTCATGACAACTCCTTTTTGCACATGCATGTTGATTCCCTTACCAAATTGAGTCGAAACACCATTAATACTGTAGCCACTTAGGATAGTGTCCAGATCATCAGCGTTCTCATATTCAAACTCTGCTTGATGGCACACAACTTCCCGGACAATGTCCTGCTGAAACCTCGTTAAATTAATAATTCCCCGACCTACAATACGGTTGTAAGTCAGGGAATCAATATGTTGACTGGATTTGCGTAGAGCCTTTTGAAGGGATTCTTCCGGGATAATATCACCGCCATAGCTGCCCCGGTAATACTCCGGTGTTGCATATGTTTCATACATATTATTTTCCCTTTCCTTTCCTGGCGCTTGGTTTTTCCTCACCGTCAGATGCAAGAGGATCCTCGTCTTCCTTATTATCCGGTTCCTCTTCATCGAGATTGTCGGGTTCTTCTGGTTCCTCTTCGGGATCTTCAGGAACGTTGGGAATTTCCTCTTCCACTCGATATCCATGCTCTTTAAACCATTCAATCAGGTTAGGTTTGTCTGTTTCTCCTACACCCATAGCAAACACAACGCTTGCGGAAATGCCCGTATAATGTTTGTTGGGCGAATAAATCTTTGCCATGTCCATACCTCCTATCGAATTTTTACGTTGGTAATTTTTCCAGCTGCTTTTGATGCTTTCAAAGCAATGGCCGCCAGCATTTCGACTTCACCTTTCTTAACAGCTCCGGCAGTCGTGAAATCCGGCAACCATGTTTTTACTGGTGATTGTCCTGCCATGGAAACACCGTGAAGTCCATCCAGTCCAAGTCTACCAAAGTATAAGGAGCTTATCCCCGTTGTTTCATTGGTTTTGACAACATCATCGTTGGAACCCGATTTTGCTCCATGGTCAACCAGGGGGATACCGTTATATGTTTCAACTTCACGCCCCCAGTCATCTTTTGTGGTCTGGTATCTTCCTGCCAGTTTTGCACATAATTGAATTACTGAGATAAAATCCGTGTTGCCACCGATGAAATCGGGTTTCCCATCCAGTCTCTTAAGGAACTTATCCAGATAGAACATGAAGGTGATATAGTTTTCTTTGATTTTAGCCGCTGTAGACATATCCAAAGTGTCAGGCAGAATAAATTCCGTAGAGCTGCCTGTCAGAGCCTTGTCCAGCCCGTCAAAGGATTTTGAATCTACAGCGGAGTCACCATTGATAAAGGTGTCATTGAAAAGCGCTTGCGCTGCCTTGACCTTTTGGGTAATCTGCAAATCCACCTCAGAAATTATACCGCCCATATTGGCAATGACCCTGTCGATTTCAAATGCTCCACCGAACACTTTCAGTTCAACAGTGTGCCTTTTCTTCTCGACTTCATGAGTTGAATACTCGGTATTGACCTCTCTAAATTCCGCTTTTGGCTGTGTTTCCAGTCTTGTGTACCCGTATGTAAGGGTAGCACCACCACCTGTTGGAGAAACTGCATCGTCAAAAGTCAGTTTATCCAAAATATAATTAGACTTTCTGAACTCATCAATTACTCCCATTTGTAAATCATCCTGCACGTTCTTTTGTGCCTCTGCTAATGTAATAGACATAATAAATTACCTTTCCCTTTCTAAAATTACTGTTGATAGTGTGCTGCAATCGCATCTTTCAAGCTAACATTACTAGTGTCACCACCGCTAGTTGGAGGATTGCCACCAACCTTATAAAAGCCAGGCTTTGTTTCATTTTGCTTGTCATCAACAAAAAGATAAGCTTTGCTTTCTTTCAAGCTTTTATACTGTTCGTCAATGCCCGTCACTTTTCCATCGTCTGCGAGGATTAGCTTGTTTTTATCAAACAGACCGGCAACTAAATCTTCGTCATGAACCTTCCCCGACAAGGTAAGTTTGATAGCATTTAAAAGCTTAGTATCCTTTAATTCTCCCTGAAATCTCGTTTCAGCTTCCTTGGCATCGTCCTGAAGCTTTTGAATCTGCTTTTGAAGTTCCTCACTGTTTCCACTGGATTTTTTTAAATCCTCCATAGCATCTTCATTTTGTTTTGCCACTGTTTTCAGATTCTTATTTTCGGTACTGACCTCGTCAAATCTGTGTTTTGGTACATAAGTTGTCAGCTCCTTTGCTGATTCCTCCGCTGCTTTCGTTGCTTGGTCCTCTGTTAATCCGATTGCAATAAATTGTTCCTTTGTCATAATTTTACACTCCTTCGCTTTGTTATCCCGGTCTCGTCCGGTGGATTGTATAGTTTATCCTCATTTCGGAGCATAATAAAAGCACCCTGCATTTCTGCAAGATGCTCATTATTTCGTTTTTGGTAAGTCGTAATGAATTTTTAAAACACTTCGTTTCAATCCTAAACTATCACATTTCTCAGTCACTGCTTTTCTTAATTCACCATCAACCTCGCCCAGCGTCAAAGACATATCTAAAAGGAACTGAACAAACTCTTCTTCGGTTTCAACGCTTTTAAACTTCTCCTTCAATGTCATTTAACCATCTCCTTTATATAATCAAATAATTTCTTGTCTTTAGATTCCAATAATGCCGGATTCTCAATATAACAGCTGTACCCTTCACTGAAATATTCACCTAATGCATCTGGATTAACAAAACCGTCTATTACCATTTCACAATAGGAATCATATACTCTTCCCTGATACATAGAAATAAATCGATCATCTTGAATATAATTTATTGGTTTTATAAATGTATCAATATCTACCATGATACTCCTAGCGGGATGAGATTTAGATATATCTTCAATTAAGGCTCTAAATATTGGCTCTTCCCAAACACCAACCGCTTCTTCAATCGCATGTCCAGTCTCATGCACCAATTCAAAAGGCTCGTAGTCTTCCAGAAGATATATGATACCGCTCCGAGGGTCGAACCTTGATGCTCCGTTTTGAATAATCTCAATTTCAACACCCTTATCCCTAAGTATACGCTGGTGATTCTCAGGAAGCAAGTCCAATTCTTCCTGTATATTATGAACTGTATGCATGGTGGTAGTTTCCCAGTTTCTTATCGGGAGAAATTCCACTTCTCTTAGTGTATCGCTTCTATTGTGCCGCTCCTGCGCCCTCTGCTCATACATTTTTTTATTTTGTGGATCCAGTGAGCCATCTGCCAGCCGTTTATATTTCTCTGCCTGACGATTAATGTACTGATGCCGGGCTTCTTCTTTATTGACTTTCTCAATTTCATTTATTTCATTCCTGGTAAATCTATCGTCTGGTGGTTCTGAAATCTCCTCAAAATATGTACTGTGACTATCTTTGCACCTGGGGTGATACAGACCTCGGGAAATGGCCACGCTCATGAGCATATATGGTCCATCTGACTTCTTTCCACCTGACCATACATCATCTATCAGGATTTTCCCGACAAATGGCAGGCATTTGGGACAAGGATTTCCACGTTTGTTTATCATTACGGTGGATATTCCCCACTCTTGCCGCTTTTCACCTTCTCCTTGAAGATATGCCCGTTTATTAGCTGTGCGGATTGCCATGTCTGCATAGTCAGCCAGCGTATGCCTCGCACCGTTTTTATACTCAACACAATTCAGCCCCGCCGATAACATATCTTTTGTAGCCATATCAACAGCCTTTTCATAGGTACCGGCTCCGCTATTAGCATATACTTGGGCGTTAAAAATTACCTTCCGGTATTTGTCATTGGCCATGCGAAGAATAGCGTGTTCTGCTTTCTGCATATCATCCGTGGTGGCCTTGATTAAGGTTTCCAGTTTCCGGTCATTGAGTTTGAAGAACTGAGCGGACATTGCCGGACTTGCCTTGGCAGCTCCCTTAAAACCTTTTTTAATAGCTCTTAGGATTTCAGCTTCTTGTTCCATGTTTCCAGTCTGCCTGGCAAGGCATATCATTTCTTCAATCTGGATATTAATACTTTTAAACTGCTTGCTGTACTTCTTCTGATTTTTGGCCTTATATTCCTCCAAATATCTGAGCTGCTCGACCTGCCATTGAGTCCATTCAATCCCAAGTTTGGTTTCCTCTGCCCGGTGTCTGTCTAAATTGCGGATTGCGGAAGCAATTAGTTCCTGCTCAATTTTTTGAAATGCTAGTGTGATGTCATAATCTGTCATAGATATCACCTGCCATTGGAATAAACTTTAAAGCCTTGCCGTTTTAGGTTCTGAGTCTGTTGCTTGAGTTGAATAATGCTTTTGCAGTGATCGCACCGAAGTTCGGCATATCCTTTCTTCTCAACGGCATAAATCCCAAACGGTACCTGTTCTGAAGCTATTTTTAACAATCCCTCAAACTCCGTTTGTCCCATCTTGTAAGTTCGGTTCATTACCTTTACCTTCATCACATTCCCTCCTCAATGAAACTCTCAGCACTTTCCCTTGAAATACCCAATGTACTGGTAATAATGGAAATCGCCTCACCTCTTGTTATGCTGCCTTCTTTCACCATCCTTATTACATTCATAAGTGAAGCAATCTGCGCACCGTTTAGTTTTGTTGCCGTGGAATCACTATTTCCCTCGATATCTACACTGTCCAAATTTACTCCTGGTTCAGATAACGTCGCAATTCCCTGTTCAGCTTTCAGGCGCTTTACCTCTTCCTCTTTGTCTTCATCAGACATAGTATCACCATATAACTCATCTACGGACTTTTCAATACTCATTACCTGGGCTTGCCTTGCTTTGGATACCGTATCTACCGTACTATTGAAATCAGGTGAAGCATACTCACCAAAAGAAACTGACGCCTCATATTGTCCAGGAGTCTTTCCCACCATAAGGTCGTTGACCCTCATGGTCGTATTCATTACCATTGGAATTGTGATTGTAAGAGCATCAACAATCTTGCCCCTGACATGCATGGTTATCTTTTCTTTTTCCCGTTGAGCCTCCGCATTGTCGGTTTTCTTCAGGTCGATTCCCATAGTCGCCGGCGATATGATTCCTTGCAAGACGATATCAAGAAAGCTACTGTAGCTATTCATATATGCCTCATATGTAATCTGTGGCTGAGATACGTCTATTGTTGCCTTTTTCCCCTCTTCAAATGAGGACTCAATTGCAATAAAGTCATTATCAAATGGATTGGCTGCCATCACTTCCCCCGTTTCGGGATTCCGTGGAATCAAATCTTTAGGAATATAGCGTTTAATTCTTCCCAGTCGAACCGCATCCAGCCATTGACTGATTACTTCATCCAAAGCGTCCAGCACATCTGACTTTGTATCAAACAGCGCCTTGCCCCGCCCTTTCCATTTTCCGGATTTAAATATCAAGAAGGGAACGCCCATGATGAAATCGCCATTAAACTTCGTATCTTCCAGTCCAATTGTTTCCTCCACCCTATCAAGAGGGCATTCCTTACCTTTGCTGTCATACAGCTTATAGTTTATATACCCTTTACCATACGTTTCCTCCAATCGGAACGTTTCATTTCCTTTGGCGTAGTTGGTATAGAATTTTATTTCAATCAATCTTCCATACCTGGTATTGAATGCCACGTTATCCATCTCGTAAAATTGAATGACCGGGTATTTACTTACTTCGTCCGTGAATATCTTAAATGCACCATCCCCCAAAGCAAGAGCCATCTGAACCGCTTCCCCAATCATTTCAATAAATTGGTTATCCGCTGTTATTAAATCCCACAAGTCCTTTATTGGGGTAAACTCTCCCTCTTCTCCAAAGTCCATGCTATCCAGATCAGTTGTGATGATATCCTTGTAACGGTCCACCACCATACTCACAATGCCACTATGAATCTTTCGTACCTGACCATTGGGTGATGCCGCCCAAAATCTTGATTTATCCGTATCCCAGCGCATGGTCCCTTTGAAAAACTGGTCAAGTTCTGCCGGTTCTCCGTTATACCATATTCTATTTTTTTGAATGTTCTGCTGGAAGGTATACGCTTCCGTTATGGAGATTTCCTTATCCTTTGCCGGAATAATTTTGAGTAGACGAATAACCATATTTTGAATCCAGTTCATCTTATCACGCTCCTAACTTATACATTGTTTCTGCTACTCCTGTGGTAGTGTCCTGGGCGTCATCGTGTTTGTTTTCGCCCTCTCTTTGATATTTTGCCATTTCTTTGTAATACTCTGGCCATTTATCCCGCCAATTTACTGGGAAATAAATATGTTCCATCACCCAGGGAGCATTGGAAAGGATCCGTGCTTTCTTGTTCTTGGATTGATGGAACCAGGTAAACACAGTTATAAAATTCTTTATTTCTTCGGAAATCCGTCTGACATTTCTTGCAAAACCGGAACCACCATTGTTGGATTCCACTCTGGCATTATTGACCTTGTACTCCTTATGTCTTTTTGCAACTTCCTTTTCAGTCTTCTCCATAGGCTCCCTGGTAAAATAAACATCAAGGATATATGCTTCTTTTCGATAAACACCCCAAATGATACTGCAAAGATAATCAGTGCCCTCATCTGCGGTATCGGTGTAGCTGTATATACCTTCAAATAAGCTGTTGCCCTGCTCATCCACTGGAAGCTTCGTGTAGGTCTTAAATGAACTATACAGACGCCCCTTGAGGTCAATCGGCTCCTGTTGATAGTTGGCACTGGCAATGTCCTCACCCATGGCTTTAATTTTGGCTAAGTAAGACCTGTAAGATAACACTTCACTACAGAGCATTTCTTTTGTTTCAGGGTTCAGCAGGGCTTTCATTGATACATGGCGTATTTTTGCGCCTTGCTCCTTATAATGTTCCAACGCTCTTCCGGCCAGATCATCGCTTGCCCACCTAGTCATGATGATAATAATCTTCCCGCCCTCTTCCAGACGAGACAACATAGTATTCGTGAACCAGTCCCAATGCTTTTCCTTTACACCCTCGTTATTGGCTTCCTCTGCATTCTTAATCAGGTCATCAATAATCAGTAACGATGCACCAAATCCGGTAGCGGTTCCGGTGGGGGAAGTGGCAAGGTAATTATTATATCCACCCTCCAGGCTCCAGAGATTCATAGCACCATCGCCTTGCTTAATTTTCACACCAGGAAACACATCAGAGAATACCGGTTTATATTTATCGCCCTTGACCTCTTGTATGTCATTCCTGACATTTTTGGAGAACATAGTGGATAAAGTTTCATTGTAGGAACCTGTCATTATCTTTTGGGCAGGGTCATTGCCAAGAGCCCATTCCACAAGCAAGCCTACTGTCCTTGATTTTCCGTGTCTGGGCGGCTCGTTTACGATCATTACTTCATCGTCTGATCTTATAAAGTCTTGAAACTCATTACACAGGTCAATCAGGTACTGACGGTCGCTCTTGTAGAAACTCGGAGCTTTCAGTTGGCAATAAAAAAAGAACTCACGCTTTGCAAGTTCTATCTTGGCACCTAGTTCTAATAATTTTCTATCCATCACTTATCAGCTTCTTTAGTTCTTCGGTTGTTAGCTCCGCATATGGGTTATTCATGTTCACATCACCAGATAACTCCATTTTGTCCTTCCACATACCCAGATGCCGACCAGCCAATTCCAATGAACCTTTCTTGTCGATTAGTTTATATTTTTTTACATACCCAACAAACACTCGGTCTTCACCAGTTCCCTCAAAAGTTTCCTGTACTTCCAGGCCAGCAATGCAAGCTGCCGTCATGTCATCCAGTTCAGTAATATCCTTCGGACTGCCATTCTCATGAAATAGCTTGCGTGGGTCGAAGAATGCTAATTTTTCAAGCTCTTTTAGCACCCTGTCCTGGGTTATCCCTGTCCGTTTCTCTCTGGCTTTCATTCGCCCATTTACATATTCCGCAACGTTAACATTAGTTAACAATCTGCTACCGGCTGCTTTCGCCGTTTCATCTTTCTTACAATTTGGATATGCGACCCGATAAGCCCTCGTAGCGTTAATGTCTATCAGGTATTCGTCTACAAAAATCTTCTGTTTTTTAGTTAATGCCATTCCGGCTCACCTGCCTTTCCATTTTCCCCATACAAAAAGACACCCAGCCGTAAAATTGACTGAGTGTCTTTAATAGAGGAAGTAAAAACATGTACACTTTTGGTAGTTTAATAATAACACACTTTTTCTGTTAATTGCGTTAATCTTTTAATTCCTCGCTAATTATTTGCGAAACCCTGCCGTGAGTATATCCGACCTCTTTTCCAGTTCTGGCGGCACTCATACCATCTATGTAGCGGTAACGGAATATTCTTCTTATGCTCGGACTTTTAATATTGCTTATAAAAGTCTCAATTTCTAGTTTTTTCTTTTGGGCGTTTAGCAGATTAGTATTATATGTTTCCAGAAGCTTGACTCTTGTCTCAACCTGCTCAGGATTTTCTATCCATACCCCTTCACGTGTTGGCAAAAACGGGAAATTCTTCATAGATGATTGAATGGTTCCAACGATTGTTTCAATTTCCTTATTCTGTTCTCTTTGTATCCGTTTTTCCAAATCTGCTATTTCTTTTAAGGTATTTCTATATTCCTCCAAATCTTTTCTAGTCAATTAATTCCCTCCTTAAACCTCCCGGACATACGAATCAAAAATCTTCTTGATATGATCCTGCCCGTAAAATGTATAATGTCTACCCGTTACGCTTGCTGGTTTATGTCCCAGGTACAATCCCGCATCCGCTTCACTGCCGCCCCTTTTAATTATGTTCGTGGCCGTCGTCCGCCGGAAATCGTGCGGTGTGGCTGCTACAATCAACCCGGCCCGCTTGGATATCTTGGCCAACAAGTCCCGAATATGGGCCGTACTGCATGGTTTTCCTTGATTTCTGGTAATCGGCACAAATAGCGGCTGGCTGCTATTTGTCGTCAGACCACGGCTCTCAATGTAGATCAACAGATACTTTATGGCCACTTCATCCAGGAAGACCGTTCGGTATGCATGCCCCTTATGGCCATGAATTAACAATTCCCCATTATGCCAATTTACCGAATTGATATTTACCTGGGCAGCTTCTCCGACTCTCATGGCCGTGCTCCGGAAGAACTCTATCAGTGCCCGGTCAATCGGTTCTGCGCAAGCACCCTTCAGCTGCTCGACCTCTACGGCACTCAACACCTTAATCGGCTTCGCCTCTTCCACGAATTGCTCAATATTCTCCGCCGGGTTCTCCGAGATCAGTTTACATTTCCGCATCCAGTCGAAAAAGGCACGGAGCCTACGGCGCTTATTATTCAGAGAAATGTTCTGGTTTTTTCCTCGGTTCTGCAGCAAGTAATTCTCAATGTCAAATTCATTTACGTGCAGGAGGGATTTGTTAATAAACTGGGAGAATTCATATACTTCTCTCTGATACCCTTCTACCGTTTTCGGTCTCAATCTGGGTGCCTTTCGAACCATGTATAACTCCCAGATATATTCATTCGTCATTTCCCGTGCCGCCGGCAGTGTTTCCATGTTGACAACATCCACCTTGTAAAGTGCTTTTGTTAGTGTCTCGTCCAGCACAGTAAACGTGTTGGAATCCACAAAAAACTTCATACCCATTAATACTTCATACTTTAATTCTTCTTTCTTAGTCATCATAGCGTTTTTCCTCCATTTTCCGCTGTTTCAGCTTGATATGAACTAAGAAATATGGTACAATAGTCTTAGTTCTAGTAATGAACGGTACAGCCTTCCGCCAAGTTGAATGTATCGTTCTTTTTTATTCGAATATACGTTCTTTCATGTTTTTTATAATACCGGCCTTTTACAGCCGGTTATTATTTTATTGACTTTTTCCTCTTTTCTCAATAGCATTCCCAATCCGATCAACGCACAGGTACAGAGTTACCATCAATACCCAAAATTGCCATGTAATCATTCCGCCACCTTACCCTTCCGCTTATTATGTAAATAAATTGCATTCGATACTTGCGCCGATGTCAGATGCATCTCTGACGCTATTTCCTTGACTGGCCATTTTGCATCCTTGAGAGCCAGTATCTTTCCAATATCAATTTTTGCTCTTTGTTTACCCCCCCCCCGGTGGGTTTAGGCTTCTTTTCTGGCTTGTTCACCGGCGGCTCCCATTTTGGATTATCTACAATTACAGCTCCCTGTTCCATTTCCTCTACAGCAGCCTTAAAATCTGGGTTCTCCGCCATCCCATTGGCAAACGCTATAATTTTGGTCACGCAACCTGGGCAATAATCCTTATCCATTTGTTCCAGCATATGGGGTGCGTCCCCTGGAATGATTCCACCACTCACACGATCCGTGAGAGCCGGTACAAGCTGCACTGGGCTTCCTTCAATCTCATAATGACATTTATTGCATATAATTTTCGTTACTCTCATAATCAAGTCTCCTTCAATAATTATTTTTTTAGTTTAGTTATCCTTAAAATCTGGTTTGAACAGAAGACAATCTATTTTCTGACAAACTACAATAGGCAGGGTTAAGTTCAATTCCTGTAAATTTTCTCCCTAGCTCCATCGCAACTTTACCAGTTGTTCCGGATCCGGAAAAGGGATCAATCACTTTCCCTTCTTTGGGACACCCTGCTAAAATACAAGGTTCAATTAACTTTTCTGGAAACGTTGCGAAATGAGCCCCTTTATAACCATTGGTTCCTACCGCCCAAACCGAACGCTTATTTCTCAATCCTGTTTCATTTGGTGTATTGCCTACACTATCCTTTTCCGTTGGACCAGAATTATCAAAAGAACGGTTATTGGTATAAGCCCCACCACCACGGAAAGTCTTATTGTTTCCCTTCCTTCTTCTTGAATTAGGTGTCAACGTTCCTTCACTGCCTGCAGGTGGCTCCATATTGAATCCAACACATGGCTCTTGAATTGCTTTATAATCAAAATAGTATTTTCTTGATTTACTCAATAGAAAAATATATTCATGAGCTTTAGTGCATCTATCCTTCACGCTCTCTGGCATGGTGTTTGGCTTATGCCAAATAATGTCCTGGCGTAAATACCAACCATCTGACCGCAATGCAAAGGCTAACATCCAAGGAATCCCAATCAGGTCTTTTGGTTTTAATCCGCCTTGCTTCATTCTGCAGATACTTTCATATCTGCCATCCTTCGGATTATTCTGCTGCTGTTGATTAAATAATTTATTCGAAACTGGTTTGCTTCTGTTTCCCCCTGTCCCTACATATGTATCCGCAATATTAACCCATAATGTTCCATCTGCTCGTAGAACTCGCTGCACTTCATGAAATACTTCCACAAGCTGCACAATATATTCCTCTGGTGTTTCTTCTAACCCAATCTGTCCCTCTATGCCATAATCTCTAAGCAAATAATAAGGTGGGCTAGTTATGCAACAATTTACACTTTCACTATCCAGCGTTTTTAAGACCTCTAAACAGTTCCCTTGTATAATTTCTTTCATAAAAATCCGATGCACCCTTTCTAAAAGTTAATTTTTCTTCTGCATTGCTTTCAAATGCTCAATCACCATGGTTGTGTTAGTTTCACCGCTCTTGAAGTGCATATCGGGTTTCAGCAGATAAATCTCCCTAGCGCCCCACTCTTCCTTCCTTTTCCACGAACAATTATAGAAATATACTTTCACCACAATGTAATATCCATCCGGCAAATCATACCGGTAATAACGTTCTTCCGTTTCCTTCTGATCAATCCAGATCGGCCACGACTCATATGATTCCAGGAAGTCTTTCCGCTGGTCATTATTTTTCATGACAGGAAGCTCCGGTTGTTCAATTGATTGCTCCACGGGCTCTTCTTTCGCTTCAAGTTCCTCCAGCTCAAAGACGTATTTTTCAAACGCAGTCACTTCAAGCTTCTGCCTTCCTATCACCTCCGGCATGGCTGCTTGATCAGTTTCATCCAGGGCAAGCATATCATTCAACATCTTCTGGTGCTTTTCCAAAGTTTTCTTCGCAAGGATATATGGGTCAATCTCCTGCTCCTCGGGTTCCGGCTCTGCAATCTCCTGATATTCAGCTTCAATTATTTCTTCCGGCTCCGGTTCTTCGGGCATCTCATTTTCAACTGGTGGTACCCAATCATTAAACTCCACCCAACCACAAAAGCCATTACAGTGCTCTTCACATTCAAGACAACAATGCTCATTCTTTCCGCACGTCTCACACCAGTTTCGATTACAGCCAGAATGCTCATGATCACAATGCTCCCGAACAGTTTCCGGTTCTTTGGTTATTTCCTGGACCGGTGCAGCACTTTTCTCCATAGACCTTTGACAGGCATAACCGCATTTATCTTCACACAGATTACAACAGAGTGACCATGGCTTACCACTTTCATGAAAGAATTGGCAGGATTCAGAAATACCGTCCAACTCAATATTTTCAAGTACATTCATCGTTGTACAGGAGAACGGATTTCCCAGTGGGGCATACCGACAATTCCGAGTTTCTTGTCTCTGATCACAATCTCTTGGACACGAAAAGCAGCTATCTATTTTGCATCCAGGAAGGGCAATTGTAGAATTTATCAGTTGCGACGTCGCAACTTCTGGCTCTGAATCCTTAAAATTATTCGGGTCATAAAACTTCAATAAACTATTTACAAAATCCTTGTAGGAAAGATGTTTGTACTCATTTTTAATTTTAAAATTAATGCCTGTAGAAAATGAATCAAATATAAAACTACAGTCCGAACCAGCCGAACCGCCATATCCATACGGTGCAAGAAGCTTCTGAACCTCCTTTGCTTGTTCTGTCAGTTTTGTATGCTCCCAGCAGATTAGCATGATTGCTTTCAAATCTTTTGCATTATCATCTGCCCAGTACTGTACGAACCAGTCAATATCATGCTCTTCTGGTTCAACTACCTTTGGCTTCTGGATTTCACGTATTTTCTTTACCGTAGTATCAACTTTCACTTGCTCCAGCTGCTCCTCGGTCAGATAGACCATTTCTCGCAATTTACTAATACTGAAATCCTGATATTCCGGAATGAGCTCCGGAGAATCCGGCTTACAGAACTTGTCCGCTATCTTGATGAGATACGAACACTTGTCTTTGGATATCCCATACTCGGCAGCCGCATAATCTCCGATGCCGGAATAGTTGTCTTCGGTATATAGTTTCTGGTCATTGACCTGCTTCAGGTAGTAACCGACTGCCACATAATTACTGCATACTGCGTTGATACTGGCTTTTATTTTATCCTTCAACTCATTGTGAGCCGGAATAATTGCTTTTTTCACATTGTTTGCCTCCTCAAATCACAATCTGTCCAACGGACAATTGCCACACACATCTGGGAATATTTCATCCCATACCTCCGGAGAAACTAAGCCTGGGTACTTACAGTACATACCACAAATATCTTCTTTTACCTCTTCGATTACCTCAGTCACTGTTTTTACATCAGCCAACTTCTCCCTGATTTCCGCAATGCATTTTCCTGATAAATTTCTAACACCTTCTAAATCTGAATCGCTCATTTTTCGTAGTTGAGCTACTGTTCTGATTCCTGCTCTTTTCAGACAATTGTAGCTTCTTACGGATAAATCCAAATCGTCAATTTTCATTGTCTAATCCTCCTATGCCGATTTCACAGCTCTGATCCTTGCCTTTAAGGCATTTAATAAATTATCTTGTGTTGTCTGCTTGTCCTGCAGGGCTGCTATTACCGTTTCATCCATACAACCGGCCGTAACCAGGTGATGGATAATAACGTTCTCCAACTGCCCCTGTCGGTACAGTCTGGCACAAGCTTGTTGATAAAGCTCCAGGCTCCAGTTAAGTCCAAACCACACAATCGTACTTCCGCCACTCTGTAGATTAAGCCCATACGCTGCACTGGCCGGGTGAGCCAGTAGTATATCGATCCGTTTTTCATTCCACTCCGTTATGGATTCCGGACTTTTCAAATCGCTTATTTTGTGCTTTCCCTTGGAAAGATACTTGATGATCCTTTCCCGGTCATGCTTGAAATTATAAAATACCAGAATCGGCTTGCCTTCATTGGCTTCCACGATCTCCTTAAGTGCCTCCAGCTTCTCACTATGAATTTCAACTATAGCTTTGTCCTCGTCATACACTGCACCATTACAGAACTGGAGAAGTTTGTTGGAAAGGACTGCTGCACTCCCAGCGTCAAGTTTATCCTCGTCAATCTCGAGAAGCATATTCTTCTCAAATTCCTGATAGGCTGCTTTGGTCTTTGTATTAAGCTGCACGTACACGGTGTTGTCGATCCGCTCCGGAAGCTCCAGGTAATCTTTTGCAGAAAGGCTGATACAGATATCCCGTATCCGTTGGTTGATCGCTTCCTCGGCTCCGGGTACCGGCGCATATGAAAAGATAATGTCACGGTTCCTGGATGCCGGTGAGAAATAATCTTCCCTGTACCGCCCGATGGTTTTCCCTAATCTCGCTCCCTGATCCAAAAGATACACCTGAGCCCATAAATCCAGCAGCCCGTTCGGTGCCGGTGTCCCAGTAAGTCCGACCAGCCGTTTTATATGACCACGGACCATGTTAAGGGATTTAAAACGCTTTGACTTTGGATTCTTGAACGAAGACAATTCGTCAATGATCACCATGTCAAATGGCCAGGTGTTCCGGTAGTAATCAACAAGCCACTGCACATTATCCCGGCTTACCACGTACACATCCCCTGGTGTATTAAGTGCCTTGATTCTTTTGGCCAGACTGCCAAGTACTGGAACCACACGAAGGAGTTTCAAGTGATCCCACTTCTGGGTTTCCCTTGTCCAGGTATCCTCCGCCACTTTCTTTGGTGCTATGACCAGGGTCTTGTTTATTGCAAACCGGTTATACCGAAGGTCATTGACCGCTGTCAGGGAAATGACTGTTTTTCCAAGCCCCATATCCAGGAACAATCCAAGAATATTGTCCGTTATCACCCGATTGATACAATACTTCTGGTAATCATGCGCCACAAGCTTCATGAAGTAGCCCCTTTCCGGATATCATCAAGTAGCGTTGGAATGTCTGCCACATCATCCAGGACAGTCACGAAACAGCCAAGATCTTTTAAACGTTGTATCTGCAACTGTTGGTGTTTGGTGGGCTTCTTCCCTTTCTGCTTTGCTTCCACAAAACCAATCCTGCCTCCTGGCAATATCACGATCCGATCAGGCACACCAACATTTCCGGGCGAAACAAATTTTAATGACTTCCCACCTTGGGCTTTTACTGCACTGACTAATTTCGCTTCGATCTCTTTTTCCAGCAAATTTCTGCCTCCTTTTTCCAAAGTGTTACAACCGTTACATTTTTCCCCTATATATATACGTGTGTATACGGGTACAGAGGTACGTGCGCCCTTATTTCCCTTTAATATATACTTTTATATAAAAGATTGTAACCTTTGTAACATTACCCTTAAACCCTTGCGGTTACTGGCTTTAAAGCGTTACATTTGATTGTTGCACGTTGTAACCTTTGTAACGTTTCCAATTTTTGGAATGTAACGTTTACCCTAGATTGTAACGTTTATTTAGATACCCTCGCTGAGTTCCGTAGTAACTTCCACACCTTAATGGACTAGGCGCCCTTTCCCAATCTTCCAGACCGGAAAGAATACCATTTATCTCCGTTGAATCTGCTTTCCGCATCATCTTCAGATCGCCATTAAAGCATTCGCACCAGATCTCTGCCGCACAGATCCTTTCCCTTTCTACCAGAAAATTTTCATCCACTTCCTTGTGCCCAAAGTTCCAGAAATCTCTTCTCTGGGACAGATCCTTACGGTTCCAGTCCGATGGTATTTTTCTATTTAAAAACTCTTTAATGATACCTTCTTTCGGATTACTTTCCTTATGTGCTTCCTGCTGCTTCACCGCTTCATCCGCAACGTCACCCTCCAGATAGAGTTTCTCACCGCACTGCCAACGTACCACCGCCTCCGCCCAAATCTGATCCACCTCTAAGGGTAATTGCTCAAATATGTTCTTTTTTATGGAACACTTGCCCAGATCCACGGGCCAGAATCGCCGATTTCCGGTACGATCCTTTAAAAATTCAGTATCATTGGTCGTACCAACGATAATACAGGATCTCGGAAATGCCCCTGTCCGTCTTCCATAGGGCATGCGGTAAACGTCCTCTATCTTACTAAGGAACTGCTTTACTGCATTCATTTCTGACTTATTCATACCAGTTAATTCCCCGGCCTCAATGATCCAATAGCCTTGTATCAGTTCTGCTGCATCCTTGCCCTCAAAGGTTCCAAGACTGTCCGAATACCAGTCCTTTCCCAGTAGTCGGAAAAAGGTGCTCTTCCCCACGCCCTGGGTGCCTGAAAGAATTAACATGGAGTCAAATTTGATTCCTGGATGCATAATTCTTGCCACTGCTGCAGCAAGTGCCTTGCGGATCACCAGCCGGGTGTAATCGGTATCCTCTGCGCCAAAATAGTCGATCAGAAGGGTATCTAACCTTGGTACCCCATCCCATTTCAAACTGTTTAAATAGTCCTTTATTTTATGTTGTTTGTGATTGTTTGCACTGATTGCCATAGCGTCCCAGATCTTCTCTTTTCCTGTTATGTCGTAAACTTTTTCTATGTAATGCCGTAATCCGGCGTCATCTTCATCCGCCCAGATCCTGGACTTATAAAAACCATATTTCACATTCTCCCAGGGAAGAGGCTTTTCTATTACTGGCCGGTTCCCAAATTCATCATGGTAAAAATGTCCTTTTAGCTTCGGGTCATTTTCCAGTATGATCAGAACGTTGTCTATCGTCCGATGAGGCTTTCCGGTCTGAGGACTTCGCTGCAATTTACTCATCCAGTTAAAGTCTTCATCGGAAAATGATTCCCCCGGCTGGGCAAAATCCTCTTGGGCTTTTTCATATCTTTCAGCCGTAATCAGCTTTGCTACATGCTCCTGTGACATGGCAAATTCACACATAGCCTTAAAGGATGGCAGCTGTGTGACCGGAGTGTCCGGCTTTGCATCCATATCCTCTTCCGCAAACTTATGCAGCCGGATAAGGTCGAACGCATTGCAGAGCTTACCGCCGGCTGGATCCGTTGCATGATGGCTGAAAAGAAAGGCACCATCTTCATATAATACTGCTCCGCCTACGGTAGATCCTTCCACATAAGTCAGACGGTCATCACCGCACACTTCATATTCCCCAGGAATAAAAGCTTCGATCGCCTGCAGGATATCATAGTTCTTACAGAAAGCGCCTACAACACCACTTTTCTCCAACGGATTGCCCTGCTTCTTGGCAGACCGTTCACGGATCTTTGCTGCACCGGGTACCTCTGGCCACTCCATTACATTACGCCAGTCACGGTATAAGGAGAGCACTCCTGCTTTTGATACAAAGGGCTTATCTCCATAAAGAAATACCCATTCGCTGTCTTTGGATATACTCGGCCAGTACATCAGCCGTACCGGTTCGAACGTGGTCGGGTCGAAAATAGGCATACTTAAAAAGCTGGCCAGTTTTCTCGCAATGGGTTCATACTCATCCGGAGTGCAAGGCATATCCAGTGGGAAGATGATCCGCAACCTTGGAGCTGCGCTTTCATGCTTCCTTGTGGAATATATAGCATAGGCACAACCGAGTCCCTCTATTGCATTAATGACGTTCTGTGTTCCTCCTGGGGGAATGCTATCCGCATCCAGGGTGATGAGATGACGTTCACCGGCACTTTCATTTCTCCGGCGACCGTTCTGCAGAACCCCACCAACGAATCCGCCAATATCCTTTAGATCATCCTGCTGTGACTTTAACATGCCCCGGTACTGGGCATAGCTCTCCTGGGTCTTAGCCGGCTTTGAAATCCGGCCAACAAAATCCGACCAAAGCATCTCCTGCAAATGCCAGATTGTGGACTTTCGGCTCTGTCCCGTCGATATTTTGATTAATCTATCATTTTGCATAAGATGTTTACTCCTTCTTATAATATTCTCCCTCAAATCCATCTGCATTAAGAGGGAGCCCCTCCGCCCATGGTGGCACCCGGCACATTATTTCAATTGCTTCTTCCAGACTTTGGCTGCCGCCTTTGGGGATCTCCATCACGACTTCATCATGGATGTGGAAGTTAATGTTGTAACCAGCGTAATAAAGATTCATTATGGCATTGGCCAGACAATCTCTCGCCACGGCCTGGACAATATTCTCGGTCAGCTTCCCTCCATAGGTCTGTACCAGCTCCCACTTTTTACCAGACTTTTTATTTGACTGGTTCTGTCCCATGAAATGCAGACGCTTGTACCCCCTGTCATCTGGAATCAATTGTGGTTCCACATAATATAGCTTTCTTCCGGATGGCAGCACGATCATTAGATACTTAGAGTCCCTTACAAAAGAGATCCCATGTGGCAAGGATGATACTGTCCCATACTCCACGCACTCCACCGCTCTTCGTTCAATGCTGTACCATAGATCTACAATCCGTCTATTGGCAGCTCTCCACCGCCTTACGATATCCGGAAGCTCTTCTTCCGATAATCCCATATTAAGAGCGCCCATCTGGATCAGTGCACCGGATGCGCCCTGATACCCGAGAGCAAGCTCCGCAACTTTACCTTTTGATCGTAACGCATATTCCGGGTTGCCCTTTGATATTTTCTCGATCGGGACACCGAACATGGAGGAAGCAGAAGCTTCATATATCTTTCCATGGGTATTAAATACATCCAGTCGCCACTCTTCATTGGCCAGCCAGGCAATCACCCGGGCTTCAATTGCACTAAAATCTGCTACTGCAAATTTACAGCCTTCTTTCGGAACGAAAGCGGTACGGATCAGCTGTGAAAGAGTATCCGGAACATTGCCATAGATTACTTTGATAGCGTCTATCTTCTGCTTCTTCACCAGACCACGGGCGGTATTTAGTGAGTCCAAAAAGTTCTTAGGTAAGTTCTGCACCTGCACCAGTCTTCCAGCCCATCTGCCGGTACGGTTGGCTCCATAGAATTGTAAAAGACCACGCACCCGCCCATCACTGCATACGATGGTTTCCATTGCCTGGTACTTCTTGACCGAGGTCTTTGCCATCTCCTGACGTATCTTAAGTACCGCCTGCATTTCCTCACTGCCAGCCTTGTTCTCCAACATTTCAACAATTGCCTGTTTATTTAAAGAATCCAATTCAATTTCTTCACTGGCATAGATCCATTCTTTTAATTGAGCAACACTGTTCGGGTTCTCCAGACCAGTGATGGCTTTCGCTTTTCCGGTAAGTTCCTCTGATACTTGAGCACTTATTAGCAAGGCACCCATTACCATTTCCCAGTCGATTGCTACACCATTTATGTTTATAATCTGGTCTACGACCCAAAGCCAATGTTCTGCTTCTGGTATCGGGTGTGGAATAAGCTGCCTCTTTACTTCCCTTTCGGTGACAACATCCCGCTTGCAGTATTCCTTGAATAAACTCCACTTGTCTAGATCATGCTCTGGAAAATTTCGTGTCCGTCCACCGTTCCGTTTCGTTTGGGCGCATGGAGTACAGAAATATTTGATCAGAGCTTTACCCTCTGACATTTTTTGTTTATTCATTGGGAGCCGCATTGCCTTACTGATGTTATCCAGTCCTCCAGGATAACCACAATAAAGACCGTGCACCATGGTGCAGTGCCACTGGGATAATTCAGTCCGGAAAAACTTTGAAAGGCAGTAATACTCAAATGCTGCGTTGTAGGCGTTCTTTACTACATCCGGATTGACCAGATCATAAATGATGTATCCCGGCAAAGGCTCACGGCAAGCCAGGTCGACAATCTGTACCGGCTCGTCGTCATATGCAAAAGCAAATAAAAGTATTTCGAAATCCGGAGACTGCACATATTTGTACAGCCCCGATTTCTTTAGATTCACACTGGAGTACGTTTCTATATCAATGCTTAAGGTTCTTATTATTCTCACATCCCCATTACCGGTCCAGGCATAGGCTGTCCGTTTACTGGATTAACTGCCGGCTGTTGTTGTGGATACCCCATTGCTGGCTGTGGTTGAAATTGAGCTGGCTGCTGTGGGTACGCAGGTTGTCCATATTGTGGTACTTGCATCGGCATTGTTTGTGGTACTGTCGAATAGCCTGGCATTGGCTGGCCATAGTTCTGCGCCGGAGCTGCAGCTGGTTGTTGATAACCGCCCATCGGTGAATATGAATTGCTACCACCAAAATCTTCTGCTGCAGTTGTTCTTCCACTTAACGGATCGCCATCACCCAGCTTCTGCAGGTTGTTGAGTCCGCACCCGATCCCCTTATTTCCTCTCTGATCATATGCAAAGAAATTGATAGTCGCCCTGGCATAACAACCACTATAAAACTCATTTGGATCCAAAATAGGCTGAATATTCACATCAACAACACTCGGTCTGGTTTTCGACGAAGCACGAAGAACCATATGACCTCTGCACTCTTCTCCAAAAGGTTCACCGGTTGGTCGCAAACCATCCCCATCGTAAAAAGGAATATTGATGATGGGTGGTATTCTCCCACCAAACACACTTTGTATTGCTTCGTTCTTAGTCTTTTCAATCTCTGCATAGATCTGATTGATTGTGGTCATGTCAGACTTAGGAATCAACATGGTAATAGAATACTTTGCTTCACCCCCTAAGGTCGACGCCGCTTCAAATACGTGAGCATAACTAGCTCTAAATTTTCCTGTAATCATTTAATTTTCCTCCTTATAACTGTTCTCACCGCCAAAATCCTCTGCCGCCGTGGTCCCGATCTGATATTCTTTTCGCTTATCGGTCTCCAGGGCAAGAGTTGGCGCGCCCTTTGGTTTCTCAATATAATTTGCTAAAATCCCGTTGTAATCCTCTTTTGTAATCAGTGCTTCAACACCCGTTAGGGGTATCGGCTTTGGCTCATACAGCATGGCCTTTTTGTAGCCGGCTTTCTGCAGCTCTTTAAAAGCGGCATCGATATCTGTAATCTGCCGGTTGCTTCTTCCCTCAACTAACTTCCACCCTGGAACAGGGTTGCTCTTCATGAGTTCATCCAGGGCGAAACCTTCCAGCTTTTTTACCCACTTGGCAAGATTCTGTGCCCTGACCAGGATTTTCCCCACTTCATCACTGGATAAAACAGGAGGCAGCTGCAGCTCCCCATCCACCGGACTGATATAGCTCTCCAACTGCATATTCTCTTCCATCCTTGCTCTGCAGCTTCCGGCAATCGGACAGAAACAGCCATCGCACCAGTCGCCCTGGGTGAAATATCCCTCACCCTTAAATGCCAGTTCGGCTGCAGGTCTGACAACTTCTTCTGCCCACTGCTTTAAATAGGCTGCGGTCGTTGTCCATGCCGAAAAGTTGTTGAGCCTTGGCTGGATCACATGAAGGTGAACTTCTTCAATGTTGTAAAGCATTTCATAGGCTTTCATTGCCCCAATAGCATATAAGGACATTTGCGGATTATCCACTGCACTAACTGGAATCCCCTTACCATGTTTATAATCAATTACATGAAGGGTGGTACCATATAAAATGATACAATCGGATGTTCCGAAACCTTCTTTTGCAACATGACTATAATCAACCTTTTTCTCGATCGAAACAGACGGCTTCGTCTGACAACCAAATGCAATTTTCTGTATGTATTCGACATAAGCATCCGAACACCGTTCCATCTCATCCGCCCATAGCCGATTTTTCTTCATCTTATTGAGCTGGGATTTATATGCCTTTTCCGTCATCGGTTCGGTAAAGATTCTTCTTAGCTTCAGCTCACTAAGCGAATGGGCCAGGGTTCCTTCTTCGGCATAATCACTTGTCTTTTCCGGAATACTATCCGCTATTCTGGCAGACGGCGGACAATTGATCCACCGTTTTGAACTTGAAGCAGCTAATAACGCGTGATCACGTTCAACTGCGGCTTCTACTTTTTTAGTCATTAAATATTTGCACCTGCCCCTCTCATTTGAACTGCCAGTTCCGGATATCGTTCAACTGGAACCTCCAAAAGACTGTTTGCGCCAAATGTGTTAAGTATCTGCATAACGACCGGTTGCTTGCCCTGGTCCATTAAGCCAGTCATGGCGACAGCAATCTGATCCTGGGTATATCCCTGGGGCATAGCTGTTGTAGGAATGGTCTGCTGGGGCATCGCCATTTGTTGCTGTTGCATAGGTTGAGTAGGTACTGACGTTTGCATTGGCTGCTGTGCTGCAGGTTGTTGGAAGGTTGGTACCTGCGGCATTGGTTGCTGCGGTACCGGCTGAAAGTTTTGCATTGCGGACGCATCTACTGGAGCCACGCTGACATTAATCGGAGCATTCCCTCCAACAAGACGGTTAATTGCATCAACGAGTGGCTCTAAGCCCTCTACCTTAATTGTTATGTTCATCATTTTTCTTTTTCCTCCTTAATTTTCTTAGCTTCTTGGTTTTCTTTGATTCTATCTCTACAGCCACAGGTTTTGTCTGACCGTAAATTATGTTTACAAAATGGACACTTTCCAAATGCCATTGCAAAAATCCCCCTTTCGTGGTATTCTCGAATTGTTAATTTACCTATGGGCGCAACCAGGACGGCTATCCTATGCGCTCATTTTTATTGCTCAGTCAATCTTTCGTATTCGCTTACGTGCTTAACCACTTCATCAATATTCTTTAATAAGCCGTGCAGCTTTTCATACTCTGGGTGGTCTTTACCCAAGGATTCTCTTGCGTTATACAACTCACTCCAAAATCTCCCTAAGATTTTGATAATCTCCATTTCCTTAGTTAAATTACTCATGGTCAATCCTCCTTTGCAAATCCAATGACTTGTCCGTTTTCCAAAATTACATGCATTCCTTTAAAAAGATAATATTCTTTGCAATCTTGTACTGTAATTGTTTCAAAATTCATTTTCATGGTTCTCCTTTCTATTTGCTTAATTTCTTGCGCTTTTCTTGCGCTTTTCTACTTTCCTTATAAACTCATTTAGCTCTGATGTAACAAAAAATATCTTCCCGCCACCAACTGACCACGTAATGGGAGCATCTTTTACTCTCGAATACTCTTTTAATGTATCACGAGAAAATCCCATTTTTACAAGCTCAGAAATGCTCATTAGTGGTTTAGGGTAATAAAGATTTAGAATGAATTTCTCGATTTCCATATTTCTTCCCTTCCTTACTCTAAGAAATATTCAATTGGTTTTAATAAAAAATTTTGAATCTTTTATTTTTAGTGCTATACTCCTCTTATAAGGAGGTTGTATCATGATAATAACAAAATCCACTCTTGCTATATTGCAATACATCAATAAGAAAAAAACTGTTTCCTATAAAACTATAAAAAGAAAGTTTAAGAAAAATGCTGATTTAAAAGATATTCTTGAGAAATTAGCCTATAAACACTTCATAATTCAAGTTGGCGGTTCTTTTACAAATTGTGGCGAGCCAATAGAAATCACTGATAAAACCTTATTCCAGCTTGACGACTTGGGCTTTGCCGAAGTTGAACGCCAACAATTTTTTAATTTAGAATATTTTTTGAGCCATATCGCTATCCCAGTAGCAGTAGGTATATTAAGTTCGGTTATTACCGCTTTGCTCTTAGCTTAAGAATTTCTGTCAAACCAATTCCTTATCTTTTGGCTATTGAGTATCACCCCTGAAATTAAAGAGGATATTATTGCACTTATGATAATTACTTTCATCCAATTCTCCGCCTCCTTTACTCTAGAAAATATTCAATTTGTATCTGTGCTTTCCTCTAAAAGTTTTTCGATGGACACATCAAGTATCTGCGCAACTTTTTTGACCTTATCAACAGCGGGTGAAACGTCATTCCACTTACAAATGCTTCCCCTTGCCAACTCACAACTTTCTTCGATTTTTACGATGGGAATTTTTTTTTCTTTTGCCAACGCTTTTATATTATTGAATAACACGAGGCACCTCCTTTCTTGCTTTGTTTAAACCTCTGAAAATATCACTAAATTATATTGACATATCTCTGAAAATAATCTATAATTTGAGGTACGAAGCAAAAATTAAATAGAGTATTTTTTGGCACTGAAGGCCGTTATAGTTTTGCGATATTTTCAGAATCTATATTCACATTATATAGCGATATTTTCAGAATGTCAAGAATAATTTTTGCGTTTTTTTCAGAATCATGGAAGAGGTGCGAAATGACATTAAGGGAAATTATCAAAGAATTATGTAAGAAAAGAGGATTGTCAGTAAATAAACTAGAGGAAGAATTAGGATTCGCTAAAGGCTATGTTAGTAAATTGGATAAAAGCACTCCTAATTCATTAAAGCTTCAAAAAATAGCGGACTATTTTGGCATAACCCTAGATTACCTTATGACTGGTAAAGAAAAAGAGGGAGGAGAAGCTTACTACCTCAATGACGAAACCGCCAAAGTAGCACAGCAAATCTTTGAAAGCAAAGAATTGCGCCTGCTGTTTGATGCTGCACAAGATGCCGATCCAGAAGATTTAGAAACCGTACACAGTATGCTATTAGCTTTAAAACGAAAGGAACGTGGTAATTTTGACGACTGATTTAGTCCGAGATGATGTCTATGTGCACCTTATGGATATGCCAGGAAACACCAAAGAAGCGGTGACAGAAAATCCAGACAGTACTTATTCTGTTTTTATTAATTCAAGGCTTTCGCAAGAGGAACAATTAAAGGCTTTCAGACATGCGGTAAAACATATTGATCGTAATGATTTTACAAATTACAATGTTCAAATTATAGAATATCAATCACGTTCTTCTGAAGAGGGTGCAATTCCTATACCGGCTAGAAGGTACTATGATGAACTTATGCGGTTAAGAAAAGAAAGAAGAGAATTACAACGCAAGATTAAGCGAGATGAAGAGCGCATAAAGTTCTTGGAAAACAATCTTGATATGTATAGTCGGGCTGAGAATTACTATTTTTTTGGAAATGATTTGTGATAACTATATCCTCTTCTCGTACGAGAAAGGATTGTTATAAATTTCCTGATTGGCAACAGGAATAGCCCTTGATAAAGGGCAACGGGGAAAGATAATAAATAATTTTTAGGAGGATTTACGTATGAATGAAAATCAAACAAATGACAATTTGGAAAGTGGCGCGATTCAAGATACGCCTACGCAAAGCACGCAACCCACTCCAAACGCACAACCCACAAAAAAGTGCAAGCATTGTCAAACAGACATTCCCGCAAAAGCAAAGGTGTGTCCACACTGCAGAAAAAGGCAAAAGGCCAGTGGTTGTTTAGTTAGTATTGTAGTATTTATATTTATTGTATTAATAATGATTATTGCGAGCTTAGGCAGCGATACCGATGATGCGAAGTTAGTAGATACAGACAACGTTACAAAAGAAACATCTAATGAAACCCCTAAAACAGAAGAAAAGCTAATTTTTAAAGTTGGTGAAACTGCTGAATACAAAAATGTTCTAGTCAGTCTAGTAGGATATGAAGAATCTGATGGTGGCGATTGGGGCTCTCCAGAAGATGGTAATGTTTTCGTATTTGTAAACTTAGAATTTGCAAATAATTCAGAAAAAGAAATAACTGTAAGTAGTATGGTAAGTTTTTCCAATTACTGTGATGATTATAAATTAGATTTTAGTTCTAATGCATTCATGGCCCTTGCTACTGATAAAGCCAAACAACAATTAGATGGCAGCGTTGATGCCGGCAAAAAATTAAATGGCTATTTGGCTTTTGAAGTTCCTCAGGATTGGAAAGAACTCGAAATACAATATACTGATAGCCTTTGGGCAAGTAGCAAAATTAAATTTGTGATAGAAAAATAATAAAATAACAAAAAACCGCCCTGCTACAAACAGAACGGCTTTTATAGATACTATACCGGACAGGCCGGACCTATAATATCGACTTCACACTCATATTATACCATTTATACACCTGTTCTGGCAATAGGTGTATTTTTTATACCCATTTTTAAGGAGGAAATAATATGGCAAACAAAATCACCAAAAGGAAAGACGGACGTTACCAGGCCAATGTCATAACTGGTATAGACGAATCCACTGGCAAGCGTAAATACAAGACAGTTTACTCACGTTCCCCGAATGAACTAAAGTCTAAAGTCGCTGACGTTAGGTCGGATGTCAATAAGGGCGTTTTTGCTGATGACAAGAATACGACATTAGGTGCATGGGCAAATAAATGGTTTTTAACCTATAGAGCCACATCCCAAACAAAGACCAAAGAAATGTATGATCGTCTGGTTTATTCACACATCATCCCATCATTAGGAGATATCCGGCTAAGAGATTTGAAAAAAACTGATATTCAGGAGATAATTAATTACCGGAGCGACCACCCCAGAACCTGCCAGCAGATAAAAATGTGCATAAATCAAATTTTAGAATCCGCTATTGATGAAGGATTGCTCTACAAGAATGTCTGCCGTAATGTAATTTTGCCAAAGCAAATCAAGGAAGAAAAGCGCCCTCTTACTGAAATAGAAAAAAAAGCTGTACAAAAAGCAGACCTAGACCCGAAGGAGCGAGCCTTTATATACATAATCCTCTACACCGGATTACGACGGGGGGAAGCTCTTGCATTGAGCCAGAACGATATAGATTTTAGCTCAAATGAAATCCGTGTAAGGAATGCTGTGACCCATGAAGGAAATTCTGCCAAACTAAAAACAATGCCCAAAACCACTGCCGGCATCAGAAACGTTCCTATGCCGTCTATTTTGCGAGATTTCCTTTTAGGGTATATAAAGTCCTTAAATGGTCTTTATCTCTTCGAAATGGAACGAAAAGGGGGGTTAATGACCAAATCAAGCTATATTAAGTTCTGGCGGAAGATTGTAGATAAATTAAATGCTTCTGTCGGTGGCACAGAAACCATAAGGGTTATCCACGGTTTAGGTGCTCATGCTTTCAGGCACAACTATGCCACTATGTTGTTTTATGCCGGAGTAAAAGAGAAAGAAGCCCAATACATGCTTGGGCATTCGGATATAAAAATCACCCTGGACATTTACACGCATTTGGATAAAAGCAAAAATACAACCGCTGAAAAACTGGATAAATTTCTTGCTTTATAGATTTGACTAACTTCAGAAAAATAAAAACACGAGTTTTCATTGATTTTACAAGGAAAATCTGACTAAATTTTGACTAACTTCAACGTAAAAATACTTGTATAAATTGTTAAATGACTAAAATATGACTAACTCTATTTTAATTCATTATCACCCATTTTTATTTTCAATTTATTGAATTTGAAATCTATCTCTTGCAATAAAACGTCTTAAAGCCGCATAAAATGGGCATTTTTAGCAAAACAAAAAGCCCCAACCCAACAGCTCATATGTCTGTCAAACCGGGACCTTCAAGTGCGCCGCCAGGGGCTCGAACCCTGGACACCCTGATTAAGAGTCAGGTGCTCTACCAACTGAGCTAGCAGCGCATGCATTTTCAACGCAAGACTCATTATATCTTAAGCTTATCTAAAAATCAACCCTTTTTTTACATTTTTATTATAAATTGTAACTTTTGTAACTTTCCAAATTAAATTCCACCCTTGCATGGAACTTAAATTCAAAAAATGGAAGTTAGTTTGAAAAAGTACAAACTGGAAGTTACTTTGAAAAACAAACAGCAAATCTTTTCTATGCTCCATAGATGTTTTTGCCTCGCTTTG
>JAVBLX010000024.1:0-7536 GCA_031553075.1 Acetivibrio sp.
CTAAGCATTGAACTCATCTGTGGGGTTTTTCCTTTTTTAAGATGAGATGATTGTAAACCAAAAACTCTGCCAATGCAAGATTGACAGAGAAAAAAAGTAACGAAAGGCTATCACGCACTAGCGTGTGTGATTTGGTTCAAAATAAATATGAAGGCTGAGGGACGGTTTTTTACCTTTCAGCGCTGGTGATATCAGAACAAGTTTGACATTTAGCAAATCCCTTTAGCCCAGTTTAAGACTAGCCGTTTTGGCCCATTGGGAATCCTTAAGGATTGCTCGGCCTACGCCGATTAAATCGGCTTTATTATTCTTTAATAAATCTTCTGCGGATTCCGCATCTACAATTCCACCGGTCAGTATGATGGGAATGGAAACATTTTTCTTAATTGCTTCTGTTAAATCACTAAAATAACCCTGTCCCTTTGCTTTAGGACGGGTATAACCACGATGTCCGCCGGAGATATCCAGCAGATCAATTCCAGCTTTTTCGAATTCTTTTGCGGCTATGATACTGTCATCCAACGTAATGCCGCCATCTATAAAGTCACATGCTCCCAATCTAAGTGCAATCGGATAATCTGGTCCCAAGGCAGTGCGAATCGAGCTGATGATTTCCAGGTGAAGTTTTATTCTTCCCTCAATGGAATGTCCATTATAGGCATCTTTTCGGTTGTTTGTTAAAGGAGAGAAGAACTGGTTTAATAAATACCCATGGGCAGAATGAATTTCGGCACCATCGAAGCCAGCTTCTTTTGCTCTTGTGGCGGCACTGGTAAAGTCAGCAATTACTTTTTCGATATCAGCCAGGCTCATTTCTTTTGGCAATGGCTTGGATTCCGGTGACCGTGGAATCTTTACAGCACTGGGAGCAAGCACATCGCATCCGGTAATTTCACGTTCAGCAGCTTCACCGGCATGGTTAATCTGAGCCATAACCTTTGTGTTATTTTGGTGGATTACAGATACCAGCTTTTTTAAGCCCTCAATATCGTTATCATCTGCTATGGATACTTGTCCTTTGCTGGCTTTTCCCTCGGGGCTGATATAGCTATGCTCGGTAATAATCAGACCGATGTGGCCACCATTTGATTTTTCGGCATAGTAATCACAGAGTTTGTCAGAGACTTTATTGCCTTTTGATTTTTCAGTTGCCATCGGCGGCATGACCAGGCGGTTGGAAAGCTCCAGGTTTTTAATTTTAATTGGTGTATATAAGATACTCATTTTAGCTCCTATCTGCATGCTTTAGCTGCGACTACTTTGGAAAGTTATCTGGTCAGTTTTGATTATATCATGTTAGGCATAAAAAAGTAAGAACACTTTGCAACTGGGAATATGGGCATATTCCAGTTACTAAGGATGGTGGATACCGGACTTCTTTGTTCTAAATTTGATATTGCTGCAAATGTAGTTTTGAACAGCCCCTCTAGCTTTGATGGGCTTAAGGGGGCACTGGCCGAAAATTATGTGATGCAGGCATTGGTGACGAATGGTATTTCGCCTTATTACTGGAGTTCACAGGGGAAGGCAGAGCTGGATTTTGTCTTTCAAGACCGTCAAGGAAATATTGTTCCCCTGGAATGCAAGTCAGCAGATAATGTGCGGGCAAAGAGCCTGAAGAATTTTATATCGCTTTATGAGCCAGCATATTCGATTAGGGTGTCAGCGAAGAACTTTGGATTTGAGAATGGAATTAAGAGTATTCCTCTGTATGGGTTGTTTTGTTTGAAGGGGTAAAGATATTTTGGGCAGCTTTATAGCTTTATGTAAGGTGTTATGATACGGATTATGTTTTGAGGTGAAGAGAGAGCTATCAGTAAGCAGGGGCATAAAGGAGAAGCAAAATGGCATCAAGAATATTGCATTTAGCGGTTGCAGAAAAAATAATGGAACAAGTGCAGGTAAAGGATAAGAATGGAATCAGGCTGGGAATCATATTGCCGGATGCATACGATATAGAAGCACCAAAGTCAGATAGCCATTTGAAGCTGTTTGTATGTGGAGGAATGAAGAAGACATATGATTTGAGGCGGTTTAAGAGGGAGTTCGCAAGTCAGTTAGAGGGAGAAGGGATGTATTTAGGGTATTATTTGCATTTGATTCAGGATCTGATTTTTCGCAAAATGGTATACAAAGACTATAAGTGGAATTCGTCGATTCCGGGGAATGTAGCGAGGCTGCATAATGACTATTATATCATTAATCCATATGTGATTGAGCGCTTTGGCTTAACAAATAATCTGATATTACCGGGAAATTTTTTGGAAGAAAAAATAAATATTCTTTATCCATTTGATGTAAGTCGGCTGTTTGAAGATTTGGAGAAGGATTTTGTGGAAAAGCGGGATGGAGAAATATTTTTCTTTACTCATGAAATGGCAAATGAATTTATTATAATAGCTACCAATGTTTGTGTTGATGAAATACGGTTGCTTAGGGAAGGAAAAACAGGTGTAGATGAGTATCGGTATACATGGAAAAATGAAGGTGTAAGTTTATTAAAGACAACGCAGAATACACGAGAATTGGGTGGATATCGGACGAAAGACGGGAATGTTACAAGGTGGAATTCATTGCTAAGAAGTGACGTGCCAAGCCATCCATGCGAAGAGGACTATGCATTTGTTAGAGAGCATGGGATTACGACGGTTATTGATATGCGTGGAGAAAAGGATGTAACAAGAGAGCCAAGTGGCTTTGCTAATGTGGAAGGAATAAATTATTTGAACTATCAGATTGAGGAAGGCAGTGGTGTTCCGGAGTCGGTGGAGGCAGTTCCGGTAAGCTATTTGGATATTGCCTGTGCGGTGAATATGGTGGAGGTATTTCGTGGTATTGCCAATTCGGATGGTGGTGTCTTGTTTCATTGTACGGCGGGGAAGGATCGAACTGGGGTGGTGTCAGCGATTCTTTTGTGTCATGGAGGGGTTGAGGATGGAGATATTATTAAAAATTATCTTATGTCGAAGGAATATGGCAAGGAACGGTTGGATTTGGTACATCAGAATTTTCCGGATTTGGATATGAATATTGTGACACCGAATGAAAGATTTATGGAAGAATTTTTACGGTTGTTTCGGGAGCGGTTTGGGAGTACGGATGATTATTTTCGGGAGTTGGGGTTGAGTGAAGGCGAGATAGGGAGAATTACTGGGAAATTGGTTGATATGAAATGACTATGGTTAGGACTATAAGTCTAAGCAAAGATGAGGTGGCAGCAGATGCCAACAATAACAAAAAAGCAATTAGAGGATTATGAGCAGCTTTGCCATGACAGGAATAATGGTCGTCTTCTGACCCCGGATGGACTGAGATTCATCTGTGAGGCATATCATTTCGATGCAGGGAAAATAGGACAGCATTTCTTGGAGGAACTGCCGAGGATATGCCCGAAGAAAGAATATTAATGTAGGACTTGTTATTACGGCAGGATATTGCATGAACTGAAAAGTAATGTGATGAATTGGAGGAGAGGAAAACAGTATGAAATATACAATGCATATTAAGCAACATTGAAAAAATATAAAGCAGAGAAGCAGAGGATATAAAACTTCTTTATGAATTAATGTCCAAGGTTCTTCTTGGAAATCTGGATTTTCGTCTTGCACAACGGAATGATGATCTCTTAAATGTAATAGAGGGGGAGACGGAGAAGATAAATTTCTCTTTAGATACGATAATTTCAGATCAGTCGCTTAGGATATTTAATCTTATTGATGAAGCTGACTATCATGGTCAAAAGATGCTGAAGAAAATGCGAGAGGATTTGATTGCCGATGTGTTTGGTGACGAGACATTATTTGAGGGATTTTGCCTGGCGTTTTATGAAAGCAATGAAAATCTGGAAACACTATGTGAGGACTTTGCTTGTGGTGAAAGATACCGTGAATTGTGTCAGGATCCGGTTTACCAAAAAAGAAAAAAATACATACAGATGATTTCGGCGTATGCCAGAGCAGCAGTTAATCTTTATGGAGTAGTACATGTTAAGGAATTAGAAGAGCTCATTTTGTATTATGAAAAGACATTGGGAAGTTTTGGCGGATATGAGAGAAAACAAGGCAACTATCAGAATACGATTGCATATACACCACGATATTTTGCGATGTGCACTCTTCATGATACGATTGGTGACATGATTCCGGTGGTGTGTACAACAATAGATGGTCTATTTCTCCACTACTGTTTTCACAATGATTTTATGACTGAAAATGCGCAGATGATGGATTTCTTTAAGGGGAAGAAGAGGGAAATAAAGGAGGACGATTTAGAAAGGTTTTATACATCTGTAAGTGGGACCTCTTATCGGGAACTCTTGGAGGAAGCAATTCAAAAACCAATATATTTACCAGGGAAAAAGGAATTTTTGAAATATGCAGATGATAGCTATTATGAAATATCAAATGCTGAAAGGAAGTTAAAGCGATATATTGAAAGTAATTTCCTGAAAAATTTTGCCAAGGTGGCAGAGAAGCTGGACATATCGACCTCACAGTGTATTGATGACTTTATCCGTGAGCTGCACAATCAAGCCACCGATGTTGGAAAGATGCCGAGAGAGTATGATCCACATGATTTTCTTGAATTTGTTATGGCGGCATTTCAGGGGTATGAGGTGGATTTTGATGATCTGAGCCGTACCAATGAACTGTTGGGCTTTGTTATGAAGGTTGCGAATGAGACAAGGCTCTGGCACAATCATGGAAACACGCCAGATGAATCGAGACGGGAGATGTTGTCAAGTTGGGATGATTTGACAGTAGTACCAGGGAGCTCTTTGGCAGCGGATGCATTGGCTTCAGAAAGAGAGGAGCTTGCGAGAAGAGGGATTAAGCTGGATTTAGATTCAAATGCCACAGAAATTCCTATGTTTTCATTTCCGAATGGGATTCATGGAGAGGTGAAAGAGAGTGTAAAGAAGATATATCCCAATGACCCTTGTCCTTGTGGAAGTGGGAAGAAATATAAGAAGTGTTGTGGGAGATAGCTTGGATGATAAAAAGTATGAATGCATTTCGGTCCTCGTGTATATGGTACTTTAGGCAAGTGCTGGATGCAGTGGGAGAAGCCGAGGTTGCGGAGGAATTAACGGCATTAGGGTTCGGTAATCTGGCGGCAGGGCAAAGGAGATTGCAATTAAGATATTGGAAAGCGAGTAGAGGGTTTTGAAAATGGGGAAATGGGAAGGTGAAATGAGGATGAATTTAGAAGAATATTGGGCGGCTGTATTAGCGCAAGATGCGGAAAAAATGAGAGAGTATTTTAAAGAGGATGCATTTATTAATTGGCATTGCACAAATGAGCATTTTACGGTGGAAGAATATATAAAGGCAAATTGCGAATATCCTGGTGAATGGGCGGGTGAAGTTGAGAGGGTCGAGCAAATTGGCGATTTGATCATTACGGCAACGAATGTTTATACGGTTGATAAGCTGCTGTCTTTTAATGTGGTTTCTTTTTTGCGGATGGAAGATGGACGAATTGCAGCTTTGGATGAATATTGGGGTGATGATGGCGTGGCCCCGCAGTGGAGGCTGGATAAGAGGATTGGTAGGCCGATAAAATAAGTGAGAAATACTTGGAGGATTGATGTTAAGGTGATAGGAGTATTTTTCTAAGTTGAAGTGGGGAGGAAAAATTATATGAAGATACGTTTTCTAGGTCAGGCGTTGATACAAATATTTGGCTTAATGTATGGAGCCATTCGACATGGAGAGAAGGATGCTGATCGTTGTGTAACCCAAATAGAGTATGCTTTGCCATTTGATGGTGAATGGTATACCTGCAATGGTGGTATTACCCAAAGTACATCTCATTCGTGGGAAATTTTGCCACAACGATTTGCTTATGATTTTATTATTGTGGATGATGAGGGTGAGAGCTGTCAGGGGGATAGAAAGGATTTGCGGAGCTATTATTGTTATGGGAAAGATATACTTGCTCCTGCGGATGGGGTAGTTGTTTCTGTGAAAAATCACTTTCCTGATTGTCGTATCATGGACGATGGGCAGACTGACCCGGATACGCCGGATATTGGCGGGAATCGAATTGTTATAAAACATGCTTCGAAGGAATATAGCGCTATTTGCCATCTTATGCCTGGTAGTGTAAGCGTGGAAAAGGGACAGGCGGTAAAAAGGGGTGAGGTTATTGCAAAGTGCGGTAACTCTGGGAATACGACGGAGCCTCATGTTCATTTTCAGTTGCAAAATACAGCGCATTTTTATTCTTGTATTGGTTTGCGGATTTGTTTTTCTGGGGTTGAAAAAAGGATGTATGGAAAGTATAGTGAGGTTGATACACACCCGTTGCCGAGGGATGGGGATGTGAAAGAAGGGTATATTCATAGGGGGTTATTGGTGAAGAATTGTGAGAATGAATGAACCTTTAAAGTATTGTTAAAATTTGATTTTCCAATTTCTTAAAATCATCTTTATCTAATTTAGTTTGAAGCCATTCTAAGTCAAGGGCAAAGGAACTTTGTGTGTAATATGTGGTGGTTTTAAAACTATTAAATAATGTAATTAAGTTTTGCTGCATATAGCTCCTTTATTGTTAGCTGAATTAAGGACAATCTTTACAAATGACATTTACAGAATGTCGTTTTTAAGGAGATTTCAACATATAATCATCTTAGTGACAACTACTAAATGTCAAAATGAGGGAGATATATGTATAAAAACAAAGCGGAAAATGGTAAGAATAATATTTGCGGTGATAGGGTAAAGGTGTTTAGAGAAAAGCTATCACCCAAAACATCTCAAAGGATGTTTGCAGATATGCTGCAAAGAGAAGGATTAGATGTTGATAAGAATGCAATTCAACGGATTGAAAATGGAAAGAGATTTGTGACGGATATTGAGCTGAAGGTTATCGCTAAGGTTTTGAAGGTCAGTTATGCTGATTTACTTGATTGAGGTGTCTTCTGCTAGAGATATTCATTAGCATAGGTATGAAAGTAATGTTTAAATTTGGATGGATGGAGTGGCTCCATAGTGACGGTTGGATAAGAGAAATGTGGTGCGAAATCTTTTATCCGAATTATTGGGACTAGCAGGATTTAAACAGTATGAGAATTCAGGCAAAGATACGACAATAAATTCTTTAATAAGCTTATAAAGCTTCACTTGAATGTAATCCAGACTGCTGTGAAGTTATTAATTGGATGAAGAACAGTACTATTAGTGATGCCTTTATGTCAGGACTTGTGCATAACAGTAGTCTGTTAAAAAAAATGATGGGATTTGGTTGCTAATATCACAAAATAGAGATACAATAATTGTAGTTATCAAAAAAACAAGAATCATATCAAAAAAGATTTTGATTTAAATAGAAATTAAACTTTAGAAGAAAGAAAAGATACAAAACTTGGTAAAATAATTAAAAAGAAACATTGAGGTAAAGGTTGAAAAAGAAATGTAGAGGTAAGCCAAAGATTTATGGGCATAGCAAAATAAGCCATTTATAAGTGGCCTCAAAATTGAATATGTAGACAAAGTTAAGGTATATTAAGTAGCTGACTTGATCTTATAACCT
>JAVBLX010000180.1:0-13557 GCA_031553075.1 Acetivibrio sp.
GTGGATTTTTTTCCATCCCATCCCCCACGTTCCCGCCGAACCTTTCCTGGGTTGCGTCCGGTTTTCACAACCTAGTTCAATACTAACTCCCAAGTATCCTTTTTTTTGTAATTGACCTTACAAGGGAAATACTAAGTAACACAATAATTACCAGCAGGAATCCCTTTTTGTAGCGATTATAGTATTCTGCCAGAAGTCCCCAACTATCCTTTAAAATGTATCCCAGGGAAATCAAGATGGTGTTCCAAATGGTGATGCCCACAGCAGAGGCCAGGACAAAACGGGGATAAGGCTGGTTTGTGGCTCCAGCCACGAAAGCTATGTAGGTACGACAGAGGGGAATAACACGGCCAAGCCCAACTGCAAGAATTCCATACTGTTCAAATTTTTCAAAGGAAGCCTCAATGGGCTTTTTTGTTTTTGGAAAGCGTTTCATCAATTTGTCCAGAGCTGGTGGACCACCTAGTTTTCCTATCAGAAAACAGATACTGGTTCCCAGGAGACCGGCGAGAACACTTAATGGGATGGCCTGGTAAAGGGGAATTTGTTCGGCTGCTACCAAAGCACCCGAAAGGGGCAGGACAATCTCGCTGGAAACGGGGAAGCAGGCATATTCCAATAAAATGCATAGAAACATGGCTAATAAGCCATATTTATGAAAAAACTGTATAAAATGGGACATACTAACTCCTTTCAAGGCATATATTAGTATAGTATGAAATTTTCAATGTTTTGACACACAAAAGACAAATTGGCATGATATGGTAATTTTACAAAAGTGAATGGAATGAAATAAAAGGTAAATAATATCCCTGCTTGATGTATTATTTAAAAATCAAATAGGGGAAAATGTTAAAAGGAGTTTAAAATGCAAAAGTCCAGTACGTTAGTGAAGTCTTTGCTGAAGAAAAGTTTGATACTGGTTTTGGTTTTGATTGTAGGATTTATTATAAACCAAACGCAGAATGCTGAGGCAGAAACTACATATCCTTATTTAATTAAGGTAAATCGGAAGATGTGTACAGTTACCGTATACGAAAAGGATGAAAAAGGAAAATATACCATACCAGTAAGAGCTATGATATGTTCTCCAGGATGGGATACACCACTGGGAACCTTTCGTACTCCGGAGCGTCATCGGTGGAGATTGTTGGTGGGAGATGTCTGGGGACAGTATTGTACCAGAATTAATAAAGGGGTATTATTTCATTCGGTCTGGTATTATGAAAAGGATCCGACTACTTTATCCAATAGTCAGTTTAATAAGCTGGGGTCGGTGTGCTCACATGGCTGTGTACGCCTTACCGTAGAGGATGCCAAATGGATCTATGACAACTGTCCGATTGGTACTACCGTAACAATTTATGATTCCAATAACCCAGGACCCCTTGGGAAGCCGGAAGGAATCAAAGTAAGTACAAAGACGGTAATGGGATATGACCCAACTGACATATGGAGTGAAGGAAATCCTTATGTTGATCAGATGCCAAGGATTACTGGGGTAAAAAATGCAACGGTGCAATATGCAGCTAAAGTGGATTTGAAAAATAAAGTAAAAGCATATTCTTCAACAGGAGTGGATATTTCCAGTAAAGTTACGGTATCCATAAAGTTTCAGGGAAAAAAGGTAAAGAAGATTGACAGTAAAACGGAAGGCGCTTATTATGTGACCTATGCCATTACAGATCCGATGAACCGGAAAGCAAAGGCTGAAGCTATTTATAAGGTGGTAGATAACACCAAGCCAGTTTTTTATGGCGTGAAGAATAAATATTATAATGATGCCTCCATAAAGGTAGATTATGATTTGGTAACAGAAGATGTGTGGGCGGAATGGCATGGTGAAGAGTTGGACTATGAAAATCTGATGGTGGAGATTGTAAAGAGCAAAGCTTCCACAGAAACACTTAAGGAGTATGATGTGTCTTACCTTGCTTTGGCTCCAAATGGAAAGTCTGCAACGAAGAAGTGTAAAGTAGTTATTGATTTAGTGGCTCCAGAACTCTCTGGTGTTACCAATCGGGAAATATCTGTGGATACTGTAGTGGATGAAGCTTTTGTGTTGGAAGGTGTTACGGCTTTGGATAATGTTACAGTAGCTAAGGTGGGTATTAGGGCTGCGATTGAAAAAATCAGTGATGTTGCGTAGAAGGTGACTTATACAGCGAAAGACAAGGCTGGAAATGAGACAAAGCAAGAGGCAACCTTTGCTGTAACCAATTTTTTACGCTTTGAAGGAGTTGCTGACCGTATCCTGCCATATGATGTGGATATGACAACAGCAGTGGCTTTATATGGTGTAAAAGCATTTAATAACAGCTCAGAAATCACCTATAGTATTCAGGTTACTATCTCTGAGCCGTTAGATAATCAGTATACGGTTACGTATTCCATAACGGATAATGCAGGGCATGCTAAGACAGCTACAGCAATCTTTACCAAAGAAAAATGAATTCATAGCAATTTTACAAGAGTAATACGTGGAAAGCAATATTACGCAAATGCTTAGAAGGCAAAAGCTAAAAGCAAAAGCTAAAAACTAAATGTTTAGGAAAGCATTTGAAGGAATTCTTCAGCCACTTTCCAGAGTGGGAATTGGTCGCTGTAAGCGGCGACCAGTTTTCGGCTGGGGAGTGGCTCTTTTAATGGGAGAATAACCAGGTCCTCCTGGTTTGGTGTCACACAAAATTCTGGTACAAAGGCAATTCCAAGGCCGATTTTGGCCAGGTCAATGAGCAAGTCATTGCTGCTGAGCTCAATGGCAGGGGCCAGCTCCAGTTGATGGCTTAAGAAAAGCTGATGAAGAAATTCACTGGTAGTAGCGTGGGATTCCAGCATTAAAATCGGATACCTCTGCAGATCCTCATAGGACATGGGGGTGGTATCCAGATTTGGGAAAGCCTTTGGATTTGCAACAAATACATCGTAAAAGGTATGAATCTCCTTGATGTTCCCCAGTGTGGAAAGTCGTTTGTTAGGGGCGTTGGTCACAATGATATCCACCTGATTTGATTCCAGAAGTTCTACACATTGGGTCGAAGTTCCGTTGGTAACCTTAATATGGACTCCCGGGTGGGACTGATGAAAGGCATTCAGGTAAGGAACCAGAAAATAGCGGCAGATGGTATCGCTTGCGCCAATCCGCAATTGTCCACCTTTCATAGAGCTGGCTTCAAGAAGCTGTGATTCTCCACGGTTTATCAGGTTGATAGCTGGTTCAATATGTTTAAAAAGAAGGTCCCCTTCTTTGGTTAGCTGTACTTTTTTTGTACTGCGAATGAAAAGGGATTGATTCAGGCGCTTTTCCAGGACCTTGATGGACTGGCTGACAGCAGATTGGGAGATGAAAAGTTCTTTGGAGGCCTCTGAAAAGCTCAAGGTTTTGGCAACGTGATAAAAGACTTTATATAATTCAAAATTAATATCCATAAAATACTCCTTTTCGGGAAGACTTTGTTACATTTCTAACCCAGCGGATCACTTGATGATGGGCTGGGAGCCACTACGTAAAAACAGCCAAGATTTATAAGTACTACTAATATAATTTACCATATAATAAGGATTATGACAATTCCCATTTGGTGAAATATCTGTGAAAATTTCCCCGTTTCCCTTGACTTATAGGGAATATCAGTTAAAATAGAACAGTAATGATGGAAGGGAGGACCGATTTGAGGGTAAAGCATAAAATCTGTTTTGGTTTTATTGTAATTTTGATGCTGGCAACAGCAGGATGCAGCAAAGGGACGAAGATAGATAAAGACACGGTAGTTTCGGTAAATGGTGAAAATATTTACTTAAAAGAGATGATGTACCATATTTACACTCTGGAAGAAGAGGGCAATGCCAACGAGGCAATGTACCAGTCTTTTTTTGGAGAAAGCTTTTGGGACAGTACGAATGAAGATGGGACAACCTATCGTGAGTTAGCTAAAAAAGATGTACTGGACAATGCCATTCTTTATGAAGTTTTTTATTTGAAGGCGAAGGAATCTGGCTATAAGCTCAGCGAGGAAGAGCTTGAACAGGCAAAATTTGATGCAACACAATTTATAACAGTATTAACGGAAAAGCAAAAAGAAGTCATGAAGCTGACAGAAGAAGATGTGACCGCTTTATTTGAAAAGATTTCTCTTGCCCGTTATTATTATGAGGATTTCATGGGAACACTTGATGTTGATGAAGATGGTGCTACATCCGTGATTACGGAAGAGGATTACCGCCAGTATGATGTGGAATATCTTTACATTCCCATCGCTGAATATGATGAAAGTGGAAATATGCTGCCATACTCTAAGGAAGAAAAACAGGCGGCTTATGAAAAAATCAGCGCACTCCTGCCACTGGCTCAAGAAGGCGGCGATTTTTCCGATTTGATTCCGGAAGACGATGAAACGATGGAGGTATCCCAGATTGGTTTCTTAAAAGGTGATGACATCTTTGGTCATACTTTTGAAGAAGAAGCTCTTAAGCTGGCGAAGGGACAGGTTTCAGCGGGGATTATTAAAGAAGAGGACGGATATTATATCATCAAAATGATGGATGACTTTTCAAAGGAAGCATATGAGACTCAGATGCAATCCAAAATAGAAGAGTCAGAGAGTATTGCCTTTGAAAAAGCATATGAAGCCTTAAAGGCAGAATATAAGATTATTGTGAATGAAGAACTGTGGGCTCCGATTGTGATTGGTCAGATGACCTATGATGAAGAGGCAGCAGCGAATAATTCACTTTGGGAAGATGAAAATCACCTTGAGGAGAATCCAGAGGATTTGCCAATGGACTTGATTCCGGAAGAATAAAATATTATGGAGGAAAAAACACGTGAACAATACAAAGAAAGCATTAAAACCACAAAATAAAGAGCCTAAAATACCACTATCCCAACGGGATGGGATTGGCAAACGAATATTTGTCATCATTTCATTGGTAATATTAGTGACTGTTGTTGTTGCAGTTGCATGGGAAGGACTTGCACCAAAGTATTTGCTTTCCATTGATGGAAAGAAAATGAAACAATCAGATTTGATTTATGAGATTTATTCTGCGGAAAGCATGGGGGCTTACATGGCAAATCTGTATGCTCAATTTGGATATACCGACAGCTATTGGACCATGGATATGGGAGATGGCAACACGGCACAGGATGATTTAAGAACCGAAGCAATTAATCAGGCAGTAGAAACTACCTTACTTTATAAAGAAGCATTATCCAAGGGATATACAGCGACAGAAGAAGAAATAACGAAAGCAGAAGAGAGCGCCGACAGCACCATTACCCAGGTCGGAGAGAGCAAGGCTAAAAATCTGGGAATGACCAGGGAATTTTTAGTAGACCGGATTCTTCAGGAGACAGTGTCAGTACGTTACAAACAGGATATGATTGACGGATTTGCCATTGATGATGAAGCAATAAAGGCGACAGTAGATTATGACACTTATCGCGGATATGAAGCAGAATATTTCTATATTCCTACAACCACCAGCAATGATGCCGGTGAACAGGTTGATATCGCAGATAAATCACAGGCGAAAGCGGATATTGAAGCAGCACTCGCAAAAGCAAAGACCAGTGATGACTGGAGCAAGGTGATTGATGCAGAGGATGAAAATGCTACCGTACAGTACAAAAAGAACGCCTTTACCAAGGAAAGCGAAGACGTAAGCGAAGAAACGCTTAAACTGATTATGGATATGAAAAATGGAGACGTTACTGAAGTGATTGAAGAACAAGCGGATGGATATTATGTATTCCGGATGGTCAATAATGAATCCTCCAGTGAATATGATAGTCAGGTAGAACAGGCAATTACTGATAAAGAAAACGAAGAATTTAACGTATACCTTACTGATTTGAAGGAACAACATACCATCAAAGTGTATGATAGCAATTGGAAGAGTGTAGTATTTGGTAGTGTAACATTATAGAATAAGTTTTTACGATAAAAACAGGCATACGAAGCTTTAAAAACTTCATATGCCTGTTTTGTTTTAAATATTAGAAAAAATTATAAATACCATTATTTTTATTAATTTTATTTATAAACTTACCTATGCTACTATAGAGCTAGCGTAAAATAGATTTTCACATCCTGATTTATGTTTGTGCTGAGGCACACGGGTGGGAATTTAGTGAAAAAACAAACAAAATCCAAATGGAGGTTCAATATGGGGAACGTAAGAAGAATCTATGTAGAGAAAAAAGAAGCATACGCAGTAAGAGCCAGGGAATTAAGAGGCGAGCTGAAAAGCTATCTGGAAATGAAATCATTAACGGGAGTACGGGTACTAGTGCGTTATGATGTGGAAAATGTCAGTGATGAAACCTTTGCGAAAGCAAGTACCATCGTATTTTCTGAGCCTCCAGTGGATTTTTTTTATAGTGAAACCTTTGAAACAAAAGCAGGCGATCGAGTGTTTTCTGTAGAATACCTGCCTGGACAGTTTGACCAGAGAGCGGATTCGGCGGAGCAGTGTGTAAAGCTCCTCAATGAAGCAGAAGAACCAATTATCCGTTCTGCCACTACTTATGTATTAAGTGGTGATATTAGTGATGGTGAATTTGAAAAAATTAGAGCATATTGTGTTAACCCGGTAGATTCCCGGTTGACGGATGAAGTTAAACCGGAAACTCTGGTCCAAAACTTTGAAGAGCCTGCAGATGTGATTATTTTTGACCATTTCGCGGATATGGAGGAAAGTGAGCTGCAAAGACTTTATCATTCCTTAAATCTGGCCATGACCTTTAAGGATTTCCTGCACATTCAGCATTATTTTGCTGACGTAGAAAAAAGAGACCCATCTATGACGGAAATCCGTGTACTGGATACCTATTGGTCCGATCATTGCCGGCATACCACATTTTTAACCGAACTTAAAAACGTAACCTTCCAGGATGGATATTGTCATGAACCGATTATGGCTACTTATGAAAAATATCTGGCAGACCGGAGCGAATTATATAAAGATCGTAGTGATAAGTTCGTGTCCTTAATGGATATTGCCCTTATGGCTATGAAAAAGCTAAAAGCAGACGGCAAATTAGAAGATATGGAAGTATCAGACGAAATCAATGCCTGCTCGATTGTTGTGCCGGTTGAAATGGTACGGGATGGCAAAAAGCAGGAAGAGGAATGGTTAGTATTCTTTAAAAATGAAACCCACAACCACCCAACGGAAATCGAGCCTTTCGGTGGAGCCGCTACCTGTCTTGGTGGTGCCATCCGTGACCCGCTTTCCGGCCGTGGTTATGTATATCAGGCAATGCGTGTGACTGGTGCAGCGGATCCAACCGTTTCGGTAAAAGATACCTTACCAGGTAAGCTGGCACAGAAGAAAATTGTAAAAGGGGCAGCGGCTGGTTACAGTTCTTATGGCAATCAGATTGGGCTTGCTACCGGACTGGTAAATGAAATCTATCATCCGAATTATGTGGCAAAAAGAATGGAAATCGGTGCCGTTATGGGAGCCGCTCCAAGGAAAAATGTTATTCGTGAAAACTCTGATCCAGGGGATATGATTATCTTACTTGGTGGTCGTACCGGACGTGATGGCTGTGGTGGCGCAACTGGTTCTTCCAAAGCCCATACCTCTGAGTCCATTCATGTATGTGGTGCAGAAGTACAAAAGGGAAATGCCCCTACCGAGCGTAAGATTCAGCGGTTATTCCGTCGCGGTGAAGTAAGCTCCATTATTAAGAAATGTAACGATTTTGGTGCGGGTGGTGTATCGGTAGCCATTGGTGAGTTGGCAGATGGTTTACACATTTACATGGACAAGGTACCTAAGAAATATGCCGGTCTTGATGGGACAGAGCTTTCTATTTCGGAATCTCAGGAAAGAATGGCTGTCGTTGTTGATAAAAAAGATGTAGATAAAATGCTTGCTTTTGCCGAAGAAGAAAACTTAGAAGCAGTTGTCGTTGCGGAAGTGACAGTAGAGCCTCGTCTGGTTATGATTTGGCGGAATAAGGAAATTGTAAATATTTCCAGAGCATTTTTAGATACCAATGGTGCCCATCAGGAGACCAATGTGGAAGTGACCATGCCTTCTGAAAAAGATAATTATTTACAGAAAGAAATCAAAGTAAATGACTTAAAAGAAAAATGGTTAGAAACCTTAAATGATTTAAATGTATGTTCTCAAAAAGGTTTGGTCGAAATGTTTGACAGCTCCATTGGAGCCGGAACCGTAACCATGCCTTATGGTGGTAAATATCAGTTAACACCGACACAGACTATGATTGCCAAACTGCCGGTACTGGATGGTATTTGTGATACGGTAACGATGATGAGCTATGGCCTTGATCCTTACTTATCATCCTGGAGTCCATACCATGGCTCAGTATATGCCGTGATTTCTTCTGTTGCCAAGATTGTGGCAGCAGGTGGTGATTACAGCAAGATTCGTTTTACCTTCCAGGAATATTTCCGCAGACTGGGAACTGATCCAAAGCGTTGGGGCGAGCCAATGGCAGCACTTTTAGGGGCTTATGATGCCCAGATGAAATTAGGTCTGCCATCGATTGGCGGCAAGGACAGTATGTCGGGAACCTTCAATGATATTGACGTTCCCCCTACTCTGTGTTCCTTCGCAGTTGATGTGGCGAAGCTTGCAGACATAGTGACACCGGAGTTAAAAGAAGCAGGAAATGTTTTGGTGAAATTCCCGATTAAAAAAGATAAATATGATTTGCCGGATTATGATTTCTTAATGGAAACCTATGGAAAGATTATGAGTCTGATTCATGACAAGAGAGTAAAATCGGCATATGCTGTAGGCTTTGGCGGAATCGTTGAAGCAGTGAGTAAAATGGCCTTTGGTAACAGGCTGGGGGTAGAGCTTTGCAGTAAATATGCCGTAGAAGAGTACTTTAAACCAGAATATGGCATGATTGTTGCAGAGGTAAATGAGACGGATTTGGATAAAATAAAAGCACTGCTTCCAGATGCAGCAAAATTTGGTAAAGTAAATAACAGCAATTGCTTTAGCTGTGGAGATGTAACCATTACCATGGAGGAGGCATTAAAGGCATGGACTGGAAAGTTGGAGAAAGTATTTCCAACCAAGTCTGATGTAGAACAAAAACAGATTGAAACCAGGCTTTATGATACAAAGGATATTTACATCTGCAAGAATAAAGTAGCCAGACCAAAGGTATTTATTCCGGTCTTCCCAGGAACCAACTGTGAGTATGATTCGATGAAGGCCTTTGAGGCGGCTGGTGCAGAGGTAACATACGTTGTATTTAAAAACATGAACGAGCAGAATATTAAGGATTCTGTTGCAGCCTATACAAAGGCAATAAACGAAGCAAATATTTTAATGTTCCCAGGTGGATTCTCTGCTGGTGACGAGCCGGATGGCTCTGCCAAGTTCATTGCATCGGCATTCCGCAATCCATACATTAGGGAAGCAGTGAATAACCTGTTGAAACAAAGAGACGGACTGGTCCTTGGTATCTGTAACGGCTTCCAGGCAGTGATTAAGCTTGGCTTGGTTCCTTATGGTGAAATTACAGATATGCAGGAAGATGATCCAACCCTTACTACGAACAGCATTGGGCGTCATATTTCCCAGTCTGTTTACACCAAAGTAGTAACCAACAAATCTCCATGGCTCCAGAAAGCAGAGCTTGGCGGTATTTATGCCATTCCAGCTTCTCATGGCGAGGGAAGATTTGTTGCCAGTGATGCATGGATTCAAAAGCTGATGGAAAATGGCCAGGTTGCAACTCAGTATGTAGATATAGATGGCAACCCAACCATGAATGAAAGCTTCAATCCAAACGGTTCCTATCTGGCAATCGAAGGAATTACCAGCCCAGACGGACGTGTGCTTGGTAAGATGGCGCACTCAGAACGTCGAGGTGATGGTGTGGCTCTTAACATCGTAGGAAACCAGAATCAGTATATTTTTGAGTCTGGTGTGGCATATTTTAAATAAGTAAAGAAGAAGCCGTTTGTTTTCACAAATATTGTTGAGAGCAAACGGTTTATTTTAAACCAAGATTTGTAACATTTGTATTAAGAACATAAAAAAATAAAGGTAAAAATCTCTTAGTATTTTTCTGCCCATTCTGTTATACTAAATAACGGAACAAATCTAATAAAAAAACAAGTAAAAAAGCTTAAAAAACAGTAAAAAATCACCTTGACAATATCCGACAAAAATAGTAGGATATAGACAGGGTTAGAAGTAACTAACCAAAGAGGAGAGCAAATATCTTTGCATATAGAAAGGATATGATATATATGATGAAAAAACAATGGACTGGTTTTCGGTCAGGATTATGGGAAAAAGAAATCAATGTAAGGGACTTTATTCAAAGGAATTATACTCCTTATGAAGGTGATGACAGTTTTTTAGTGGATGCTACAGAAAGCACTAAGGTTTTATGGGATCAGGTACTGGATTTGACAAAAAAAGAACAGGAAGCCGGTGGTGTTCTGGATATGGATACCAAAGTGATTTCCACCATTGTATCCCACGGAGCCGGATATCTGAATAAAGAGAAGGAAACCATCGTCGGTTTTCAGACAGATAAACCGTTTAAGCGGGCTCTTCAGCCTTATGGCGGTATTCGTATGGCGGAAAAAGCCTGTAAAGATAACGGTTATGAGGTAGATCCTGAAATCTCTGAGTTTTTTTCCACCCATAGAAAGACCCATAACCAGGGTGTTTTTGATGTATATACAGATGAGATGCGTGCCTGCCGTTCCAGTCATATCATTACCGGACTTCCGGATGCTTATGGACGTGGCCGCATTATTGGTGACTATAGAAGGGTAGCACTTTATGGTGTAGACCGACTGATTGAAGATAAGATAGAACAGTATGATTCCAGCCGAACCGTCATGTACTCTGATGTTATCCGGGAAAGAGAAGAACTGGCCGAGCAGATCCGAGCCCTGGGGGAATTAAAGAAGCTGGGTGAGATTTATGGATTTGATATTTCCAGACCGGCTGAAAATACACAAGAAGCGATTCAGTGGATGTATTTTGGTTATCTGGCTGCGATTAAGGAACAAAACGGTGCAGCCATGTCTTTAGGAAGAACCTCAACCTTTATTGATGTATACGCAGAACGTGACCTGGCTAATGGTACTTATACAGAAAGCCAGATTCAGGAGTTTGTGGATCACTTTATCATGAAGCTGCGTCTGGTAAAATTTGCCCGTACCCCAGAATATAATGCGCTGTTCTCCGGTGACCCTACTTGGGTTACGGAATCCATCGGGGGTGTGGGAATCGATGGCCGTTCCCTGGTGACAAGGATGTCTTTCCGTTACCTTCATACACTGGTGAACTTAGGCCCGGCTCCAGAGCCAAACCTTACTGTGTTATGGTCAACACAGCTGCCAATGGAGTTTAAAAGATTCTGTGCCAGATTATCCATTGAATCTTCTTCCATTCAGTATGAAAACGATGATTTGATGCGAGTAACCCATGGTGATGATTATGCTATAGCCTGCTGTGTATCTTCGATGCGTATCGGTAAAGAAATGCAGTTCTTTGGCGCCAGAGCTAACCTGGCAAAATGCTTATTGTATGCCATTAATGGCGGTGTGGATGAAATCAGTAAAAAGCAGGTGGGACCAAAATATCGTCCAATTACCACGGAGTATCTGGATTATGATGAAGTAATGGGAAAATATCAGGATATGATGAAGTGGCTGGCTAAGGTATATGTGAATACCCTTAATGTGATTCACTATATGCATGATAGATATTGTTATGAAAGACTACAGATGGCGTTGCATGATAAAAAAGTAACTCGCTGGTTTGCAACCGGAATTGCTGGTCTCTCAGTAGTAGCCGATTCCCTTTCTGCCATTAAATATGCCAAAGTAAAAACGATTCGGGATGAAAATGGTGTGGTAGTAGACTTTGAAATCGAAGGCGACTTCCCAACCTACGGAAATGATGATGATCGTGTGGATGAAATCGCAGCAGATTTGGTTCATTCCTTCATGCACTATGTGCAGAGTAACCATACCTACCGTGGTGGTATTCCGACGACTTCCATTTTAACCATTACCTCTAACGTAGTATATGGTAAGAATACTGGTTCGACACCAGATGGAAGAAAGGCTGGTCAGGCCTTTGCGCCAGGTGCAAATCCGATGCATGGAAGAGATAAAAAAGGAGCCATTGCTTCCTTAAGCTCCGTATCCAAGTTACCATTCCGTGATGCTCAGGATGGTATTTCCAATACCTTCTCCATTATACCGGGAGCACTTGGTAAGGATGACCTCATTATGATGGGAGATTTGGATTTAGAGCTTAGTATGGAACCAAATTGTGCAAGCTGCGAACCGAATGCAAATTTGGATGATTAATTATACTTTTATATTTGAATTTAACGATAGATTAGTACGGAATATTTCAACCACCCCTAAAAAAATTCCCGGAATAGGTGAATTTATCATGGGGAATAAAAAGGATTGGAGGAATTGGTTATGAACGAAAACCAAATAGATAACTTAGTTGCCATGATTGATGGCTATGTAGAAAAAGGTGGCCATCATCTTAATGTAAATGTATTTACCAAAGAGACTTTACTGGATGCCCAGGCTCATCCAGAAAAATATCCTCAGCTTACGGTAAGGGTATCGGGATATGCCGTGAACTTTCATAAGCTGACCAAGGATCAGCAGGATGAAGTCATCAGCAGAACCTTCCACCATGAGATGTAATACCGGCTGGATTCATTCCGTTGAAAGCTTCGGTACGGTGGATGGTCCGGGAATACGGTATGTGGTTTTTTTTCAAGGCTGTCCCATGAGGTGCCTTTATTGCCATAATCCCGATACCTGGGCAATGAATACCGGAAACCAGATGACAGTGGAAGAGATTCTTGCAGATTATAAAAAGAATGAAGGCTTTTATCGAGGAGGAGGAATCACGGCAACGGGAGGAGAACCTTTGGTGCAGCTGGAATTTTTGATTACGTTATTCGAGGAAGCAAAAAAGGCAGGTATTCATACCTGCCTTGATACGTCTGGAATTGCTTATCGAAAAGAGTTGAAAGACGATTTTGAAGCGCTTTGTAAGGTGACAGACTTGGTGCTTTTGGATATCAAGCACAGCAATGAAGAGAAGCATCAGTATCTGACTGGTCAGAGCAGTAAGCCGGTTTGGGAGTTTCTTCACTTTTTAAAGGAGCAGAATGTGCGGGTACGGATTCGCCATGTCCTGGTGCCGGGTCTTACCTTGGTTCAGGAAGACTTGTACGAATTAGGAAGGGCTCTTCGTGGTTTTACAAATATCAAAGAACTGGAGTTATTGCCTTATCATCGGATGGGAATTAATAAGTACCAGCAGATGAATATACCTTATCTTTTAGCCGAAGAGAAGGAGCCCACCAAAGAAGAAGCAGAAAAAGCAAGAGCTTGGTTCATGGAAGGGCTTAAGAGCTAGTGCACCATCTTCTAAATAACTAGACCATTCGCTGGTCTGATTTCCCGAGAGCACGAATGAAAAAGCCTCAGTGTAGCCCGCTACACCTACGTTTTTTCATCCGTACTCTCGAAAAATCATCCTCACCGATTGGTC
>JAVBLX010000186.1:0-10328 GCA_031553075.1 Acetivibrio sp.
CCTCTGCCTTTGCAGTTTCGATAAACAGGGCCTGTGTCATTTTCCCAGAATGCTGATTGCTTTTTTTAATATTTCTAATGCGTCCTGAGTATCTCGCAACTCCTTGCGCAATTTGGCGTTCTCCTTTGCTTCATCACTTTCATAATTTCCGGTTCCTCTTGCTGGAATTTCCCCGTTGTTTTTTTGTGCATTACTAACCCAGCTGTAGAGAGCTGTTCGGCTAACCCCTAACTTTTCTGCACAGCCTTTTAATCCTAACTCTTTATGGTCAAAATAATACTTGGCTGCATCCTCTTTGAATTTTTTATCATACTGATTTTTCATGATGAGTTCCTCTCTTTTTTCTGGTTTCTATTATATCTTACTTATCGGAACTATTCACGTTTAACTTGTACTATTTATATTCTATCACTAATTCTATTATCAAACCTTTTAGATAATGCAATTGAGGCCTGTGAAAAGAATAGTATCCGAAAAGTGATAGAGTGTAAAATTATCTGTGAGGAAAATGAGTTGCTAATTTTAGTTACAAATCCAGTAGATGAGATTGTAAAAATAGAAGGAGAGTATATTGCTACATCAAAAAAAGATAAAGAAAATCACGGTTTCGGAATGAAAAATATTTTTGATATAATTGAGAAATACAATGGTATTAGAATGATAGAATGTAAAGAAAGAGAATTTAAATTTTTTATAATAATACAACGAAGGTGATTTTGGATAAAAGGCGGCTCAAGTTACATGAACCGCCTTTTTGTGCCTTTTACCGCCTTTATATTCCCATGGGATTGTATTTTACTAAGAATGAGGTAAAATAAAGAAAATGTTGGAAGGGCTTAGTGTAATGATTCATTCGTTTGCAATCAGGTTTGCGGATTTTTTAGTTAATGAGGATGCAGTAAAAAATGAAAATCGGGACGAATACGTTTATAGATTTGAAATTTTAGTTGAAAAGGCAATAGTATATTTGGTATTCTTCCAATTAGCTATTGGACTAAAATTATTTGCTGCCACAGTTTTTTTTCTGCTATTTTTTATGACATTGCGTGGATGGACAGGAGGGTTTCATGCTTCTACCTATTTTAGGTGTTTTGTTGGCACAATAGGCATCTACCTTGTTTGTGTAATAGTATTAATTCCATACTTTAAGGAACATCAGGTATATCTACTTTTTCTACTAGTAATTGCTAGTATTTTTGTTTTTTTCTTGCACCAATTAATCATCCTAATCTGCAAGCCAAAAGAAAATATAACCTGCAGGTTACAATAATTTAAATTTGGTAATATTTATCAATTACTAATTTTCCTCCATTGTGGTACAATGGAGGAAAAATTATGTGGATTCGTAAAACAAAAATTTCCAATGGCGTGCCGATTAAAGTAAGGAGTCTGACAGGCGGTATGGCCCCCGATGTTAAAAGATAACCTAAAAAACGTCTCCAATATATTCAATTGGCTTCGTCACAAATTTTGGCGATTTGTAAAGTGTTTTCGGCAAAAGGTGGGTGATTTTTATAGTAGAAGGATGGTAAACAAGAACTTGAAATTTCGAGAAATTGTTAGAGAGGAGGAGAACAAGTTTGACTAAAAAAAATAAAGTTTCACTAAGTGATTTATATAGTTCATTAATCATTCCGTTAACCGTAATGTATTTCTTTCCTTTATTGGATTTATTAGTTTTAAAAGCAAATCAGCCTTATTACTCCAGAAATTAATTAATATATATAGCTGGACATCTATTATAATTTCTATAATGCTAATATTATCTACATATATTATTTGTAAAAAGCAGTTATATAAGATGATTTATTACATTATTGGAATTTTTATTGCCATTATTAGTGGAATGTTCCCTTTAATAAACCAAGAGATTTTTCTACGATTATCTATTACAAGGCAGTATATTTTGATTTTAGGATATCTGATTTTATTTTTTGTATACTATTATATAAGCGATATCATTTAGATAAGCAAGACAGCTGATTTTATTATTCTATTTAGGGTTGGACATAATAATTTAATGACTCGTAATACCTTGGAATAAAAGGCGGTATAGACAGTAATAGAATTTTTTTACGATTTAAGCTCCTTCAAGACAAGGGGCTTTTAAAGTGAAAGAATTGCGAGAAATTGAGCTTAAAATGCTCAAAATTCACTTCTCAAAAATTCCCAAAAAACTTCTTGCAATTTGACTTTCATTATGATACAATAGCAAGTGGACTTTTGCGAAAGGAGAGATTGCAATGAAGGTAAGATCATCAGTAAAACCGATTTGCGAAAAATGCAAAATCATTAAAAGAAAAGGAAGCGTCAGAGTTATCTGTGATAATCCAAGACACAAACAAAGACAAGGCTAATGAATATACACACACAAGATAACCAAAGTATAATCTGGCTTTGGCTTTTTGTGTTGTTTTCATACTATATAGTTCTTGCTTTCTGTGTTACTGCTGCACGGTGACCCTAAGGGCACTGAGGGGACTTCCACCCTGAGCAGGACTTTCTTCTTATTTGAAAGAAGAGTTCCGTTATGCGGCGTGATATCATGAACGGTCTGATTAACCGTTTGGGGTAATGCATCACATTCCCCAGTGTGCAGGGTGAGCCTGACACATCATGGTTTAAAGCGGCTGAAGTAATGGAGGCCGTCACTTCCATTACGGATCAATCAAACAGCTCCGATTACGGAGCAATGTAAAAATTTATTTATAATTAAGAAAATTAACGGAGGTAGAACACAAATGGCTCGTATTAGTGGTGTAGATTTACCAAGAGAGAAACGTGTTGAAATCGGACTTACTTATATCTACGGTATTGGTAGAGTAAGCTCTAATCGTATTCTTGCTGCGGCAAACGTGGATCCTAGCACTCGTGTAAAGGATTTGACAGACGAAGAAGTTGGTAGAATCCGTGACGTAATCGACGAAACCCAGATGGTAGAAGGAGATTTACGTAGAGAAATCGCCCTGAACATCAAGAGATTACAGGAAATTGGATGCTATAGAGGAATTCGTCATAGAAAAGGCCTTCCAGTTCGTGGACAGAAGACAAAGACAAACGCTAGAACAAGAAAAGGTCCTAAGCGTACAGTTGCTAATAAGAAAAAATAATTAATTAAAATCCATTAGGAGGGTTTGTCAAATGGCTAAAAAAGTAGCAAAAAAAGTGACAAAGAGACGTGTTAAGAAAAACGTCGAACGCGGACAAGCACATATTCAGTCATCTTTTAATAATACAATCGTTACTCTGACAGATGCAGAAGGTAATGCACTTTCTTGGGCTAGTGCAGGTGGATTAGGATTTAGAGGTTCCAGAAAATCAACTCCATACGCAGCACAGATGGCAGCAGAAACAGCAGCAAAGGCAGCATTGCCACACGGTTTAAAGTCAGTAGAAGTTATGGTTAAAGGTCCTGGTTCAGGACGTGAAGCAGCAATCCGTGCATTACAGGCATGTGGCATCGAAGTTACCAGCATTAAAGACGTAACTCCAGTACCACACAACGGATGTAGACCACCAAAACGCAGACGTGTTTAATGATTATTAAAGGAGGAAAACAAGAATGGCAATAGATAGAACTCCAGTGCTCAAGAGATGTAGAACTCTTGGCATTGAACCAGGATTCATGGGCATTGACAAAAAGTCAAACCGTTCCAACGCTAGAGCAAACAAAAAAATGAGCGAATAGGGCTTACAGTTAAGAGAAAAGCAGAAAGCAAAATTCATCTACGGTGTATTGGAAAAACCTTTCCGTAACAATTTTGCAAGAGCTAAAAAATTAAAATATGGTACAACTGGTGAAAACTTAATGATTATCCTTGAGTTAAGACTGGATAACGTTATATATCGTATGGGATATGCAAGAACCAGAAAAGAAGCAAGACAGATAGTAGGACACAAGCATGTTGTGGTAAATGGAAAAAGAGTTAACATTCCTTCCTATCAGGTAAAAGCTGGAGATGTAATCGAAATCAATGAAAAATACAAATCCGCACAGAGATACAAAGACATCTTGGAAGTTACCGATGGAAGATTGGTTCCAGCATGGTTAGAAGCAAATCATGAGGCCCTTTCCGGAACAGTAAAAGAAATTCCTTCCAGAGATCAGATTGATGTTCCTGTAAATGAAATGCTTATTGTCGAGTTATATAGTAAATAAATTTGATTTTGTCATTTACCTGCTTCTGCGGGTAAATGGTGAAGTACAAATTGTCATTATATAATTTAATAGGTATTTAATAGCATAATCAAATCCCAAAAGGAGGGTCCAGTAGTGTTTGATTTTGAAAAACCAAAAATTGAGATCGCAGAAATTTCTGAAGATAAAAAATACGGACGTTTTGTAGTAGAACCGCTCGAAAGAGGATACGGTACAACTTTGGGTAATTCTTTAAGAAGAATTATGCTGTCATCATTGCCTGGTAGCGCTGTCAGTCAAGTTAAGATTGAAGGCGTTGTTCATGAATTCAGTGCAATTCCTGGAGTTAAGGAAGACGTGACTGAGATTATTATGAACATTAAGAGCCTGGCAATTAAGAATACAAGTGAGACGAACGAACCGAAAACTGCATACATTGAGTTTGAAGGCGAAGGTGTTGTAACTGCAGGAGACATTCAGGTTGATCCAGATATTGAGATTTTAAATCCAGAATTAGTAATTGCTACGTTAAGTGGTGGTTCCGATTGCAAATTATATATGGAATTGACCATTACCAAAGGAAGAGGATACATCAGTGCTGATAAGAACAAAAATGATGACCTTCCAATTGGGGTGATTCCAATTGATTCGATTTATACACCAGTTGAACGCGTTAACTTAACAGTTCAAAACACTCGTGTTGGTCAAATTACAGACTATGATAAACTTACATTGGATGTTTATACCAATGGTACATTAGAGCCGGACGAAGCGGTAAGCTTGGCTGCGAAAGTTCTCAGTGAACACTTGAATTCATTCATTGATCTTTCGGAAAATGCTAAGACAGCTGAAATTATGGTAGAAAAAGAAGACAATGAGAAAGAAAAAGTTCTTGAGATGAACATTGATGAACTGGAGCTTTCCGTTCGTTCTTACAACTGCCTAAAGAGAGCCGGAATCAACACAGTTGAAGAATTAACCAACAGAACATCAGAAGATATGATGAAGGTTCGTAACTTAGGACGGAAATCATTAGAAGAAGTTCTTGCAAAACTTAAAGAGTTAGGATTATCACTTAATTTAGGTGATGAGTAATCTAAAATATACAGGAGGTAAATGAAATGGCCGGATATAGAAAGCTTGGCAGAACTGCCAGCCAGAGAAAAGCATTGCTTCGTAATCAGGTAACCAATCTTCTTTACAATGGAAAGATTGTAACAACCGAAGCAAAGGCGAAAGAAATCCGTAGAATCGCTGAACATTTAATTGCATTAGCAGTTAGAGAAAGAGACAACTATGAGACAGTAACCGTTACTGCCAAAGTTGCTCGTAAAGATAAAGACGGTAAGAGAGTGAAAGAAGTGGTAGATGGTAAAAAAGTTACCGTTTATGACGATGTTCAGAAGGAAATCAAGAAAGACAGCGCAAGCCGTCTTCACGCAAGAAGACAGATGAACAAAGTTCTTTACTCCATTACAGAGGTTCCTGCTGAAGCAGCTGGAAAGAAGAAGAACACTAAGACAGTAGATGTTACGGATGTTTTATTCAATGACATTGCACCAAAATATGCAAGCCGCAATGGTGGATACACCAGAATCGTTAAGATTGGTCAGCGTAAAGGTGATGCTGCAATGGAAGTTTTGATTGAATTAGTATAATATGAGATTCATGAGAACATAAACTAGGGAGTGGCTGAAAAGCTGCTCTCTTTTTAGCTTACATGCTATTATTATAATATGGTTGAAGGGACAGAAGTGATTCAAAGGGCAAGAATGCTACTTTGAGAAATTTACATTCTTTCTTTACATTTATGGGGATTTGGGCTAGAATAACAAAGAACCTTGTGGTCATGGCTGAATTTGGAAAGGGTTTAATATGGGAATTATTAAGGCAAAAGAATTAGCATTTGAATATATACGACGTGATGAAGAAGGTAACGTAGAAAGCATTAACCGCGCCATTGATGGGGTGGATATTGATATAGAGAAAGGTGACTTTGTGGCCATTTTAGGACACAATGGTTCCGGCAAGTCAACCCTGGCAAAGCATATTAATGCAATTTTGATGCCTACCGAGGGAACGGTCTGGGTTGATGGGATGGATACCATGGAGGAAGATAGTTTATGGAATATCCGCCAAACGGCTGGGATGGTATTTCAGAACCCAGATAATCAGATTATTGGAAATATTGTAGAAGAAGATGTCGGCTTTGGGCCGGAGAACTTAGGGGTTCCAACCGAAGAGATATGGAGTCGGGTAGAAGAAAGTCTCAGAGCGGTGGGAATGTATGAGTACCGTGGTCACTCACCCAATAAACTTTCCGGTGGACAGAAGCAAAGAGTGGCGATTGCCGGCATTATGGCAATGAAACCACAATGCATCGTTTTGGATGAACCCACTGCCATGTTGGACCCCAACGGAAGAAAAGAAGTAATTAAGACCATTCGGTCTTTGAATAGAAAAGAAAAAGTGACGGTTCTGTTAATTACCCATTACATGGAAGAGGTTATTCATGCAGATAAAGTGATCGTTATGCACAAAGGAAAAGTGGTAATGCAGGGAACACCACGGGAGGTTTTTTCACGAGTAGATGAACTGAAAAAGTATCGTTTGGATGTGCCCCAAGTAACTTTGTTGGCCCATGAACTTAAGCAGAACGGGTTGGCGATTCCGGAAGGTATATTATCCAGTGAGGAACTGATTGAGGCTATTGGAAACCTGTAATTGGGATTATTGAAACATATGCATTAAAAAGTATAAAATTCAAATAGAGCTATGGGTATCTATGAATGCATAGAAGCTGATTTGTTAAAAGTTTTGAAGTTTTGTATAAATGATTTACTAATTTTATTGAAAAATAGTAAATTTTATAATAATCAGATTGCATATAATTGAGTCAGAAAACTCAAAATTAGCTTTGTTAAAAGCCGGATGAGCTGATTAAAAGATAGGAGTTATATGGGAATTATAGTTGATAAGGTAAATTATTTTTACAGTCAGGGTAATGCTTATGAAAAGCAGGCACTTAAGGATATTAACCTGAAAATTGAAGATGGAGAATTTATTGGTCTGATAGGGCATACTGGGTCTGGTAAGTCTACTTTGATTCAGCACTTAAATGGGCTCATTAAAGCCACATCGGGAGCCATTTATTATAATGGTCAGGACATTTATGAGAAAGACTATGATAAAAAGACCCATCGCAGTAAGGTTGGATTGGTGTTTCAATATCCAGAACATCAATTATTCGAAACAACTGTTTTAAAGGATGTAAAATTTGGTCCGGCCAATCAAGGGCTTCCCCAATTAGAAGTAGACTTGCGAGCATTTAATGCCATCAAGCAGGTGGGGCTGAGTGAAGAACTATTGGATGCTTCACCCTTTGAGCTTTCCGGTGGTCAGAAAAGAAGAGTTGCCATCGCGGGTGTATTGGCTATGCAACCAGAGGTTTTGATTTTGGATGAACCCACTGCCGGGCTGGATCCGAAAGGTCGGGATGAAATTCTTGACCAGCTTGCCAGGCTTCATAAAGAGAGTGGAATCACCATCATCTTAGTTTCCCATAGCATGGAAGATGTGGCAAAATATGTGGATCGGATTATCGTAATGAACAAAGGAGAAATTGTTCTGGATAATGTTCCAAGAAAAGTATTTGCATATTATAAGGAACTGGAGCAGATTGGTCTTGCAGCTCCTCAGGTTACCTATGTCATGAATGGCTTAAAGGAAAAAGGATGCAGGGTAAGCACAGATGCAACCACCGTAAAAGAAGCTACGGAAGAAATTCTTCGATGGGCAAAGGCAGAAGGAAAGTTATAAGGAGAGTCAAGCCTGTGACATAAGCGCGGAGCGCTTATGAAGAATGTTATATTGGAGGTTATGAAGAATAGCACGTCTTAAGCTCTATGGAAACACTGGAGAATAGTATACATTAAGCTTTATGGAGACGGTAGAATAGTATACATTAAGCTCTATGAAGGCATAGAATAGTATACATTAAGTTATATGGGAGCTTGATAAAGGTTAACCGAATGTGGCAGCGATTGAATGACGTAGCCATACATAGATGGGAGTTTGTTATGATTAGAGATATTACAATTGGTCAGTACTATCCGGTTGATTCGGTGATTCATCGGCTTGATCCACGGACAAAACTGATTGGTACGATTTTATATATTATTTCATTGTTTACTTTTAAAAATTTTATTGGGTATGGAATCGCTGCGCTGTTTTTATTTAGTGTAATTCACATTTCCAAGGTGCCCCTTAAGTATATTATGAAAGGTTTAAAAGCAGTTTTATTTCTGATGCTTTTTACCGTGGCATTTAATTTGTTTTTAACCCCAGGAGATCCGATATTAACGATTTGGGTGATTAAGATTACCAAAGAAGGTATTTTAACGGCTGTCTTTATGGCAATTCGATTGATATTCCTGATTATTGGATCTTCCCTCATGACCTTTACTACCACTCCAAATCACTTGACAGATGGACTGGAGCGTTTGTTGGGACCATTTAAGAAACTGCGTTTTCCAGTGCATGAAATCTCCATGATGATGTCCATAGCCCTTCGTTTCATTCCAATTTTGTTGGAAGAGACCGATAAGATTATGAAGGCGCAGATGGCAAGAGGTGCGGACTTTGAAAGTGGTGGACTGGTGAAAAAAGCAAAGAGCTTGATTCCACTGTTGGTTCCATTATTTGTTTCAGCTTTCCGTCGGGCCAATGACCTGGCGATGGCAATGGAAGCACGCTGTTACCGCGGCGGCGAGGGCAGAACTAAAATGAAGCCGTTGGCATATACAAAACGGGATGCCGTGGCATTTGTCACATTAATCGGATATTTGGGCTTGTTAATAGGAGTTGCACAGATATGGAAGCTGATGTTTTAAAAAGAATAATGCTGCGAGTTGCTTATGATGGTACAAATTATTGTGGCTGGCAGGTTCAACCTAATGATGTGACTATTGAAGGGGTACTTAATCAGGCTTTAGCAGATTTGCTGGGAGAAGATATACAGGTAATCGGCGCCAGCAGGACTGACTCGGGAGTACATGCCTTGGGAAATGTAGCAGTATTTGACACAACCACCAGGATACCAGGAGAAAAGATAAAGTATGCCTTGAACCAAAGGCTTCCAGAAGATGTCAGAGTGCAGGAATCCTGTGAGGTGGCAAAGGATTTTCATCCACGGCATTGCAATAGCAGAAAAACTTATGAATATCGAATCTTGAGCCGTTCAATTGAACTGCCAACCGAGCGCTTGTATGCCTATCATACCTATCGGATCCTGGATGTGGAGCGGATGAAGGAAGGTGCCAGGTATGTAGTGGGGGAACACGATTTTAAAAGCTTCTGCTCCGCTGGGAGTCAGGTGAAAGAGACTGTTAGAACGGTATATGACCTGCAAGTATCCAAGGAAGAGGATTTAATAAAAATCCGAATTACCGGAAGTGGTTTTTTATATAACATGGTTCGAATCATCGCTGGAACTCTAATGGAAGTAGGAATGGGAACGAAAGAGCCGAAAGAAATAAGCGATATCATTGCTGGGCAAGATCGTAAGCTTGCCGGGCCAACCGCTCCGGCACGGGGATTGCGTTTAATACGAATTGAATATGAGGGAACTGATTATTAAAATAAGTTGTTTTAGGGGAGGAAAAATGGTTAACTTGTTTGCACTTGTTTTATCAATGGCAATAGTGGGTGGAATAGGGCAGTATCTCAATTACAAATTTCATTATATGGATAGATTCTGGATGTTACTGAAAATAAAAACGAGTGTCTGGAAGGTTTTTCTGGTACTAATTTTTTGTGTAATTCTATCTGGTATTGGAGGATGGATTTGCGAAGTTATTGGTGCTCCACCATTTGTATATGAATTGGTGAGGGGAGCTGTTATTGGAGGAGCTGTAATGCCTACTTTTGGAGGAACAAGTGAAATAAATAATAAGGTGTAAACTTAAAAAAGTAATGATTATTAAACTTTGCTTAAACTTTTAGAAAAAGCAATGATTACCAATTAAAAAAAGTTAACGAAAAAGTTATGATGATTAATATTCAAGCTAACATCCACTTTTTGAGATTAAGTTCCACTCTGATTAGAATGAATTTCAAAAAGGGGATGATTTATTGCTCAAATGGGCGTATAATTACTATAAATCCGTGAAAAGAACAGTAAAAAGGGCGT
>JAVBLX010000135.1:0-24703 GCA_031553075.1 Acetivibrio sp.
TGATTTTGTTAATGCTGTACTTTATGCCGGGAGGGGTGACAAGATAAATGCAGCGCTATCAGCTTCAGCGGCTATACCAATGATAGGTAATTTTGCTGCCGGTGGAAAGGTTGTGACAAAAGGGAAGAAAGTTGTAAAAGTAGTAAAAAAAATAAAAAAGGGTAGTGCCTTGACCAAGGGGGCAGGTGGAGCTGATGAGTTCAGCGAGTTATACAGGAAAGTCCAGAACACTGGCAATTTGAAGGACTTAGAAGAACTTATGCAGTTAAAAAATGTCAAAAAAATTGTTCAAGAAGCAGGTATAGGCTTGGATGATATAAAGATTAAAATTGACAGGAGCCCAGAGTTGATTGGAACAGGATATTGTGGTTACACATCACCAGACGGAAAAACAATCACATTATACCCAGATGCATTCACTAATACAGAATCCTTAGTTAAAACGCTAGGACATGAAAGGATACATATATATCAAATAAATACATTTGGAGTTCCACAAGACGTAGATATGGGGCGATTATTTGAAAATGATGCATGGGGTTCTGAGAAGGACTGGTGGAATTATTATAATATGAATGGAGGGTTAAAATGATGTTTCAAAAATGGCTAGAAGTAGCTAAAGATTTTAAAAGTATAACTGAAGAGGAATGCCCATATTGTAATGAAAAATCATTAGACTATTTATACATTGGGGATGAAGAAACAAAAATAGGTTACTTGCAAGCTTGGTGTAACAACTGTTTGAATGGAATCAATATTAGCAGGGTGCAAATCCCTGATGGAGCAAAAAGGTTACCATTTGATACTAAGGAAAATTTAAATACTATTATTCCGGCTTATCACAATGTCACTCCCGAAGATTAAGAGGGAAGAGGTGCTAATAATAGAATTATTAGGTGATAGGCAAACGGGTTTGTAAGGTTCCTCCTACAAACCTTGTTTGTCGACTAAAACAATGAAATAGAGTATCCTGTCAAGAGTTTGCCACATTTATCTGGTGCAAAGCACCATTAATGGAATCTTCTATTAATAACGCTAGAAAAATATGAAAGAAAGAGACAATGAAGGAATTTTTTGTGAATATAAAATTCCTTCATTGTCTCATTTTTTGCTGTTACTTCAAATTCGCCAATTGTACTAGCAGAGAAAAACAACATTGTATCCCATTCTAAAAAACATAGAATAGGCGGCACTTTATGTGCGGATAGAAATCACACTTTATTTCTCAATATTAGGATAAAATATCACAAAAATCAAATGTCGCAAAGTAGTCTTTTGGGGTTTCTGCACGACGAATAAGAGTTGATGTTCCGTCTTCTTTTAAAAGCACTTCGGCTGATTTCAGTTTACCGTTGTAGTTATATCCCATGGAAAAGCCGTGGGCACCTGTATCGTGGATGTATAGGTAGTCGCCAAGTTGAATCTGTGGAAGGCTTCGATCAATGGCAAATTTGTCGTTGTTTTCACAGAGGGAGCCGGTAATGTCAAATATATGGTCGGCTGGGCTGGCTTCTTTCCCCAAGACGGTGATGTGATGGTAGGCTCCGTACATGGCGGGACGCATGAGGTTTACAGCACAGGCATCCACTCCAATGTACTCTTTGTGGGTGTGTTTTTCATGAATTGCTTTTGTGATAAGTGCTCCGTATGGACCCATCATGAAACGGCCTAACTCGGTCATAATGGTGATGTCTTCCAGGCCTGCCGGGGGCAGGATTTCTTCAAAGGCTTCCTTTACCTTTTGACCAATGATGTTGATGTCGTTGCTTTCCTGGTCGGGATAGTATGGGATTCCGATGCCACCGGACAGATTGATATAGTTAATTTCTACTCCGGTTTTCTCTTTGATTTCTACCGCTAATTCAAAAAGGATTTTTGCCAGGGTTGGATAATATTCATTGGTTACGGTGTTGCTGGCAAGGAAGGAGTGGATTCCGAACTTCTTGGCGCCTTTTTCTTTTAACAGGCGGAAGCCCTCGATGATCTGATCATGGGTGAAGCCATATTTGGCGTCACCGGGGTTGTCCATAATGTCGGTTCCCAGGGCAAATACTCCACCGGGATTATAACGACAGAAGATGGTTTCGGGGATTCCGACGAGGTTTTCTAAAAAGTTAATATGGGTAAAATCATCCAGGTTGATAATAGCACCTAATTCATGGGCTTTTTGATATTCTTCTGGTGGGGTTACGTTGGAGGAAAAGATTATTTCGGTTCCTGTAAATCCCACAGCTTCTGATACCATCAGTTCTGTCATGGAGGAACAGTCGGCTCCACAGCCTTCTTCTTTTAATATCTGCAAAAGGAACGGATTAGGGTTTGCTTTTACAGCAAAATACTCTTTAAAACCCTTATTCCAGCTAAAAGCCTTGTTGAGTGCACGGGCATTTTCCCGGATGCCTTTTTCATCGTAGATGTGAAATGGAGTTGGGTATTCTTTTACCATTTCTTGTACTTGTTCTAAAGTTACAAATGTTTTTTTCATGGCTTTTGCTCCTCGTCTTTGGATTTTTTGTTTCGCTTTTTTAAGAAAACATCATAACAGGTAGCGTCTTATTTGTCAAGGGGTATCACATTAACGTGTTGAACCATTCCCGTTGCCTCCTATTAACGTATCAGTCCTTAACGCATTGACTTGCACATAGGAATTAGTTAGTAAGCCAAGGAACGGAACCCATACATACCAAGAAAGGAAATAACTGCCTCCCGGATTTTGTACCTAAGAGGCGGGTTATTTCCTTTCTTGGTGCTGATTTTTCAAGCAACAGGTTATACACCTAAATATTAAGATCTAGAACCAATACTTGATAACCTTTTAATGTAAGTCTATTTTCTTCCATTTGAGCTTCTGCGCTATTATTGAGTAGTATTTTCTTTACTGCACTTGGAAGCTGGATTGTTCTTTCTGCCCTTTGGTAATTTCCGATTACCAGCAGGGTCTGTTCCTGACTTCTGCGGTAATATGCCATCAGGTTGTCCTGATCCTTTAAATAGGGCTCACAGGTTCCATATACGATGGTCTCTTTATACTCCGGGTCTTTACGAAGAGCGATCAGTTTTTTGTAAAATTTTAAAATAGAGTCTTCTTCTCCAAGCTGTGCCTTTACATTGGTTTCCTTATAATTTGGATTAACCTTGAGCCATGGGGTTCCGGTTGTAAAACCGGCATAGTCTGTGTCATCCCAGTGGAATGGGGTGCGGGCATTGTCACGGCTGTAATGGCCTACTATCTGCAATGCCTCTTCAGGGGAATAACCTACTTTTATGGTTACTTCGTACTCATCCAGGGTTGAAATGTCATTAATCTGGTCTAAGGATTCGAAGATGGTATTGGTCATTCCGATTTCCTGTCCCTGATAAATGAAGGGCAGTCCACGGAGAAGGAAAGATAAGGCTCCAAGCATTTTTATGCTGGCAGGACTTACATCGCCTTCGGGTATGTAGTAGCTGGCACCTCTTGGTTCGTCATGGTTTTCGATGATGTTGGATAGAAATCCCCATTCGGTTACTTTTTCCTGGCTTCTAAAGCAGGCATCCCGGTATGCGTTAGGTGTCATAGGGACACTGTCATACCAGCCATTGGCGCTTTTTCCGGTGATGGTTGTTTCAAAGTCAAACATGGAGGAAAAGTAACCGTCATCGCCAATGAAAAGGGGAAGTTCTTCGTCTTTTTGATTGAATACTTCGCCTACGGTAAAAGCATCGTATTGATCAAAGGTCTCTCTCTTCATTTCCATGAGAAAATCTCCCACTCCCTGTGCTGCTTCCAGCATAAGCCCTGGGTCAGATAGACCATCTTCACGAGTAGTAGGAAAATCTTCGAATCTTAAATCCTTTTTAATATTGATAATGGCATCAATACGAAATCCTGCGAGACCTTTTTCCAGCCACCAATTTATCATTTTGTATATCTCTTTTCGCAGGAATGGGTTTTCCCAGTTTAAATCAGGCTGTTCTTTGGCAAACATGTGCAGATAGTATTTATTAACGGTTCCCGGAACTTTCTCCCAAGCACTGCCGCCAAAATAAGACCGCCAGTTACATGGTGGGTTTCCAGCTTTTCCTTCTCGGAAGTAAAAGTATTCTGCATATGGACCTTCTGGATCGGCTAATGCTTTTTGAAACCATTCGTGCTGGTCGGAGCAATGATTGACTACCAAATCCATTACCAGGTACATATTACGTTTTTTTGCCTCGACTAAAAGTTGGTCAAAGTCTTCCATGGTCCCAAAACGTGGGTCGATGTTATAATAATCGGAAATGTCATAGCCCTGGTCAACGAATGGGGAGCAATAGATGGGAGACAACCATATGATGTCAATTCCCAAATCCTTCAGATAGTCCAGTTTACTAATAATTCCTCTTAAATCCCCTACGCCATCTCCGTTAGAATCCATAAAGCTTTTTGGATAAATTTGATAGGCTACTTTTTCCTGCCACCATTTTCTTGTCATGATTTTGATTCCTTCCTTTTTATGTTTTCTTGGAACTTTGTTTTAACTTTCATATAATTTTAGCTTCAAAATTTTGTGCATCTTTCTTTTTGTAATAACTATTAAAAATCAACTTTTATAGATTAATTTTTTTGTAGATTAATTTTTTTGTAGATTAACTTTTTTGTAGATTAACTTTTTAAATTAACTTTTTTAAATTAACTTTTCTATAGTATACTTTTTACTACCTATAATTTCTTCTAATAAAATGATTAAAAACTACACTATTTTGACTTTTTACTTTATGCCACTTGATATTGCTTTATATTACAGTTACATTATTTCCTATTCACAATTTAAACTCCTCACGGTATCTTTACCGTTTTTTAGTACAGGCAAAATAAATTTCCGAGACAATTTTTCTTGAATAAAGTAAGGAAAGTATCTGCCCAAATACGACAGATACTTTCCTTATTGTGATTTCATCATTTTATAGCTTATTGTCTCCGTTTATCTATATCGCCTCTTCTTACCCTTTATTATTAATTTTTTTCCGGTATCGAAGCGGTGTTGTTCCCGTAATTCGTCGAAATTCCTTCATAAAATTCCCTAAGTTGTTAAACCCGCATTCCATGCCGATTTCCGTTATCTGTATATGAGAACTCAGAAGCAGCTTCATCGCTTTTTTAATCCGGTATTCATTTAGATACTCGACAGGAGTTTTCCCAATGGCTTTTTTAAAAAAACGGCAGAAATACTGTTCGTTCATATTAGCCTCCGCAGCCAAATCAGCTACATAGATCTTTTCCGTATAGTGAGTCTGTATGTAAAGCAACACTCGCTTCACAATCTCAATCCGATAGTCTGTACTTTCCTGTGATTCTAAAATCAGATTATACTTTTTAAGATAGGCCAGTATCTTCAGTAAGGAAGCTTTAATTAATAACTGATCGCAAGCTGCCGTTGTGGTCTCCATATTACCTTCATAGGCAAAGTCTTCTCCATTTCGGTCGTCTTTATTTAGCACCGGATTTTCTGACATAGAGTCTCCATGCATTGCTTCTCCATGCAGAAGACCGCCAATTTGAAGAAACTCCTTTTTAAGAAAGGCAAAGACTGGATGATCATAATCAACTACACGGGGAAGCCTCAGGCTTCCGTCAGAGACAGGCTCAATTACTTTTTTCTGGGTGTTGTCAAATTCTTCAAACTTAAGCATAAACGGATGAAACACCACTGCCTGCTGCCGGAATGGCACTTCTGATTTGATATAATGCAGCTCACCACTGTTAATAAAACAAAAACATTCTTTCTCTATATGATACTTTTCCATATTCACTTCCACCTGATAAACTCCACTTATAAAGTAGAGAATCTCCAGCTCCTTGTGCCAGTGATGCTTTACATTCAAAGGCAACTTTTCCCCTGCCGACCGGTAAAGGCTGCAGGGGAAATTCTCAATTCCATGAATACGCTTTTCTTGTAAATGATCGTCTCCAACCACTATTTTTTTATTCATACGCAATTACTCTCTGGTAAGACTTCCCTTTTGAGAACGGGTTTTGCTGTAAAGAACCAATAAAACAGAACCAATTACACCGCAGGAAACCGCATTGGAAACGGCTGCTACTGCGCCCTGAACAAATACCAGGTTTGCCGGTTCGGAGTAAATAAGGATATCAAGTACCGGGGCAATGATAACCCAGGAAATGGCATTTGCCACCAGCTGAAAAATATTAAAAACCAAAAGGTCTTTCAGTCCAAAAATTCCCTCATCAACCCTCAGCCTTGGATAAACAAATCCAATTGCGAAGCAGGAGAAGCCACTGGCAATAACCCAGCTCCACCATGGAGAACCATACTGGACTGCATCCGAAAGTGCATGTCCGATTAAGGCAATCAAACCACCTGCAATTGGGCCAAATAATGCTGCAAAGAATGCACCAATACCATATGCTGTCTGAATATCCGTTTCCGGAATTCCGGTTGGAACTTTAATGTACATAAATAATAATGTAAAAAGTGCTGCGCCCAGTCCCGTTGCTACAATTGTTTTGGTTTTGAATTCAAATAATTTCTTCATTTGATTTCCTCCTCTTCTCCGTGAGTTCTCTTCACTTTCGTACATCTTTGTGCCTGCACTCTTCTAAGATAGTACAGCTCAAGGAAAGCGTTAATATTTTCATTGCTCATATATCATAAACTTTTCACTCTCACGTTATTAAAAAAGATGTACTAATTTAATAATATCGTTAAGAGCTATCTTTTGCAACTAAAACATCAGAATTACCGATAATTGTTCTATTTCGTAAATTCTACCGTCCATTCAGGACCATAATTTAATCCAAACTCATTACACAAACTGCCCTGACTCACTGCCATGGCCACTTTCATCAGTTCGTTATTATAAATCATTGGATCCCCCTTCTGGGCAAACCCAAAGCTCTGGTGAAATAAAATCGTTTGATCAAACATGATTTTCCCTTCCTGTTTTACGACCACATGAAGATAATCACCATATTGGAATCCAACTTCATGAAATACTTTGAGAGGGATATTCGTCCAAAGGTTCCCAAAATTAGGGTCATTGATTTCAAATATACCGCTGATTTTTCCAGGTTCTACTACTGGCTCAAGAATTGGGTGCTCCACAATTTCATCCACCGGATATTCCGGACCAACACCTGCAAAGTCAATCATCCCACTGGCAAGACGGGCCGCCGTATAGCCAAACAAGTCTCTTCCATGGAAAATTGCAACTCCTTCTGTGCCTTTTCCTCTCAAACGATTCACTGATTCGTCAATTTCCCGAACTGCTTCGATTCCAATCATTTTCTTGACATGAGTCAGGGCTCCATTATCTGGTGTTACAACATAATAACCATCTACTGTTTTGGCAACGCAGGCACGGCGCTTCGTTCCAACACCCGGATCCACAACGGATACATAGATGGTTCCCTCTGGCCAGAACGGAAGGCTCTGATATAAACGATAGCTGGCACTCCAAGTATCATATTGGGGTAATTCATGCGTCCCGTCAAAAATCTCCAGTTCACGGTCCACACTTTTGACAACTCCATACATGGAGCTTACCGCTCCCTCTTTATAAGTAAAGTCAGTTTGAAATACTAAAATTGGTTTCATTTTTTATTTCCTCTCTTTTTTGTTTTTATGTTTCGGCCCCAACCATCATTGGTTGAACGATCCAAGAAATATTGGGGCGAATATCTAACGAATTTGGGTTAATCTCTGAATTCTTCACGAAACAAAGGGGTTATAAAACTTTGAATGATTAATAAACAAGCTAACACATAAAATAAGCACAAATAGCATACCGCAAAACAGCATGGATATCCAATCGGCTCTTTTCAATGGCTTAGCCGCATACCAGCTTCTCTTTTTATGCTTCCCAAATCCTCGCAAATCCATGGCATTGCTAATAAGGTCAATCCGGTCAAGGGTAGAAAAAATAAGTGGCACGCAAATATTCATAATATTCTTTAAACGTGTTCCAAGCTTTTCCTTCTTAGACAAATCCAGTCCCCTGCTTTGCTGTGCCAGAGCAATATCCTGATAGTCTCGCATCAGGTCAGGAAAGTAACGAAGGGTCAGGGATAATGCATACGCACCTTTGTAATGACATCCTACCCGATTGATTGATGCAGCAAATTCACTGGGATTGGTAGTAAGCAGAAACAACATCCCTAACGGCACCACCGATGCATATTTGGTAGTCTTGGTCACCTGATACAAAATCTGTTCCAGCGTCACCACATAACGGCCATAGATGGAAAAAAGCTCATGCCGGGTACCATAGATTTCAGTTCCATAGGTAGGACTGAATACAAAAGTCAGGACAAAATTTATTATAAGAAAAATAATAACGTAAATGACCATAATTTTCACCTGCCGGAAGGTTATCTCCGATATCTTAAAGAAGATCAGGGAGATTGCAAATACCGCCAGGATACAACGTATGTCATAAGAAAACATAACGGCAAAGGTCAAAAAGAAAAAGCAAACCAGCTTGGTAAGTCCAGAAAGGTTATAAATAAAATTATCCCGTTCTACATAATCAAATAATTTACTTTGCATCAGCGGCACACCTCCTTCTCGTAGTCAATGAACTTTTGCACAAATAGGGAAGGCTCTTCTATCCCTGCTTTTAAAGCCAGGTCATAAAGGGAGGTGGTTTTTAAGTTTGCCTGCTTCGTTATCGCCGGATTGGTGAGAATATCCACAGCTGTGGAATCACCAATTTTCTTTCCGCCAGCGATAACAAGAGCGTGAGGCGTATATTCCAGCATCAGGTGCATGTCATGGGTAATGAGAATAATCGTAACGCCTTGCTGATTCAACTCCTTCAAAAACTCCATAATTTCGGTATAATGCTTATAATCCTGACCAGCTGTGGGTTCGTCCAGGATTAGTACCTGTGGTTCTAAAACCAGGACGGAAGCGATAGTAACCCGTTTTTTCTGACCATAACTCAAGGCAGAAACCGGCCATTTCTTAAATGGTGCCAAGCCACAGATTTGCATGACTTTGGTAACCCGGTCCTCGATTTCTGCTTCCTCCATCCCACGTATCCGCAGCCCTAAAGCGATTTCATCGTAAATCATCGGTTTGCAAATCATCTGGTTCGGATTCTGCATTACATATCCGATAATACCGGAGCGCTCCTTAATGGTTTTTCCAGTCAAAGTCTCTCCCCGGAAGGAAATGCTTCCTTCGTCTTCCTTTACAAAACCGCAGATTACCTTGGCCAGAGTACTTTTCCCGGCACCATTGGTTCCGACAATGCTGACCATTTCCCCTTCCTTTATGGTAAAATTAATATCCTCAAGAATCTTTCGTCGCTTGGTATACTGAAAGCTCAAATGTTCGGCTGTGAGAATGACTGGCCTTCCTTCTCTCTTCCCACCTGACTCCTGCTTCCTGCTCCAATTTAAAAGTGGTTCTTTGATTTGGTCTATTTTTAAAGTCTCAATGCTTCCCAGGTGCAGCGCTTCGGTCATGGGAATGCCGGCATACTTTAATGCGGTTGCATATAATGGTTCCCGAATCCCCATTTTTGTCAGGATATCCGATGCAATGAGCTGGTCCGGAGTCATATCTGCAGCAATCCTTCCTTCATTGACCACAATAATCCGATCTACTTGCCGGTATAACACATCCTCCAGGCGGTGTTCGATAATTATCACCGTTTTTCTATATTTCTGATATACCTGGTCGATCAGGTCGATGGCCGTCTTCCCGGTAGCCGGATCCAGATTGGCAAGTGGTTCATCAAACAAAAGGATATCCACATCGTCCACCATAACTCCCGCAAAGGATACCCGCTGCTTCTGTCCTCCGGAAAGCTCGAAAGGAGAAGAGGTCAAGAGCTTTTCCATATCCACCATTTCCGCTACCCGTTTTACGGTCGCTTTCATCTCCTCCTGACCAACGCAGTCATTTTCCAGTGCAAACGCAATGTCCTCACCTACGGTAAGTCCGATAAATTGCCCATCAGAATCCTGCAGTACTGTGCCAACCTTTTTGGAAAGTTCAAAAATATTGCAATCCCTGGTCTCCTTTCCAGCAAGCTTCAGACTTCCTGTGATTTCTCCTTTAAAGGAAAAAGGAATTAGCCCATTCAGGCAATGCCCCAAGGTACTTTTTCCGCTTCCGCTGGGACCTACGATAAGGATTTTCTCTCCTTGAAAAATGGTCAGGTTAATGTCATGGAGCGTTGGTTCTGCCTGGCTGAAATATTGAAATCCGAACTGTTCAAATTGTATGATTGGTCTTTTGTCCATATTAAGCTCCCATCTAGTAGTAATCATGCGCAGAATTTTATCAAACATTGTACTGGTTCACCAGTTACATTGCACTCATTATATACCAGTACCTTTTGGCAATAAACAGGTTGATAACCCGTCCATTGAATAACTTAAGTATAGCACAAATTGAGCTTTTATACTATATGTTAGCATCCTGGACTGCATAGCGGTTACCATCAATCAAGGAATTTTTTCACGTGCATATAATATTGTTACCGGTACTTCATGGAGCATTACCATGATGTTACTGTCACATGCAAGCCTGTGACAGTAACATCACCCGCCCATTTAAAGTCGCCTGCGGCGAGGGGCGGGCTCAATGGCTATTTTTTGATACAATTTGACATTGCAAATATCCTATGCTAGAATGTATCAGTCAAGTACCTGTGAGGGAGTAGTTTGCAATTTCAAGACATTCCAAGTGAAGTTGTGATAATATCAACATAATGATGAAAATCTGGTATTATCTTAAAAAATGAGACTCATGGACAGCAAGCACAATTAATCGTGTTTTGTTGTTCATGAGTTTTTTTATGTAAGATTTTTTTTATGTAAGATTTTTTTATGTAAGAATTTTTATGTAAGAATTTTTATGTATGAGTTTTTATGTAAGAATTTTTTATATAAGAGTTTTTTATGTATGAGTTTTTTCTATTTATGATTTTTTTATGTGAGAGTTTTTATGTAAATTTTTTTGTAAAAGTTCTCATGAGAGAGCGGAATGTCTGTTGAGCGAGCAGAATGTCTGTATTTTGAAATTCAAACCAACTTCTTCAAAAAAAATTCAATAAACACAGGATAAACCTAATTATTATGCCGTACATCCGTCACGCCTTCTTGAGTGATTATTTGTACGCGCGCAGTATGCGCAGATGGGAGCTAAATATGGGAATATTACAACTAATGTTAATTGCAGTAGGGCTATCCATGGATGCCTTTGCTGTGTCAGTCTGTAAGGGACTGAAAATGCAAAAAATCGACTACCGTTACACCATTATCATCGCTGGTTTTTTTGGTGCATTCCAGGCAATCATGCCTTTAATCGGTTGGTTCCTGGGCATTCAATTCGAAAGCTATATTACCAGTTTTGATCACTGGATTGCGTTTGTTTTATTGGCCTTCATCGGTGGTAAAATGATTAAAGAATCTTTTGACAAGGATGAAGATAGCAGCGAAATCCGCTATGACCTAAAAGAACTATTCATCCTGGCAATTGCTACCAGTATTGATGCCCTGGCCGTAGGTATTACTTTTGCTTTCTTAAATACGGACATCTGGCTTCCAATTCTTTTAATCGGAATCACCACCTTCCTGCTTTCCACGGTGGGCGTTGGAGTAGGAAACCGCTTTGGTGCCAAATACAAATCAAAAGCCGAGCTTGCTGGAGGAATTATTCTGGTTCTGATTGGTATCAAAATATTATTGGAACATCTTGAAATATTGTTTTAATTGCTAATTTTGTGCATAGCGGATAACAAAACAGCCTCCTTGTTTGAAATCACAAGGAGGCTGTTTAAGTACTTTTTAATAAAAATAGGAAATCTTAGCTGATTCCATATTCCTTCATCAATCTCTTTCGTAGTTCTTCGTCATTAGCACACAAAATAATCTCTTCCGTGCGATTGTCCATGGTTAATCGCTTGATTAATTCCGCAAATTTTGCTTCGCCATGAGATTCGCCAATCTCCAGAATGTTCAATTTAACCGCCTCCCATTCTTCCGACTCTTTCACCTCTTGAACGATTTCATCTAATTCTAAAATTCGCTTATCTTTTGAGGTGACATTAGGATTATCAATCCTGGTTTCTTTCATGTATTGCAACAAACTGATTAGTTCAGGAGGTCCATTCTTACTAGACATATTCAAAAAAATCTTTTTCGTCCCATCCTCCAAACAAAGTTCCGGCACTTCTTCACATTGTTCCACAAAGGTATATTTTGCTCTATCCCTGCCAAAAATATCTTCCTGCGTAATAAAAATAATGATGGTGGAGGGTAGCTGCCGATAACGAGTTTCCCTACCTGATTTTAGTATGGGTGTATCCAGCACTCCTTGATAAAACCGCGCTCTTCGAGGCATATTATCATGTTTCGAATCATTTTGCATCTCCATCGCATACTGACAGTTTGCTGTATCCATTGCCCATGCATCCAAACGAATTGCCCGCCTGCCGGTTTTGTTAAGAACCACCTGCTCAACCTTTACTTCCTTAAGCTCAAGCTCAGATTCATCCAAAATAATACTTAAGGCACACTGATAGGCTCTCTGTTCTTCATAACTGCTAAAAACAACGCAAAATCACTTAAGTTGAAGGAATAATCCTCCAGTAATACTTGACTCACATAAGTTTCTTGTTCCATTTTTTGTTCATTTTTCATGCATTTTTCCTTTCTGTACGTAGCAGAAAGAAACACAAGCATAACTTCTGTTTTCTCCTGCCATATTTTTATTTAGCAAGGAGTTCTACAGATACTGTTTTGAATGCTATATGCAAAATGCATCAAGCAATTAGAAAAAATAGATATTTCATAAACATAGAAGTCATTGCGTAATATAATTTTAACACAGCCTTATTTAAATAACAAGAGCAGACTTTGTGTTTGGTGGCCGAGAGGACGCTCCTGTGGGTAGACTTCGATCGCCTGAACCAGCGTCTTTCCCATCCCTTCGAGTGCCCACGCTCCACCCACTCCATTGAGCCTCTAAGCGGGGAATTCTCTCGCCTTGGCGGCTCCAGAATACCCCAGAGTCTCAATTCCGTTTCGCTAAGGCACTGGGAGGGATTGGAAAGACGCTGGTTCAGGCTATTTTTAGTTTATTAGGTGAGGAGCTGGTTTTCGAAAGGATATAGAAAAAACACAAATGTTATGTGGGGGAGGTATGTAGTGGAACCCGGTAGTGTGCTGGACTTTAAATGATCTTAAGGGAAAGCGCTAAAGGTTCAGTACCTGCCGGGTTCCACCACATATACCTTCCCCCAACATTTGTGTTTTATTTTATATCTATTAGAAAACCAGCTCCGTCCCAATCAACTTTAAATAGCCGAAAGAGCGGGTGGATCAGTGCCTCCCAGGAACGGCTTCCTTGGAAAACGGCTCGCATGCGAAAGATTTCTGGCATTCGTAGGAGTGCCGAAAGAACTTAGGGTTTGAAAATTTGCGTTACCCCCACAAAAAGCTGTTGTTTGAGCATCACAGCGTACCTGTTTCGATACACTTAAGTGCGAGTTACAGTTTTTGTGGGGGTGCCCTTAGCAAATTTTCAAACCCTTAGTTCTTTCGGTGCTTCTACGCTAGCCAGAAATCTTTCGCATGCGAGCCGTTTTCCAAGGAAGCCGTTCCTGGGAGGCACTGATCCACCCGCTCTTTCGGCGTTCGCAACCTACCTTTCAGGAGCGTCCTCTTGGCCACTATACACAAAGTTAATTCTCACTACAACCTAAATTTAGAAATACTATTCTGCAATGATTTTGCCAACTCCGACAAAGTATTACTATGCCCAGAAAGAATTTCAATCGAGTCCGTCTGTTCCACCACAGATGCCGTTACCTCTTCCGTAGCTGCAGCATTCTCTTCCGCAACCGCAGAAAGATTTTGCATAATACTGACGATTTCATTCTTTTGTTGATTCATCTGCTTTCCTGATTCGGTTAATTCTTCCACTGCATTCTTCATGCCATCCACTGCTTCAGAGATTCCCATAAACTTCACATTTGTATTCTCCACGCTCTCTGCCTGTGAAACAACGGATTCGGTTAACTCTTTGGTAGTCTCCACCGCTTTCATGGAGCGGGCACTTAAGTCTGCAATTACACCATTGATTTCTGCCACAGAAGCATTGGATTCATCTGCCAGCTTCCGTATTTCTTCTGAAACAACGGAAAAACCTCTTCCCGCCTCGCCTGCACGGGCTGCTTCAATTGCTGCATTCAGCGCCAGAAGATTGGTCTGAGAAGCGATGTCCTGAATAACCTGGCTGGCTGCCTTGATTTTTCCTACACTCTCATTGGTATTAATAATGATTCCCTGTACTTCCCGAATAGAAATGCTGTTATCTTCGGTTTTACGCGTCAAATCTTTTAATACTTCAAGACCTTCATTTTTCAAACTATTTATTTTAGAAACAGATTGTGTTACATTTGATATTGCATTTTGATCCTGTTCAATCAATTCACCTAACCGATTTACATCCGTAACTCCCAGTTCGGTGTCTTTTGCCTGTCCGGATGCACCGATTGAAATCTGATCTACGGTCAAAGCAATTTGATTTGCCATTCCAGAAGATAAACTGGTGTTTTTAGCAAGCTCTTCCGATGCATTTTGCACCTGAGCTGCAGAGTCAGCTACTTCTTTCATGGTAACACGAATCGCAGACTGCATCGCTTCAATGGCAGTTGCCACCTCTCCAAATTCGTCCTTTTTACGCAAAAGCTTTTTAGGAACATCCTTGGAAAAATCTCCAGTAGCAATTAAATTCAAGTGATTCTTTGTGGCATTGATGGTCGCTACGGTTCTTCCAATCAAAAACATCAGAATTGCTCCAATCAGAACAAAGGAAACACCCGCAACCGTGCTCATGCTTTTGATGCCTTCCTCAATAGCAATATTGGTTGCATTCATGGACACTCCTACATTCAGTGCACCTATAATTTCGCTTTTTTTGTTGTATACTGGCATCAATATATCATTTACCGGAATCTGATCATCTCCATATAAATACTCGGAAGAATACTCTTTTTCTTCTTTTACGGCTGCTATACTTCCAGGATCTTCACTCAGGTCAATTCCAATCCTTTCCTTATCGCTGTGGGCTGTGGCAGTCATATCTTTGCCTATAAAAACAGCGTAAACAATATTTTCATTGGAAGCTAAATCTTCCACCAAACCCTGAGTACTGAATTTATCTTGTGTTTGCTTCACTTTATCAGCATCGATGCTTACCTGTACAAATTCTCCGGTTCTGGCACGCATATAGGCTGATTTTATATACTGTCCTGGAGCTGTGGTGTTTTCACGAATTTCCCGGTCAATGGCCTGGTCCAATCCACTGATGAAAAAGTTGTTTACTGCATGACCTGCCTCTGGTACCCAACCTATATCACCTGGCAAATCAGCATAAATAATTTCCGCTTTGGCATTGTACCAATAAATACCATATAAACCCAATTCTTCCTTTAACTCAATGATTAACTCATTACTCATATTCTCTCTTTGGGAAAGAATTACCTTTGCAGATGCAATCAGAGTATTATCCATCAGTTCGGAAACCGTACTCAAGGCATAGCTATTGTCTTCCATACGCTCCACGGCCATTGCCACCAGATTGTGTCCGCTGATACGGCTTTGCTCCAGCATATTTTTTTGGGTTTCCTGAATAGAAATAAGGGCAATTGCAGCAACTGCTATCAAAATTATCAGCAGGGGTAAAACGATAAGATTCATTTTAAGTGAAAATATAAAGTTTCTTCTTTTTTTCATTTTGTGTATCTCCTAGTTGTCTTTCTCATTTTCGCACATTTTTCGTTTAGTTATATTATAAATCGCAATCATCGTAATGTCAATGTTGTTTTCGTGTTTTTAATCTCCCTTTTCAGCCATTTCTTCTGTAATTTTTTCACGAGATTTCTCGTTTTTTATACTTTTTAAAAAACAATAAAAAACAGAACAAAAGCCTCTAAAAGTTTTTGTTCTGCCTAATTTTGCTCAATATCCTACAGTAACACACGTTTTTGCCAAACTAGTGGTCTATCCGGTTTGAAATTAAAATTATAACGCAGGAAATTTTTGATATGCTAGGCGAATTTTCGACGACGTAGCGGTGGCTACGGCTAGAAAATCCAACGATGCAATATCGAAAATTAACAAGTTATAACTTTAGTTTCAAGCCGGATAGACCACTAGAGCGTCATATCAAATCTTGGCCGCTCCTGTCCCACTTTGTCATTTTCTTTAAAGTTCTCATACTTTGCTTCTTTGATTTGTTTCAAAAGCTCCTCAATAGACGTTGCACTGATAAAGGTATCTGCTTTCCATTGCTCTTTTGTATCTCTGGTTCGTTTTTCTGCTGCCTTTTCTGCTGCCTTTGCTACTTCCTTATTATTTTTATCCAGTCCGTCTGTAAAGTCTTTTATCTGAGACATTTTTCTCAAGGCCGCCTCATCAAGTTGGGCAAAATAGGATACGTTCCCTTCCTTATCGACAGAAATTCCTACTGATTTTACCTTCTCTTTCTCTTCACCCAGACCCTCTACCATTTCCTTTAATTTACTGCCACTTTCACCCAAAATACCTTCATATTTTTCCCGAACCTTATTATCCTGTGCCATTTCCTCCAGTGTTTGAGGATCAATCAGCACACTAATCTCCTTCGTTCCCTTGGACAAATAACTTTGCGCCTCTTTTTCACTACTATAACTGGCCACAAAGAAGTCCATATTACCATATTTTGTCTTCAATTCCTCCAGGAGCTTTTTGGCATCTTCGCTTAATTCAGGCTGCCTGGCCTTCTCGATCTTCTCGGCTTCTTTCGCCTTATCCGTGTTGCTGCTCCGCTGGAAAACATCCATAATGCCATTCTTAGGATCCTTCCCTTTCTCATCCATCTGACCTGGCTTTCCGTTCATGTTTGTCACAATACTTTTTGCATATGTCTTTTCAACATAATTACTAAAATTGCTATTAAATCCAATGCTCATTTTGGTATCCTCCTTGATCTTATGTGTAATTAAATCCTTTTAATATACCTCTGAAACCTATATCGGCTCAAACCTTCAAAAACTTTATACTCTTTTTAATTTTTTTTAATCACAACTCCCTCTCTTCTCAGCTACCTTCGTTAATCCCTCCTCCTCACTAAAAAAGGTCATAAGTGCCTGCCCAGGCACTTACAACCTTTTATCCTCAATCATATACAAATTCCTGGTTACCCACTAACTACCTTGCCTGTCAGCAGCACCCATCCCCATTAAAGTCCATTTTTCACCCAAACCTTTTCTTGTGTATCACCTTCTAAATAACAGGACCAATCGGTGAGGATGATTTTTCGAGAATGCGGATGAAAAAAGATGATACACTAGGTTGCATCTGGGTTCATCCCCCTGTCGAGCTGACTACTTCCTCTTCTCTTCTCTTTCTTTTAAATCTTCCATTACTTGTGGATAAATTTTATCCAGCTTATACATCATGTAAATAAGCGGCAACGCAATAAGGAATGGAATTGGAACATATAAGTATAGTACTTTAATCGCTGTCATGGTTGATTCTGTCTGTACGGCCGCAAAACCATCATAACCAACAGCTCCAAGTACCCACATAGCCACCGCTCCGCCAAGTCCTCCACCGATTTTTGCGCCAAAGGTTGTGGTCGAATATAACATACCTTCTACACGGGTGCCAGTCTTCCAGTTACCATATTCAATGGTGTCTGCAATCATGGCAAACATGGTTCCCATCGCTGTCGCTGAGCCCACTCCCTTTAAAATAGAGCAGAACAATAACCATTGGAATGAGGTTGGATTAATTAAAATCATTAATTGAATTATTACACTAAGAACCGCTCCAACAAGGGCAATGTTTCTTTTTCCATATTTTTTAATAAATGGTGTCATAATTGGCATTACGATTAAGGCTGGAATGATACCAATTGCTGCCAAAAATCCTGCGTATGTTTCATCACCGAGGACATATTTTGCATAGTAGGTACCTACACCACCACTCATGGATAAACCAAGTACCATAATGACCCAAACCGCTACTAACAGAAGCCATTGGTCATTTTTCAAACAAATTTTCAAGCTCTTTACAAACGATATTTTTTCTGTTGGAATATCAACACGCTCTTTGGTATTAGCAAAGCACAGTAAAAACAGGGCTGCTGCTAACACACCATATACGCAAGATACGATAATCCATGCCTGCTGGCTGGATGTACCAGCTTCACCACCCATTGCTTTTACAAAAGGTAAGGTCAGGGCATTAATTGCAAGTGCTCCAACTTGTGCCATGAACATACGAAAGATATTAATAATCATTCTTTGGTTCTGATCTCTGGAAAGTCTGGAAGTCAATGCACCGTAAGGAATATTAATCGCTGTGTAGAGTACGGTTGTTACCAGATTATAGGTAATAAATACATATATATACCTACCTATTATACCAACATTTGGTACAAGAAATACCAATACGGTAGCAATGCCAATCGGAGCAGCCAGCCACAGCATCCAAGGGCGGGCACGTCCATACTTGGACTTCGTCTTGTCCATAATGAATCCCATGATAATATCACTGAATCCATCAAAACATCTGGAAAGTAACATAAGGGTACCGAGAATTCCGGCATTTAAGCCAAGTGCATCGGTATAAAAAAATGTAACAAAAGTGGAGGTAAGTACTAATACTAAGTTACTCGCCAAATCTCCACCACCGTAAAAAAACTTCTCACGGAAACTTATTTTTTCAACCGTGCTGGTTGAAACTGCTTTGTTGTTGGACATAAATATATTCCTCCTAAGTTATAAAGATTTTTGTTACACCCCGTTTATATATTTGCACCAAAAAACATTTTGTTAATAAATATTTTATAGTAATTTTATAATTTTGTATTGCATAATTGTTTTATCTTTTATATTATTTATATATCTTATTACAAAATGCAAGAAAATGGAGAAGTGTTTATGAATATTTGCGATTTGCAAAATTTATGTCATAGCTTTGCCCAGACTACAGCTGGAAGCATCCGCATTTTTCAGGGTCAAAGACTGCTTTATTATTTTTCCCTCCTCAATATGGAACCAGATCCGGTTACACCCTATTTGGAAGAGATTTTCCAGTCTCCTCACAAAGCAGCGGTTCTGACCACCCCATTTTTTCAGTTCTATGGTCATATGATGGTGAATGGCGGCTACCGGATTGTGATTGGCCCCACCTGCATCATGGCTGAGGACCGAGCCTTACTGAAAAACCTGACCTTTCTGCTTAATATTTCTGACGAAGAGCAGGAAGCCTATATACACAAGCTGAAATGCGCCCCCAGTATCTCCATTGATCGTATGGCCTGGGCAGTTTCTTTTCTGTCTACAGCGATTAACCGTTTTCCTCTGTCCGTCTCTGAAGTACATGTAAGTACCAGGGATAAGACCATTCAAAATAGGATAGCTGAACGAAGTGCTTTAGAAGCCATAGAGAATTTTTTGGATGAAAACCAAAATGAAGATGTACGAAATTCTTATCGCATGGAACAGCTTATGCGTTCCTATATAAAAAATGGGCAGCCAGAGCAATTGACTCGTTTTCTGGAATCCTTTCCCGAGTTTAAGGCTGGACAAATGGCCGAGGATACTCTTCGCCAAATTAAAAATATGGGCATCTGTTCTGCTTCTGTCTCTTCCCGGGCTGCGATCGAGGGGGGGATGGATAGTTCGACTGCCTTCCGTCTTTCCGATTTATATATTCAAAGGATTGAGTTATCTCAGGACAAGCTGGCCCTTTCCAAGCTATCCATAGAGCTGATGATTGACTTTGCCGAACGGGTGAAAGCAATTAAGCATGGTCATCGAGTGGAATCTCCTCTCTTCGAAAAATGCGCCCAGTATGTATCCAGACATCTTTCCGATAAAATCCGGGTGGAGGATATCGCAAAGGAGTTAGGGTTTTCTCGTGCTTATTTGTGTAATCAATTTTCTCAGCAAACTGGAATGACTTTGAGCCAGTATATTTTAGGTGAAAAAATAATTGAAGCTCAGAGACTTCTCAAATTTACGGATAAATCTCTAACGGATATTTCCATACATTTGGCGTTTTCCTCACAGAGTCATTTTCAGACCGTTTTCCGAAAAATAACTGGGGAGACACCCGCACAGTTTCGACAACAACATGATGCTCAGGTTTTAAAGCACTGATATATAGAGCGATATTTACAGAAAAGGAAGAGGAAAATCTACATGAGTCAAAATCAAGTAAAAGAAAACCCATTGGCAACCGCCCCCGTCTGGAGTTTGATTAGTAAATTCGCTGTTCCGGCAGTGATCAGTATGCTGGTGACAGCAATCTACAATATTACAGATCAGATTTTTATTGGTCAGGTGGTTGGTATATATGGAAATGCAGCAACTAATGTGGCCTTTCCACTGGTGACGCTGGTAATGTCCATGTCCCTGCTACTGGGGTTTGGCAGTGCTGCTAATTTCAACCTGAATATGGGTGCAAAGCATAAGGAGGAGGCCGCTCGATTTGCCGGAACCGGAATCAGTCTGATGGTTTTATCTGGTGTGGTTATTGCGCTTTTGGCCATTCTCTTCTTAAGACCTTTGATGCTTTTATTTGGAGCTACTGAGATAACTCTGCCGCTGGCAATGACTTACACTCGCATTACAGCTATTGGCATTCCATTTGTTCTGTTTACCACCGCCTCCAGTAATCTGATACGGGCGGATGGCAGTCCTACCTATGCCATGTTTTCCAATATCGTCGGAGCGGTTCTCAATGTTTTTCTGGATGCTCTGTTCATGTTCGGATTTGGCTGGGGTATTGCTGGTGCCGCTCTGGCTACGATTGTCGGCCAGATTGTATCAGCGCTTATAACCCTGTGGTATATTTTGCATTTTAAGACAGTTACCCTTAACCGAGATAAGTTCAGGATTCGGATTAAATATGTCAAAGCCATTGCATCCCTTGGGATGGCCGGTTTTTTCACCCAATTTATGATGATGCTGGTTCAGGTCACCATGAATAATGTTTTAAATCATTATGGGAGTCTTTCCAGCTATGGGAGTGAAATTCCATTTGCGGTTGTTGCTGTTATCAGTAAGCTGACTTCTTTTGTTTTTGCTTTTCTGGTGGGCATTGGTCAGGGATGCCAGCCAATTTTTGGATTTAACTATGGGGCTGGAAATTATGCACGGGTGAAGGAAACTTACAAGAAGGGGCTGATTGCTGCTCTTTCCATTTCTACCCTGGCTTTTTTACTGTTTCAGTTATTCCCACGACCGATTGTGAGTATTTTTGGTAATGGGACGGAGGAATATTTTGAATTTGCTACGCGATATATGCGGATTTTTATGTTGATGATGTTTGTGAATGGAATGCATCCTCTGACTACTAACTTTTTCTCTGCGATTGGAAATGCGCGGGGTGGGGCTGTACTGTCGATTTGCAGGCAGGGGTTCTTTTTGATTCCGTTGCTGTTGATTTTGCCGAGATTTATGGGGATTGATGGGGTTATTTACGCTGGACCTATTTCGGATGGGTTGGCGGTGATTGTATCGATTGGTATGGTGGTTTGGGAAATGAGGAAGATTTCCAGGCTGGAAGGTAAATAAAGGGGACACGCCAGATAAAAGGGTCCGGGATTTTATCCGCCATGTCCCGGACCCTTTTATCTGGCGCTGGCTTTCTAAGGAGGCAGGTTCCAGCTCTGGATGGGGAGAGATGTAAAAGTGCGCGCTTTGGGTTGTTTGTATCATAGTAATTGTGGTTGCTTTCCATATAATATTTAATCTGGGGACAGATTGGTCTGAATATTTAGAAAGCTAATGTTTTCGTTTGGCCGGAAAGTGTATTGGTATCCGGTGCTTTCTTCATAGCGAATGGTTTGATACCAGTGATGGCCGTTGGACTCCTGAAAGGCTTCATTTGAAAAGCTGTTCATGGCAAAACCGCTCAGGGTGATTAATAGTCCGGTTATAATTAATACGATACTCCATGTTTTGCACTTCTTTTTAAAATTCCTGATTTTCATCTGTGAGTCAAACCTCCTTTTACGAACCTTACCATATTAAGAGCAATTCTCTTAATACTTTGGGTAATTTTTATAGTAGTCTGGGTAAATTGCTTCGCGGTACTTATTGTTGCAAAGGCAAATAGTATGGCTATTCCTACTGAGGCAATCCCCATTCCCAGTTGGGTAATGCCGACTGCTATGTTTCCTGTCATGATAACCGGGGCACCAATGATGCTTACCAGGGATGTTATAAAGAACGCAAATGCTCCAACTCCGGTGGCAAACGGTATACACCAGATTGCCATATAAACACATAGAATGGCCATGGCTACCGATAGAAGCATTAGGATTGCCGTAAGAAGCAGCGCTCCCCAGAGGGGAAAACCCAAAATTAGTAATGTAATATTTACAATCTTGCTGCCGGTAGCTGGCAGAGGGAGAAAGACGGTGTCAAGCTCTTCTAGAATCTCTCCAGCAATTTTATTGGGGCTTCCTGCTTTTTTCACCGCTTCTTCTTCGGAAATTCCATCCTCGATATAATCTGCAATCATCTCATCGTAGTAAGATATAAATTTGTCTCTTTCCTGTTTCTTTGCTTTTCGCAAGGATTGTTCCAACTCGTATAGGAATTCACTCTTCGTCATCTGCTTCCTCTCCTTTGATAAAATAATAAATGCTCATCACCTGCTGCCATTCCGCAAGAAATTCTTTTATGTGCCCGATTCCGCTGGGGGTAATCCGGTAATATTTCCGTAGTCTTCCTTCATGCTCCACGGAATAAGTCTCCAGATATCCACCTGCTTCTAATCGCTTCAGGATGGGATAAAGAGTGGATTCGGGGATTTCTACGCAGGTTGATATGTCTTTTACAATTTGGTAACCATAGGAATCTGATTTCTTCAGCACGGCTAAAACACAGAATTCTAATAGCCCCTTTTTAAGTTGTACGTCCATATAACACCTCCTTTTACGTAATACTATACATTGCATAGTATTACGTGTCAAGTAATATTTGTTTGAGCCTATGTATAATAAATAATTAGGTGCATAATTTTAACTATTTCTATCCTTTCTTCTTGTCTAATTTTAAAAATTTTACTCATAATGTAAAAAAAAGCTAATAACTGTTTAAATTTTTCCACTGACAAACAATTTTTATTTGGGTATAATGTTTATAAAGGTTCTTTCCAGTATTTGTTAAGAGCTTTCTATTCTGCGGTATTTATCCCGTTGCGCAGATGGATTGTTACCAAAAAATTGATGAATCAATACTTTGTTTAAATGGAAGGAAGGTAATAGAAAATGGCACGAAAATATTCAATGGACCTGGTTGAGCGCTTAAAACGGAACCAGACTGAAAAAGTAGAAAACGGCATTAAAATCACTTACAAACCAATTCCTGATGATGATCGGGAAGGTGTTCTGGACCCACGGATTTATAAAAGCATGCGCGTCCCTATGATGCTCATGAAATTTATGCCGCGGAAAAAGCAAAGTCCTCTTGACTCTGTCTTAAGTATGCGCCCTATGTTCAATGGCGTTACCAGCATTCCGATGACCAACCCTGATACCAAAATTGAACACTTCTCCGTTAAAAATGACGGTGTTAAAGTTCCAATTCGCCTGTACACACCAAAAGCCCTGGAACCAGGGCAAAAGCTTCCTGTTCTTTACTATATTCACGGTGGTGGGTTCTTTGCTGGTTCTCCTGATGTGGTGGAAGAGGCTTGCAAATTCTTTGCTGAAACTTATCCTTGTATTGTGGTTTCTGTAGAATACCGCCTTGCACCGGAAAATCCGTATCCAGCTGGACACAATGACTGTTATGCTGCTTTGGAATGGGTTTATCAAAACATTGAAAACCATGGTGGTGACAAAGAAAAAATATTTGTTTCCGGTGACAGTGCCGGGGGAAATCTGGCTACTTACTGTGGAATGAAGGATAAAGAAGACAAGACGGGAATGGTTAAGGCTCTGGCTCTTTATTATCCAACGGTTAATATGCTTGGTAAAGAGGATGAATATTTCAAAGCTGGACGTCAAAATTATAATGTAATCAAAAAACATGGTAAAGTTGTATTTGGTATGTTGGATATGATGGGCAGTAGCAATCCTGATGAAAATATTTTGAATTTAGTTTTAGGAAAAGATATTGATATGTCCCATCATTATCTCTCTCCTTACTGGGGTAATCTGGAGGGACTCCCACCAACGCTTCTGTTATTTGGCGAATATGATTTCCTCTTCCCCGAATGTAAAGCCTTTGCGAAAAAGCTGGACAATGCTAATGTAACTAGTAAAACCATAATTTATAAGGGAATGACTCATGCTTTTCTGGACAATATGGGTAAGCAGCCTCAGGCTGAGGACAGCGTTTTGGAAGTCATTGATTTTGTAAAAAAATATATTTAGTCTATAAAACGAAACACATTTTACCCTATTTGTTGAGATATTTTTGGGTACAGATAAAAATAATTCAGGCCCGAAGGATGGTGTATGCCGTCCTTCGGGCCTTCTCAACATATGATTCTAAATTAAGAATTTGAAAACTAAACCAGTATAGGGACCAGTTCTTTAGAAAACGATGCACTAGTGTGCTGTATCATTCATCTTTAGCTAAACAGTGCTGAATATTTTGTCAGCTGCAAGGCGGAAGATGGAGGCGTAGTGGGCTACGCTGACTGATGACAACGCGGCAGATGGCAAAATAGGCAGTGCTGTTTAGCTAA
>JAVBLX010000023.1:0-19647 GCA_031553075.1 Acetivibrio sp.
CGGCAATTTCTCATAATGGTCTGCTGTTACCATTGCCCAAACGGCTTTTTCCTCTTTCTGTTTATAGGGACGTATCAGTTTTCGTTCAAAGGACTGGATGATTCTTTCCCCTGTGGACAATTCCAATGGAGAAATAGTTAAACACACCATCTGCCTTGCTGTCTTGCTGGAAACTACGTATAATTTCACTTCCGAATACTGTTCTCGCAGGGCTATAAACCTTTCTTTTGCTTCCTGCTCATAAATGACGGAAGCTTCTCCGGTATATGCAAAGAACAATTGATAGGAGGCTTCCCCAGAAAATCCACATATCTCTTCCAAATATTTTCGGTTATCCACATCTGGAATTGCCCCATTAAATATGATTTCCTTTAAATATTGTTCGGGAGTTCCTGAGTTCTTTTCATCCTCCTGTTCCAATTTATTTTCAATCCTTTTCAATACGTCTTGAATATCTTCCGCACTGAGTGGTTTCAGCAAATAATCATCCACACCATACCGAAGGGCACGTTTTGCATAGTCAAACTCGGAATAACCACTAAGAATAACCATATGAAGCTTAACCTGTGCTTCGTATAGTTGCTCAATCATCTCCAGACCATCCATAACCGGCATGCGGATATCCGTTATGACCAAATCTGGCTTAAATCGAAAAATCAACTCCAAGCCTTCCTGTCCATTGACCGCCTCACCAACAACTGTATGCTGGGTGTGGGCTTTTATCAGCTTTGCCATACCTTCTCTGATTTTAACTTCATCTTCCACAATTAATATTCTCATAGTCGGCTCCTATCTACTACTGTGTACACTTCTTCTCTCACTCAGCTTCTCTTAGATCAATGGGAATACTGAGTGTGATTACCGTTCCCATGCCTTCCATACTGCTTACGTTCCAGGTAGCCTTGTCCCCATAATACATATCCAGTCGTAAAAAGGCATTATATAATCCGATGCTGGTTCCTTCATCTCGGATGGCTTCCTCCCGGTTATTGAAAAGCTTGGTCTGTTCTCTGCTCATTCCTTTTCCATTATCTTCGATAATCACATTTAACAGCTGTTTGTCTTCTGATAAAAACATATCAATTCTTAAAAGTCCGCCCATGTCCATTTCCTTAAATCCATGAATGATGGCATTCTCCACAAATGGCTGAATCAGAAGCTTGTGTATCTCTGCCGCTTTCGCTTCCTCCGCTACATTGAGTTCAAAGCGAAAAGAATCGTTGAATCTCATTTGCTGAAGACTTACATATTTTTCCAGCCAGTCAGCTACCTGGGCAATATTCGTGATATAATTGCTTTTATCAATGCTGTAGCGCAAGATTACCCCCAAATTGCGGAGCATTTTACTGATCTCGTATTCTTCCTTTTCAATGGCCATCCAGTTAATGGAATCCAGGGTATTATACAGAAAATGAGGATTAATCTGAGCTTCTAAGGCCCGGATTTCAGCTTCCTTCTGCCGATCGGTAGCTTCCGTAACCTCTTCGATTAAGTCACGGACTTTTCCAGTCATATCATTAAAATTACTGGCAATCTGCCCCAACTCATCCTGGCTTTCCAGGTTAACCGAAATATCCAGATTTCCGTTTTGTACCTCCTTGATTCCACCGATAATCCGATTCACCGAGCTTCCAATCTGGCGAACGATATAGGCAATCAGAATACTGGAAAATAAAATCGCTGCAAGACTTAGAAAAATAAACATCATCTGGGTATTTTTCAAATCCCGCATCATATAGTCCTTATTGTACACATTATAATAAACCCAGCCGCTCTTTTTGCTTACGTACTGATTGACTGCCGTATTCTGGCCTTTTAAAAGACCGGTTACCTCCACAAATTTAGGTACTGACAATTCCGGATTCATAACAATCCCTGTGTAAAACGAATTGGGATAGGAAATCACGTGTCGATTCTGGTCCGTAATGAAATTAATATTATACTCGGATGCATCTTCTTCGATTGCTACTGCACAAATATCATGAAGAACTGCCTCATTCACGCACATCACAATCGTGGCAATGGTTCCCTTGGTCAGATTATTGTAATCATACATGCATTTGGAGATGGAAAAACAAAACTCCTCTTCTCCCGACTTCTGAAAACGCATTGTTGGTGTAATATCCATGCCCGGCATCCCTTGAACTGCTATGTAAGGCTCAATTTCTCTCATATCGTCATAGCTCTTCCACAGATTTTCAATGGACGACCCAGTCTTTCCGTCATATGTAATATCTTTTCCGTTGGCACAAATGATGCTAATGCTTCGAATTCCCTGAACGGAATTTTCCGCCTGCTGAAGTCGTTTAAAAATGGTATTGAAGGCCAGCTCCTTTTCTTCACTATTTTGTTCCAACAGAACGTTAATATTTTTTATAATTTCATCATCTACATAAATTTGATATACCAAGTTGGTATAAATATCCAGCGTCAGATCAACTCGTTCCGATAGCTGGGTCAAATTGTCCACCATCAGGGTATCAATCTTCCGTTTTAAAGAATCGGCATTCATCTGATATCCGATTATCTGGATAGTAAGAATTGGGACAATAGAAGCCAGAATGAACGCAAGCATTATTTTTTTTCCAATTTTCATATCATTCAATTTGTCCAGCAAAATCCATTTCTTTTTCATAAGAACCTTCTTCCGTTTGTTCATCCAATTATTCATTTTATGCAATACTTCTATCTACATGGCATAGCTTTTATCTGATTCTAACTTCTATCTGATTCTAACTTCTATCTGATTCATAGCTTCTATCTGATTCATAGCTTCTATCTGATTCATAGCTTCTATCTGATTCATAGCTTCAAATTTAATCTTTATAAAGTATAGCAGATGTGTATTTTTTCTGCAATATTCCATCCCTTGGTAAATTTTTAAACAATCCATTTTATCTATTGACAAAGCAATTTAGCAATGATATTATAATGATATCAAAACAATATTTTCACTCTATGGAGGGATATCATTATGAATAAAGAAAAAATTACAGAAAAAGAATTAAAACCAATCGGTGGTGTGCCCATGCTACTGCTTTTCCTCTTAGGGCTGCTTCTTTCAACTGCTTCCCTGGTCTTCGGTATTATATTTCTTGAACGGGCAGATGACAGCATACCTGGTGTCATTCTGCTGATCAGCTCATTTGTCGGATATTTTATTTTTTTCATCTTGCTTTGCGGACTCAAGATTGTACAGCCAAACGAAGCACGAATCCTGCTTTTATTCGGTAATTACTATGGCACAATTAAAAAGCCGGGATTTTTCTTTGTAAATCCCTTCTGCAACTCTTTCAGCCCGGCATATGACGCCGCTATGAATCAAGCAAGAGAAAAACAGCAGGAAGGCAAAACTTCCGTCGGAACTGCTCACGTAAGAAAGACCGTTTCCCTGAAACGTCAGACAATGAGCAATCCAAAACAGAAAGTCAACGATGTTTTAGGTAATCCGATTATTATTGGCGCAGTTGTTATCTGGCATGTAGATGATCCTACCTGTGCTGCATTTTCTGTTGAGAATTATCAGGAATTTTTGAATATCCAGACCGATGCTATTATTCGTAATACCGCACGCCTTTACCCTTATGATATCTTTGATGAAAACGAAGACGATGGCATTGTTGAAAAAAGTCTGCGCGGCAGTTCTTTAGAAATTGCCGAAAGCATGCGAACTGAACTGCAAATGAAGGTCCAGGATGCTGGTCTTGTGATTGAAGAAGTTCGCATTACCCATCTTGCTTATGCCGAAGAAATTGCTGCCGCCATGCTTCAACGTCAACAAGCTGCTGCTATCATTGCCGCCCGCCAGAAAATCGTTGATGGTGCTGTCGGCATGGTAAAAATGGCGATTGACCGGCTGGGCGAGGAAGAAGTTGTGATTCTTGATGAAGAGCGCAAAGCAGCCATGGTCAGCAACCTGTTGGTAGTCCTCTGTGGCTCTAAGGATGCACAGCCAATTGTAAACAGTGGTTCCATTTATTAATATAGGGAGGTATCAGAGTGGATTTGGACAAAAAAGAAGCTTTGCTGAACGAACGTCTTGAACGCCTGGATGCCTTGGAACAGGAAATCAAAAATCGTGAAAGTGTATTAAAAGCCAAAGAAAGCGCCAAGAAACAAGTGCTGCTCCGGTTATCACCGACACTGTGGAATAAAATTGCCCAATGGGCAGATGAGGATTTTCGTTCCATCAATGGGCAGATAGAATTCATTCTGGCTAAAGCGGTTAAAGAGCATTTTGGAAGTAAAGATAGCGACTAAAATTATAGAAAACACAAAAGGAGCACATCGCGCCTGTTTTGTTTGATATAAATCATCTTGACCATCTTCATATTTTTAGCAAAACAGATATCTAAAAAGCAAGCCAGAGAATGCCTGAAAAGGCATTCTCTGGCTTGTTTTAGGGAAATTCTATATTAATTTCGCCATTTGAAGTAATTTAAGTACCATACTTCCCGCTTCTGCACGAGTAATATATTCGGTTGGTCTTAGCTTTCCTTTTGCTCCCTTATCAAGACCAGATCCCACACAGAATTTCACTCCACTCAGGTTCTCTTTCTTAATCAGGGAAGCATCGCTATATGCAGCAACACTCATGGACTTTCCTTTGTAGTTTGCTACCTTCGCTGCTCTGGCAACCATCATCATGGCATCCTGACGGCTGATTTTTACTCCAGGAACAAACTTCGCTGCTTCTGCCTTGGTAATAATGCCATATTCATAGGCTGTTCCTAACGCACCCGCATATTTGGTTTCTTTAGTTACATTCTTAAAAGCAGAATAATTGCCGTTTTCCGGAAGGCCAAGGGCTCTAACCAGTACCAGTGCTATTCCGGAATTGGTAATTTTCTTTTCACCGCCAAATGTTTTCTCCCCATTGGCAGCAAATCCCGTCATAATCTTACGAGCCGACAACTCTTTCGCCATGCTCTCATAGGATTTTCCCTTTGGTGCTTTTGCTTCAGTCGTTGGGGTTGTTGGATTGGTTGAACCACCGCCTCCGGCACTGTTCTTATTCCAATTTGCTGTGATGTCTGTCGCCTTATCCGGCATGGTGAATGCCATGTTAGCATCGCAAGCGGTTCCTCTAAGAAGTGAGTCTGCCGGGATACCAGTCCATCCGCTAAATCTTGGGTTGCTGTTGTTACATCCAAAGAATCCGCACTACCCAATGTTCTGGGTTCCGCGACATGGGCCTCAATTGCCCCCAGTCCTGTTATTCCAGGCAGTGTAGCAGGCGCTCCTGCCCACATACCTAATGCCATGAGCAGACTCAAGGCAAATGCCATGGGTTTTTTCAATGTTTTGTTCATCTTCTTTCCTCCTTAAATGTACTAATTTCATTTGTATACAACTCGTACCCCCCTATCTGCAAGGCTCTCTCGCCAAAAGCTCTCTAAGTGCCGTCATGGATACCGGTCGTTCCAGCAATATAAATCCGCTATCCTCCTCATTGATACCCCACCTATTAAACTCCTGAGCACTCGCCATCAAAACAACCTGCACATTTGCATTTCGCTTACAGATAATATCTCTTAGATTAACTCCACTCACTTTCATTTCAAGCCTTACAAACATCACATCAACCTGGTTATTTATCCCAAACCTCCCCGCCATAAATGGGTCGTGAGTATACTCAATCGTATCACCTGGGTATACCTTCCTCAGATTTTTCACCAGCTCCCACAACTGTTCAGGGTCGTTGTCAACTGCAAGAATAACCAAAAAATCACCTCCTGGAACTCCTTTTTCCTAATCTAATATCAATTTTAACAGGCATGACATACTGATGACATACTGGAACGCTGTTTTTTAAAAAAATTATACGCCTTATTCCATTTTATTCCATTTTTTCTGTTCTATCTTGTTTTACACCTCTTCCTGTGATAAAATCACATTAAGCAATGACTTCTTACGTTTCTGACATATCTATTTTTCTATCAGTCTTCCTTTTAACGGAAGACATCAAAACAGTATCTGTAGAACTCCTTGCTAACACAAAATATGGCAGGAGAAAACAGAGGTTTTGACTTTGTTTCTTTCTGCTACGCACAGAAAGGAACAAACATATGAAAAATGAACAAACAACGAAACAACAAGACCAATCCTTGTCACTGACAGAATCCAGTCAAACTGTCACTGAGCCAATTATGCCAGCGGATTTCCCCTTTAATCTCAGCGACTTTGCACTGTTTTTATCAGTAATGAGAAACAAACGGGCATATGAATGTACTTTAAGTATTATTCTGGATGAACCGCACATTGAACTAAAAGAAGTAATTGTAGAAGAGGTTGTGCTGAACAAAAGTGGCAAGCGGGCAATTCGTTTGGATGCATGGGCACTGGACACAGATAACCAACAGTACAACATGGAAATGCAAAATAATACCAGACAGGATGATATGCCGAAACGCTCCCGTTTTTATCAATCCATGTTGGATACGCCCATACTAAAGTCTGGAAAGAATACAAAATATCGTTCATTGCCATCTACAGTTATCATATTTATTACACAAGATGATATCTTCAAAAAGGATTGTGCAAAGTATACTTTTGTAGAGCGATGTGAAGAAGTACCTGACTTGTATTTGGAAGATGGAACCAAGAAAATTTTTCTAAACATGACCAGTCGCAACGGAGCCCCAGAATTAATTAGTCTGCTGCAATACATGAAAGAAACCAACATGGATAACCCCAATATTATGCTGAAGGATGAACGAATTATAGAGCTGGATCGTATTGTGCAAGAAATAAAAGAATCGGAAGAATGGGAGGTGGTAAAGGTGAATATTCTGGAATATGGAATAAAAAAAGGCGAGGAGATTGGCATTGAGCGGGGCATGAAACGGGGCATGGAACGTGGGCTTGAGCGTGGACTTGCGCAGGGACTTGAACAGGGACTTGAACAGGGAATCAAAATTTTAATTGAATCCTATTTTGATGATAATATGCCAGAAGATTTTATTTTATCTAAGCTAATAAAAAAATATCAGCTTTCGGATGAACAGGCACATGAGTATATGAAAAAATACTCACAGAACGGGTGATAATTATAGAATTAAGGGAGCCTGGTGGCTCCCTTGATTCTATAATAAGCGGTAATTTCCCTTCTACTGGCTTCTGCCTAAAAAACCTGCTGTAAATTCGCCCCAACTGTATTCTGACAAGTATTCGCCAAAATACGCATTTACCGCTTCTGGTTTTCCTTTGGCAAAGTCATAAAAATCACAAGTGAACTTTGAAATGTCAACTGCATACAGTCCATTTGATTTTGTGATAAAATCACTCACACCTAATTTTCTTATGGCTCGCTCAATCTCTTCCATCAGCTTATGTAAATGAGATTGCACACTGCGAGTATATGGCTGGTCCTCCCACAAAATTGCGGCAAGTGCTTTCTTGCTGACATTTACACCTTTTCAGTCAACAAGATAGGCAAGTGCTTCTTTTGCTTTGGGACGGTTAAATAGGGTTGCGGAAAGATTTATTATGTATTCTATGGTCACGAGAGTGAAGCCTCCTGTCTCAATGTATTTCATAGTCTATTGATTATAGTAACGCAACTCTACCCATATTTCAAGCCATGAGAACGTGGAATGACTTCTCCAGTGACTTTGACGGAATCCAACAAGTCAATTTGGTTGGTTGGTTGGTTGGTTAATACCTCTCACCAAATAAATAAAGAAGATAAACCACCCTTAAAGGACAGCTTATCTACTTTATTTTATCAGAACAAGTTATTTTTATTAAATCTATTTAAACAATAGCATTGTAGCAGTTTGGTTAATATGCCCCAGGTAGATTTCACCATAGGTTGAAAAACCGCAAGTAGGGTACCCGGCAAATGCTTCGCAGAATGGCAACATACTCTGTTCATTTTCCAACTGCAAGGTACGAAGAACACAGTTAAAGTTTAAAATACCGGAAACGGAACCCATTTGTGCTTTTTTCTCTTCAATTGCTGCTTTTGTGTCAGCAATCATATCTTTGGTTTTCAGTAAGCTTAAGGTCATTCCTTCTCCTACCGCACAAAAAGCACTGATGGAACCATCTGGCTCCAGGGTACGCAGACTGCGGATAAATACTTCATCGCCGATTACAATTCCTAATGGATGTCCAAAGAATGACTCCTGTAGTTTATCCATGGGTATATCCAGAATAGCAGACAAATATTCTCCTGCTGGTTTATTGTTCAGTTCATAAATCCTTCTTTGTTCCGGGTCAGCCTTCGTAACGGTTACTGTAATGCCAGATTGCTCTACACTCTGGGTTTTTACAATGGAAAATCCTGTTTCAACTTTGAATAGAGCCAGCAAGGCTGCGTCCTGGTATACCCTGCCATTTGCATACAGATAAGTACCTGTAAAAGTAAGGCGATCAGCGGCTGAACCACCAACAAAGAAAATATTCGTCATATCACCAATGGTTTCAATAACTTTTTCCTCTGCTCCGCTGAGTCCATCTGTAAGCAAAATACCCACATATTGGCGGAAACTTGCATCCGACATTTTTATACCAAAGTGACTTTCAAAGCGCAAGAAAGCTGGGGTTAAATTTCCATCTGCTGCTACGTTTTCGACCACCTGAATGGCAGCATCACTGACACATTCTTTGGTAATTGCCATAGCTGTGAGGGAATCCTTGCTTTCCATGTCATTGCAGAATTCACTGTAAGAAGAACATCCAATAACCTTCTTTCCAGGATAATGGGTATTCATTTCCTCTGCAATCTGATTAAAATCATAGGTAGCAGATGCAAAGAAAATTAGTACTTCAAAATCAAAGCCTGCCAGCTGTCCTGCCATATCACCTACTGCCTGTCTTGCATCCTGATTATTTGATTGTGCTGTCTTTATGTACATATTCGTAACTCCTTTTTATTTATTAAGCTACTGTTTTCAACGTTACCTTTGTAGCCCTATCTTTGTAGCGTTCTCTTGTAGGTTTCTTTATATCTTTATATCTTATATCTTTTTATCTTATATCTTTTTATCTTATATCTTTATATCTTAATTTCTTTATTCTTGTATTTATTTTTATCTTTATTCTTATTTTTTATCTCTTTATTACTTGGCATTTTCACCTCATTTTACATCTGCTCCAGTAACATTTCGATTTTATCCAGTCCTGCCTGGGCATCCCGGTTTCCGTTTTCCAGGGCTTTTGTGAGCCATTTTTTCGAAGCAAGCAGATTCTGTTGTAAGACCACAGTTGCTCCTTCTCTGACACCTAGCAGATATTTAATTCCCAGTTCAAGCTGTGCCGCCGGATCATCCAATTCTGCCCGTTTTTTAAGAAATGCGATCTTATCCAGCTGTTCATTTGCTCTTTCCTTCTCAAAGCTCTGAACTTCGCTTTGATTCAGCTTCTGGGCCTTTGTTCGTAACGCTTCTTTAATTGCTTTTGCTTTCTGCAGCGCCGCTTCATCTTCCAATTCTTCCTGGGATTTTTTCACGGTCCGGCTACGAAGAGCATCCTTAATCTTTTGCGCCTGCAACAGCATGATTTCTTCATCTGTAAGCTTTGGAGGTGCTTGCGTTGCTGCTGCTGCTTCTCTGACTCGCAAGGCCGCTTTGACCTGCTTGGCCCATTCCAGCGTCTTTTCATCTTCATTGGATAATGGTTTTCCTGAGGTCTGCGTCCGCAATGCTTCTTTAATCATCTTCGCATGTTTGAGAACTGCTTCTTCGGTGATTCTAGCTTCTTCCTCTAATTTTTGCTGTTCTAATTCATCTTGGGCATGGGCAAGATATTCACCAGCTTCATCCATACCCATGGAAATTGCCTTACGTAAAAACCAAAGGGCTTCCCCCAAATCTCTTTCAACATGCTTTCCTTCGTAAAAGGCTACACCAGTGTCTAACACTGCATTGGGGTATTCCTGATTGGCTGATTTTTTCAGCCACTCAATCCCCAACTTCTCATCCTGTTTAATCCCTTTACCGGAAAGATATTTTTCGGCCAGCTCATATTGTCCTGCGGCGTATCCTGATTTGGCAGACAGATAAAGACATTTTACAAACATATCAGCATTTTTCTCGGTTCCCTTTCCTTCGCGATAGAAGTTGGCTAACCGGTAACTGGCTTCCCCATTTCCTTTTCGGGCTGCTTTGCTTAACCAGTTAAGAGCTTTCTCCATGTTCATCGTAACGCCGATACCTTGCTCATACATATCCGCCAGCCGCATCTGTGAAGGTACATAATCTTTCTCAGCAGCGTCCAGATAAGTTGATACTGCTTTGTCCAGGTCTACCGGTGTTCCTATACCTTCTTCGTAACATTTGGCAATGGTGTGAAGAATGTATGGTTTCTTTAGAGGCTCTGCCGCCATAAACCGCTGAAATGCTTTCACATAGTCTACTTTGGTTTCAATCCCCCGGTAATAATATAGCCCAAGGTAATATTCTGCTTCCCGGATATTGGCTCTTGCCGCACGGATAAATCCATGCATTGCTTTGTTATAATCCTGCTCTACATATTTCCCTGCATAGTATAAAACTGACAGGTCAAATTCGGCATTAATCTCTCCCGCCTGGGCTGCTGTAACCAGGTAATGGACTGCCTCCTCAATATGCTTTTGTTCTGGATTGTTAAGATACTCCTGAGCCAGCTTGTGTTCCTCGCTTTTAGGTGTCCCGGCCAGAAAAATCTGTGTTTCTTCCAATCGCTGTCATCTCCTTCCATGAGACTTTACTCGCTTAAATATAGTAAAAATTTTATCATTTTTACCTATAAATGTCAATCAAACAAAGAAAATGTTGTTTACTATCTGACATCTCACCCATATTCAAAATACCTATTTTATTGTGAATTGGTAAAAATCTAATGCCCCAGTTCCTATAAACTCAAAATACAACGCCCATTTTCCTTCCGCAATCTGAAACTTTGAACCATAGCTGCACCAGTCCGCTGAAGATTCCACCGGTATCTCTGCCACAGGCTTCTTCCCCCATTCCGTATATACATTTACTGCACCCTTTCCACTTCCCCGTACACAGACTGAAATCTCACTTTCCTTATGAAAATCAAAATATTTAAAGCCTGCCCAAGAGCCCTTCTGCATATTAGCAATATACTGGTCACCACTGGACTCCCGGTCAACGCCACTTTGAGTAAAATAAGGGTGTATCTTCATCCCCTTCTTTTTCTTTGGACCGCCATAATGATAGGTGCCATCTTTTGACGAAAGATTGCACGCAATCCTTGCTTCATATGTTCCAGTTCCGGCCAGTGGTTTTCCGTTTAATCCACAGCTGGTCATTTCTGCCTGAAGAATCTGTCCGGTTTCGGTTATCTCAATTTGCTCCGCACAGGCTTGCCTGGAAAAGCAATGTCCATTTGTCTGACGGTGATAAAAAATATACCATTTATCCTGAATTTCCACAATACTGCCATGAGTGTTTCCAGTATAATTCACCGCCTGAGTCTGTCCATTCCATCCAACATCACCATTACTGACAATCGTACCACAAAATTGGAAATCCCCATCTGGCCGATTACTTATGGCATAGCACAACTCATGACTTAAAACGGAAGAATATACAAAATAATACCGCTGTCCAATCTTCCGCATACTGCTTGCTTCAAAAAAAGCATGGCCTTCAAAGCTGGTACCCAACGCAAAATCAGGTCCCGGAGCTATCATTACTGGTTCACTTTTCATGGTAAGCATATCTGCTTCCAATTCAATGCAAAACCCACCATCAAGATTACGTCCCCTTGCTTTCATAAATGTTTTTAATACGCCAGTTGGAGCAAATCCGGTATAAAGGTAAATTCTTCCATCATCAATAAAAATACCAGGGTCAAAATTGTTTATATCCCCTTTCTGCTGTCCGTAAACACGCCCATTCTGACATTTTACATGACCATAAAACTCAAATTTCCCATCCGGTTCATTGCACACTGCTACGGAAATTACAGGGGTCAGGTTAAGGGCATAATATAAATAATATCTGCCATCTAATCCTTTTTGCATATCTGGTGCATATAAGTACTGGTTTCCTTTTACATTCAGCGGATCCTGCGTCCGAGAATAAATGACCCCATCATAGCGCCAGTCACTCAAATCATCCACTGGTGCCGACCAGCATACATAATCATTCATACAAAATTCTGGTCCATTAAACCGGTCATGGCTTCCATAAACATATACCCGCCCATCATATACATAAGGTTCTCCATCGGGTATGTATTCATAACTTGGTAAATACGGATTAAATACTTGTTGTTTCATACTAATCTCCTTTTTGTTCTTCTTTAAATATTAAATGCAGCATAGAACCATTTCAAAAATTTCTTCCAGATATTCGAATACAATATGCGGGTGAATATTTTCTTTGCACGTAATCAACTCCTTGCCATTAACATAGCATTTTACATGTGATATATCAATATTAAAAGGAATCAAACCATATTAATTGTTTATTTTTCTTCTATAAGCCCTTGACTACAAAGCCCAAAAGTGCAAATAATAGATATAATGAAATCCCTTCTATGGGAAGGTAAAGTACGCATTCTTCATTGATTGTTTGTGTCGCTTTAGTAACATGACGGAAAGGTTGAACAAAAATGCGTGTTCAACTATTGATTTGAGTGCGCATCGCAACGCGCAGATGGGTATATATATGACCGGAATCAGTTTATTTGAAGTAATTGGACCCAATATGATTGGTCCTTCCAGCTCCCATACAGCGGGAGCCGTATCTATGGCACTTCTGGCACAGAAAATGTTTCAGGAAAAAATCCAATGTGTCGATTTTACTTTGTATGGTTCCTTTGCCCAAACTTATAGAGGCCATGGTACCGACCGGGCACTTCTGGGCGGAATTTTGGGCTTTGAAACGGATGATATACGAATACGAGATGCCTTCCAACTTGCCGAAGAGCGAGGACTGGAATATTCCTTTTCCCTTTCCCATGAGAAAAATTCTGTTGAAAACGATGTTCATCCCAACACTGCGGATATGCTTTTGAAGGGTGTTTCCGGAAAGGAGCTCTTCGTCCGCGGGGTATCTTTAGGCGGCGGCAAAGTAAAAATAACCCGCCTTAATCAGATTGAAGTTGATTTTACCGGAGAATATAGCACCTTGATTGTCAGTCATTCAGACAGGCCGGGTGTGGCGGCTTACATTACCAAATGCTTAAGTGATTATAATGTTAATATTGCCTTTATGCGTTTATATCGGGAAGCAAAATATGCAGAAGCATTTTCCATTTTGGAATCAGATGAAAAAATTTCGAAAGAAGTGGTTGCCTGTATCAAGGAAAATCCATATGTATCGGATGTTATGCTAGTACAAGTATAGGAGAAAGAATAGAATGGACTTTAGAACTGGCGAAGAATTACTAGAACTATGTGAAAGTGAAAATCTCCCCATCTCTCAGGTTATGAAGCTTCGGGAAATGGAGCTGGAAAGTTTAACGGAACAACAAGTAGAAGAGCGATTAATAAAATCTTTGGAAATCATGAGAGAATCTGCTCACATTCCTCTTCACAATGTAGTGAAATCCATTGGTGGATTAATCGGCGGAGAAGCCGCAAAACTGGAATCAAATAAGAATCAGGGAAAGTCTGTCTGTGGAAGTGTGATTACAAAAGCTATGACCTATTCCATGGCAGTACTGGAAGTAAATGCCTCCATGGGACTGATTGTAGCGGCACCAACCGCAGGCTCTTCCGGTGTTCTTCCAGGGGTATTGTTTGCTCTGCAAGAGGAATATCAGCTTTCCGATGAAACCATTATGGCTGGTCTCTATACTGCCGGAGCCGTTGGCTATTTATTTATGCGTAATGCTTCCGTGTCCGGTGCACAGGCTGGTTGTCAGGCAGAGGTTGGTTCCGCTTCCGCAATGGCAGCGGCAGCCGTCGTCGAGATGATGGGCGGAACACCAAGGCAAGCACTGAGCGCTGCAACTGGTGCCACATCCAACCTCCTCGGACTAGTTTGCGACCCAATCAGAGGTCTGGTTGAAAATCCATGTCAGAACCGAAATTCTATTGGAGCGGTCAACGCCCTGATTAATGGTGAACAAGCACTGGCTGGCATCATGCAGACCATTCCCTTTGATGAAATGGTACAGGCAATGTACCATGTAGGACGAAGTCTGCCTTTCGAATTACGGGAAAGTGCCCTTGGTGGCTGTGCTGCAACTCCTACTGCATGTAGTGGCAATTGTTGTGGATGATAATAATGAGCTGTTGAGGTCTCAGCCAAACGACTGAGATCTCTCTTCTTTTTTGCACTCCCTTGGACAAACCGTAGTTTGGACCGATATACTTTCGACATTCCCGAAGAGCCATTCCTGCATTGCCCTCACTGATTTACTTAATTTCCTTTATTACTATTCTTTGATTCATAAAAACTGCCCTCCCATAAGTTAGATTTTTAGGTCTAACTTATGGGGTCAGTTCAAAGCTATCATCTGACGTTTTTATTATTTATTTTTTACTCTGGTCTATAGTCAAAAGTAACGGAAATGTTTTCAAGGTGAGAAAGATCACTGTTATCCAAAAGTATTGACGACACATTAGCAGTATCCTCATCTGCTGTCCGTATTCCATCGGGAATCTGAGTTACCCACTCATTATACAGATTAACGCGAGTACACTTTTCATCATCAGAGGTTGTATATGGCTTTCCTTTCAGCTCATAACGCACTCCATTAATCACCACCTCTTTAAGATCAATTATGTAGCCAGGATATAGCAATTCTCCGTTGGAGATAGCAAGAGCAGAAAAACTTATGCCATTGGCAAAGCCCTCACTTGTTTGGGTAAAGTCAATACCCACGGTATAGGTCCCTTCGCCAGTTATCTCCACATCATTAACTGCGATTCCTTCCGACTTGCTGTCTGGGTCATAAACATCTCCTACGCTATAAGAGAGATTCCAGTCGTTGCTGCTAAACATAAGCCAGCCGGTTGCACCATCTAAGCTGTCCGGATCGATTGAAGTGTCAAAGGTTATCGGTGCTGCCGCAATGGCATTTTCCATCTGTACCTTTGCTTTCTCTGCTATTTTTTCCTGGGTTAAGCCAGTCTCTGATTGCAGGCTGCGGAAGAAAAATACATCTGAAATGTCTCGGTCAACAAGCTTACGCTCTGTACGGCTGAACACACTGTTACAGTCCCACAACATCGGGCAATAGCCGTATATATCACAATTATCCAGAAGGTTATTGTAGAAATCACACATATTTTCTTTAACCGTTCCATCCTCGATTAATACGGCATACTCGCCAATTACAACACCATAGCCTTGCTTTGTAAATTTTGTCATTTGCCCTAAAAGAGTATTTTGCTCTTCGTAATCCTTTACTCTTCCCCACTTTGTAATACTGCTTGAACCGCAATAGGACCAAGGGGTATAGTAATGGATTGAAATCAACAGCTTATCCTTTGCACTGTCCGTTGGCATATTAAAACGATCATCACAGGTAAGACCAATATCCGTATTATAACCAGCAATTAAAAGAAAACGAACTTTGTTATTTCCACCAGTACTGCGGATGGTATCAACAAACTTCTGATTGATTTTATTGGTCATTTCATAGCATTCGTCCTTGGACAAAGTTCCGGAGTCTGAACAGATATCAACATCATTTAACCGGTCACCTAATTCCTCATTGGCCGATTCAAAAATAACATAATCGGAATACCCCTTAAACCGCTCTGCTATCTGAGTCCACATGGATATATACATTTCCATGGCTTTATCGCGGGTATCTTGTTCTGCAGAGCCAAACATCCCCCACCAGCTTCCATCCCAATGGTCATTGATGATGACGTACATATTATTCTTCAAAGCGTAGTTCACAATCTCTTCTACCCGGTCCAATAGTTCTTTTCGAATGGTATAGTTCCCACTTTCAAAATCCATTCCATTGGTCCAGGCCACCGGAATTCTTAAAGAATCAAATCCCGCTTCCTTCATCCCATCAATCATTTCCTGAGTGGTAACAGGCTGTCCCCAGAAGGTTTCATACTGGGAAATATCAGCTTGAACACCTAGTTCTTTATGTCCATAGGCCTCCATGGTATTACCAAGATTAATGCCATTTCCCATTAGTTTGACAACCTCCAGTGAGGTAAGTTCGCTCCGCATGGAACTGTCTGGATTAGCATCCACTTTTTCCTCACCTCCACAGGCAGCCAAACCAACCAGCATGACAAGCATGACAGCAAGACTTATTACTACTTTTTTCATAATCTCCTCCTCATGATAAGATTCAAATCATTTATTGATTTTTTCCTATTGTACTATAAGGCTCATGAGGACTATACCCTAAAAATCATATATCATTTACCGTGTTTTTTTGTGATTAATACTCCAATTCTTCTATCACTTTACTTAAAACCCGGAAACGTGCTCCCGTCAACTCTCCTAAATCGTTGATTGCTTGAGAAAAATTTTGTATTTCTTCATTCAGCTTAGGATTTTCAGTGCAAATTTCAACCGACATAGCATCTCCTTGAATTCCCACTCGTTCCACCATAGGATTCTCAGGGTTATACATAAGAGGAAGTCGATACGCTTCTCGAAAATACAGCAGCGTTCTGCTTAATAAAATCATTAGGTCCATTACTTGATGAATTGGAAGTTCCATGCTGATTTCCAGCTCTCCTTTTTCATTTTCCTGCCAAATTTGAGCCGCTATCTGCATGTTTTTATTCTCTTCCCGCACCGGACTTCCTAGTGTCAGTTGTTTTATGGGAGAATTATAAGCGTTTCTCCCGTCAATACGATCATAGTCTTTGACTGTTACTACTAGCTTTTCCATTATCTTATCCATATTCTCCATTTTAAACTCCCATCTGTGCGCTCCTGCGCACGTACAAATCAAGATGTTGAAAGGACAGTTTTACCGTTCTTTCAACCTATCTCTCCATCACTTCCATAATTTACTCGCATTTGCATTTTCTGCCAAACACTGTTCTCTCAGTTCTTCTAGCTCATTCGTGTGGTCTTCCTGTGGGTCTTCATACTTTAATACCTTGATCACCGAAAATTCAAAGTTTTGTTCACCATATTGTTTCCATAACTCTTGAAGCCTTTTATTGGGGTGCCAGCTTGTATCCAGTTTATATTTAATGCTGTTAAAATCTGCTTTAGTATCCTTGGAAATCCCTAAAAAGAATTCTTCTGTTTCCTTACACCGAATGGAAATCACCCCCATCTCCGGTCTTCTATTTTTATATTCTTCCATTAACTGCTTTCGATTCATATCCATACATTTTCCTCATTTCTTTACTTTTTAGTGTATAACAGACTTAGTGTATGACACACTTTGCATATACCGGACTTTGTGCATGACACACTTAGTGTATGACAGACTAGCGTCTGCCTAAAACAGGTTTCTTTCGTTTATATTGTAAATGCTACTATAATGAAAAGCAATCTACGCTCCGTAGAGTTCCAAATATTTATTGTTTTTTTATGATTTGTTCCCTTTACACACCTGCCATTCCATGGTATTCTGATTTTGGTACAACAATGTACCTTCTGATTCGTCGTATCCTTCCTGCCAAATTGAATGGAGGGATTCTATGACACACACAATAAAGTTATTTATAACTTCTTTACTTCTTTTCACTATGGCTCTCGCGGGACTCAGCTCCAGCAGTCATGCATCAGCGGCTTCCACTTTTTCCTTTGTCATACTCAGTGATTATTCCAAAGAAATGCAGATTGGTGATGAGTTTTACTTACTTTCCGTTTCATCAAATGGAACAAAACCCACTTTTTCTTCCAGCAGCTCTAAGATTGCTTCTGTCAATACATATGGTAAAGTAACTGCAAAAAAATCCGGCAGTACCACCATAACCGTTAAGGTAAAGAACGGAGAAGCTTCCTGTAAAATCAAGGTATTAAAGACCACGATAAAGCTCAGTTCTTCTTCCCTCTCCCTGGAGACCGGAGCAACGGCACAGCTTACAGCCGCCGCTTCTACAAAGCATCCTATTACCTGGAAATCCAGTAAAACCAGCATTGCCACGGTTGATGAAAAAGGAATTGTAATCACAAAAAAACCTGGAACCACTGCTATTACAGCCAATGCAGACGGGACAAGTGCCACTTGTAATGTAACCGTCAAATCTCCTACTGTGAAAATCAGCAAATCTTCTGTTTCCCTTTACCGGAAACAATCCATACAGCTAAATGTATCTTCCAGTTCTAAAAGTACACCCACCTGGAAATCTAACAAAAAGACCGTTGCCACGGTTGATAGCAACGGCAATGTCTCTGCTGTAAAAAACGGAACCGCCATCATCACGGCAACCGTGGATGGGACTAGCAAAACCTGTGAAGTCACAGTAAAAAAGCCTACCATCCGTTTTAAAAATGATAAGCTTACATTGGCAGTTGATGAAAGTGTCACCTTGGAGGTGACAGTATCCTCAGGTAACACTCCGACCTTCTCTAGCAGTAATATAAATATTGTCTCCGTTGACGAGAATGGAAAAATGACTGCCAGACAATCGGGTAAGGCTTATATCTATGCCAGCGAAGACGGTACTAAGGAAAGTTTAATTGTAACAGTACATTAATTGATAAGTTGGCAGGCAGAAAACGGCGAATCTGAATATATTGATGAGGAAAAGGCAGCATGCGATATTCTATCTGCAGACCTTTTCTAATCCTGGACCACTTCATATGGCCAGTCAATAATACCACCAAAATCTAATACATCTGTATAACCCATTTTCACCAATGTCTTTGCAGAACCTGCACTTCTTCGTCCACTTCGGCAATAAACTAGAATTTTGGCATTTTTATCAGGCAATTCTGTTTTTGCTTTCTCACTGAGTTCGTAATCCGGTATGAGTATAGCTTCTTTTATATGTCCTTCACTAAACTCTTCTTCGGTACGAACATCTAATAAAATATATGCTTTATTGCTATCCATAATTTGTTTTGCACTTGCTGCTGATATTTTCTTATATTGAGCTTTTGATGTTTCAGTCGTCCTTAAAACGCTATATAAAATTTTTCCAGCAATAAGCAGTACAATCAGTACTAATATCCAAATTACTATTTTGTTTTCCAATTTCTATTCCTCCTAAAACACATCATCTTTGTTTGACACAAATGCTTTTTACCGTTCTATTATAAATCAAAACCGGGATTCCTTCCGTGACATTATCACTGACTATGAATAAGGCTATTTTGATCTTGTGTTAACAATAACGGTTTATATAATAGATATTGGATTTCAATCCACGCCCCCGCGAAGGGAGCGACCTGCATCCTCCCTCATATCCTTTATGGCTTCAAATTTCAATCCACGCCCCCGCGAAGGGAGCGACGAAAATAAGCGGTTTCAAAGGACTTGTGGTATTCAATTTCAATCCACGCCCCCGCGAAGGGAGCGACCTTGAAAAAAGCAATGCCCTTCTTAATTCCAAAATTTCAATCCACGCCCCCGCGAAGGGAGCGACGTAGACTTCCGGATGCATCATGAAATAACCCGGACAATTTCAATCCACGCCCCCGCGAAGGGAGCGACGTTAGTGAGGTGTGGCGGTCGTGCACATGAGAAATTTCAATCCACGCCCCCGCGAAGGGAGCGACCTAATAAAATATCTTATATCTAAATATTAAAGAAATTAAATACAAGCACCCAGGGAAGGAGCGTAAGAAGGCC
>JAVBLX010000071.1:0-69047 GCA_031553075.1 Acetivibrio sp.
TAATCCATTTACGACACTGGAAATAATCACCGAGTACTATGAAAATAAACTCGGTAAATATCTTGACGGTGAATTTGAAGAATACTGCACCTGTGATGACTATTATCAGCCGGTTGTAGAGGACTTTGAGATAGATTACTATGTCAAAGAATGGTGCAAGGAAAATGATTTTATAGTCGTATCGTGTGAAGGAGATGGCTATGATGATGGGTATGAACCATCATTTAGAAGTGGGAGATATTGACAGATTTGGAAGGATTTAGTCGGAAAATCTCTGAAAAATAAGAATTACATAAGGAATTACAGGGCAAAGGAATGACCGTTTCCAAGGACAGGCTGCTGGAGATATTGTCTGGCATTAGGGAATGCTGGATTTTAGATGACAATGATTTAAATACGGAGAACAAACATGAAAATAAGAAAAAACTGGAATATATGGATGAGCAGCAGAAGAATATTTGGAATGTTATAGAAAGAATATAAAAAGTTGGTATTACACTTTAAAACTCTTACAATCCGCTGATAGCAACGGATGTAAGAGTTTTTGCCTTCTGAATGTCGAAACTCACGCTAGAGGATTGACAACCAGTTACTAGAGAAAATATAATATATTTACAGTAATTTCAACTATTGCTACCATTAGTTGCGCAAATGTAAAGTATAAGTGGTTTAAATTTATTATTATCCAATATAATATTATACTTGTTACAGGGAAAGGAGTATGAAATGAAATTTCATGATAAACTATTTCAGCTAAGGAAAAAAGGAGGATTCACACAAGCAGAATTAGCCGAAAAACTAAATGTCTCTCGCCAAGCAATATCAAAGTGGGAAATGGGAACAGCAATCCCTGATATAGAGAATATGCTTTCGTTGAGCAAATTATTTTCTGTATCAATAGACTATTTAGTAAATGATGAAATGGAATCTGAACTTGACTCACCTACGGTTAAAGCAACCGCCACCATTTCAAAAATCAACTATCAATACATAATAATAAGAATAATTGTTGCTTTTTGTATTATATCGATTATATCAATAATCGGTGTAGTCACTAACAGTTTCACGAGTATGTTTTTTGCCCTTTCCTTGATTGGAATCTTATTATTAATTTATTTCGTCATAAAATTGCTGGTTGTATTTCTTTCTCACAAAAACTAATAAACTATCGAAAGGAAGAATATGAACCATATAATTGTAACGCTACTTTTTTTTATTTTGGTAGCAATAAGTATTGCTGTAATCATTATTTTAATACGTTTCTTTACTAAAAAGCATTAGCAAAAAGAGTAAAGCTTTTCGTTATATATAGAAGGCTTTACTCTTCTGGAGTATAAATTAATCAATGTCATGATGCTGGGGTCAAAACATAGATTTTTCCATTTGTGATATTGTGTCCTGAAGGAACTGGCTGTCACTATGGACATTCTGCTCATACTGATAGCTCGTTTGCATTTTTTAGCTTGCAGTTTTCTGTATATTTGATAGAATTAAGGAGAGAATGAAAAACAAAAAGGTTTATTTCATGTCATGCGGGGGGATACATAAATGGGAATGTTTTTAAACACAGCCGCTCCTTACGAGAAGTATAAAATAGCCATGTCCGACAAGTATTTTGTTGACAAGACTAAATTAATAAGCGAATTGATACCCGATTTGGGAATAGAGCAAAGGTATATCTGCATAACCAGACCGCGTCGTTTTGGCAAAACGGTTATGGCAAATATGGTGGCAGCTTTTTTTGGTAAAGCACAAGATAGTAGTAGCATATTTGATAAATTGTCAATAGCATGCACGAAAGAGTATCAGATGCATTTAAATAAGCATGATGTAATTTATATAGATTTTAGTGACGTTCCAGAGGATTGTAGCACATATCAACAATATATTTCGCGTATACAAGATGGATTGAAACGTGATTTGGCAGAAATATATCCAGAATGGAGTGCTAATGAGAATATTGCTATATGGGATATACTTTCCAGTATTTTTGAAAAGAAGAGGCAAAAATTTGTTTTTGTTATAGACGAGTGGGATGCAGTATTTCACATGCCATTTATCACAATGGATGATCAGGAAAAATATCTATTGTTTTTAAAATCACTGTTGAAAAGCAAAGTATATGTTGAGCTTGCATATATGACCGGTATTCTTCCGATTGCAAAATATTCGGATGGTTCTGAACTTAATATGTTTGTTGAGTATAACATGGCTTTAAAAGAACGATTTAGTGAATATTTTGGCTTTTTAGATGAAGAAGTGGATTTGCTGTATGAAATCTATCAGACATCAACCAAGGGAGGGAAGATTTCCAGAGAAGATCTTCGGATATGGTATGATGGTTATCACACGGCCGTAGGAGCCAGACTTTATAATCCTCGCTCCATTGTATGTGCCTTAAGGGACAATCAGCTCGCCAACTACTGGACGAGTTCCGGGACCTATGATTCTATCTTTGGATACATCAAAGATAATGTGGCAGATGTTCAGGACGATCTGGTTCTTATGTTTGCAGGTGAGTCAGTGCCTTCTGACATTCACGAGTACGCAGCAACATCTATGCAGCTCAATACCAGAGATGAGATTTATTCGGCGATGGTCATATATGGTTTGCTAACCTATGCAGACGGTAATGTATTTATTCCCAACAAGGAATTGATGGACAGCTTTGCAGCAATGATGAAAAAAGAACGGTCATTGGGATATATTTATCAGCTTGCCAATGCATCAAAGAAAATGCTGACGGCAACTCTAAAAGGTGATGTGGATACGATGATGGAAATTCTCAAATATGCACACGATACAGAAACTCCTATCCTTTCGTATAACAATGAGATCGAGTTGTCGGCAGTGGTTAATTTGGTTTACCTGGCAGCACGTGATAAATATCGTGTGGAGAGAGAGGATAAGGCCGGAGAAGGATATGTGGATTTCATTTTTTACCCGGCTAGAGTCGAGGCAGATTGTATCATCCTGGAATTAAAGGTTGATTGTTCACCAGAGGAAGCTATCGAGCAAATTAAGGATAAAAACTATGCACTGCGTTTCAAAGGTAAATTAGGAGAAAAACCGAAATATTCTGATCGTATTCTGGCTGTCGGAATCAATTATGACAAAAAAACCAAAGTACATTCTTGCAAAGTAGAAGTGTTAGAATGAGCAAGATGTATAGTGATTCTATAGAGATTAATTTTTACGGATATGGATTGGGCTGTCATCGGTATATAGACAGCTTTCCGCTGTTCCGGAAAATATCAGCATAGCTGGATAACTCACAGCCTATATCGTGATTATGCTATCAAAAGATCTAAGCATAAATGAGCCCAAGGGGAATTCCATTTTCTTCTTGGGCTCATTTGATAACTCATTAAAATTTGTATAGCTTAACTGAAATCCTTGTTCAACAACCTGCCTGCCACCATAAATAAAGTAATTGAAGGCATCTGCAAACACCGCATTATCGCGCATATATGCCTTCGTTGTTGAATCTGGTCTTCCCATTATTCATTTTTCCCTTCTGTGCTTAGCAGAAAGAAACACAAGCCAAAGCCTCTGTTTTCCTCCTGCCATATTTTAATTTAGCAAGGAGTTCTACAGATACTGCTTGATGCCCAGTTAAAGTCTCGGACAATGAGAAAATAGATATTTCTGAAAGTTAAGAATTCATTGCTTGCAGTCATTTTATCACAGGAGGGGAAAGGCGGCAAGCCCCATATTTAGTCATTGATAAGAAAGAGACAAAGGATTGGTGCAGAAGCCTTGGCTGGACGGGGAAAATGAGTTTTGTGGAGAGGATGTTATGATAATTTTTCAAAACAGTTGTAGTTTTTTGCTTGATACAATAAAATTCTCATGCTAGAATAATATCAAGAGTCAGCAGAGAGGGTATTAAAGATTCAAAAGTTATGAAGAATTTGGGGGTGGACGACAGAACAGGCTATGAAAGTATTAGGGCTACCAGATACAAAACAGAGCATTCTTTATGAAGGAGATTCATTAAAGATATAAAAGTCATTAAAAAAACATTTGCGAGAGGAAAAAGAATGGAATTACAACAAATAATAGAAGCATTATCAATTGATGGTGAGAAAGTAAAATTTCCCAGAGAAGCAATATTAGCAGCCCAGAAGAAGCAGGACGAGGTAACAAAATACCTGTTACAATATTTCAATCAGATTATTCACCCAGAAATAGAGGCATCAATAGCTAAGGATGATTCCCTTAAGATTTTTGGTCTATACTTACTTGCTCAATTTCAGGAAAAAAAAGCTTTTCCGTTATTAATTGAATACTGTAAAAGATCGGATTTGGATTATGAGATCGGAGATGTCATAACAGAAGCTTTAGACAAAATTTTATATAGTACTTATGATGGAAATGATTTTTTAATTAAAAGCCTGATTGAGTGTGAAGAAGCAGACACATTTGCCCGAATTGCTGCGCTGAAGGTATATGCTACGGTGAAAATAGTTAATAAAGAAGGTCGCGAAGAGCTAATAAAGTATGTTAGCGACGTGATGGATGAAGAACAAAAGAAAATGGAGCAAGATGAAGACTATGATATTGATTTTTCAACCTTTATTCTCTCAATCATTCAGGATGTCAAACTTAGGGAGGTACTGCCGAAGGCTGAGGCTTTTTACGAAATGGATATGGTTGATATATCCGTATATGGATACTATGATGAGTTTGTAAACTTTTTTTATACGCAAGGTACAAAGATGGTGGAGAATGTCAAAACAGTTGCTGAGGAAATAAGCAATTGGGCATGGTTTGAGCAGGAAAAACCAGAGAAAAGATATTCTGAGAAAGAATTACAACGCATGCTTAGTAAGGAAATGGAACCAGAAAAGCAGAAAAAAATAGGAAGAAATGATTCCTGCCCATGTGGAAGTGGTAAAAAGTATAAGCATTGTTGCTTAGTAACAGAGGGAGAAAATAAAAATAATCCCATGTATGCAGACAGAGAAAAATGGCTAAAAGACTATCCTCGCAAACCAAAAACAGGAGAACCGGAAGCAGAAGGCCGAATCTATTTGGAGGACTTTTATGATGAGGAATATATCGAAATTGACAAACTGGTCTATTTAGCACTTACGCACAGAGCAACTCCAATGTGGGAGCAACGGGAAACAGAAGAGCAAATGATACATAGAAAACTATATTATTTAAAGCAGGCTTATGAGCTTTTCCAGAAAAAGGTTGAAAAAGAGCAGATAGCAGATTTTAAAACCTATGATACATATGGCAAAATTCATTATGGATGTAAGAATTGGATGGACGTCTATTTAGCAATAATGGAGAAAAAGCATATTCCATTTAAGGAAGAGAAAGTGTTTTATGAAAAGCTAAATTAGCGGCCCGCCATGGAGAGGTCAAATGATAGCTTTCGTAGTTTCTACTTAAAATGCGTATTTTGGAGAAAATGTTGCAAAAAGAGATGGGCTCATTTAGATAAAAAAATTCCTTGTTGAATTGTTTTACCTATGCTAAAATAACATCAAGCAATGAATTCTTAAAGTTCAAAAAATCTATTTTCTTATTGTCCGGCCTATTTATCCGGACATCAAAACAGTATCTGTAGAACTCCTTGCTAAAACAAAAATACGGCAGGAGGAAAACAGGAGTTTTGGCTTGTGTTTCTTTCTGCTACTCACAGAAAGGAAAACAATTTAGTGGGAAAGTCAGATTCAACAACAAAGGCATATATGCGAGAGAACACAGTATTTGCTGACGCATTTAATTTCTTTATTCATGGCGGCAGACAGGTGATTGATTCAACCAATCTGCAGCCATTGGATACGACGGAAATTGGTATTCCTCATGGGAAAGATATGGAGAGCACTCCCGTTCAATACTACCGGGATGTTCTAAAATCTGTTAATGCCATGATGGATGAGGACGCCGCTTATCTGCTACTGGGTATAGAAGCTCAATCAAATGTACATTATGCAATGCCAGTGAGAAACATGGTATATGACTCTTTGCAATATGCAAAGCAGGTGGAAGAAACAGTACAGAAACATAGGAAGAAAAAGGATTTCAAGGGGCATAATAGTGGTGAATATCTTTCTGGTTTCTTTAAGGAAGACCGGCTTATTCCAGTCATCACACTGGTAGTTTTGTTTTCTCCGGGAAAATGGGATGGGCCTATGTCGTTACATGAGATGATGTCGGTGAAGGAGCCGGGTATTTTATCACTTATACCGGATTATCGGATTCATTTAATTGAACCTGCGTCAATTTTGGAGGAGGACTTAAAAAAATTTAAGACCAGCCTGCGGGAAGTAATGAGTTTTATCAAATACTCAAAAGACAGAGTTAAGATTGCGGAAATGCTCGAAAACGATGAAAGATTTAAAACTTTGGAAAAAAATGCTGCACTTGTTATCAAGACATGTACAAAGTTGAATATAAGGGTCGAAGAAAAAGAGGAGGTGGTTGATGTGTGTCAGGCAGTAGAGGATATGAAAAAAGAGGCAGCAGAAAAAGCAGTAAAGCAAGCAACTTTGCAAACAACAGAAAAAGTACTGCTAGAAAGTATTCGTAACTTAATGAAAAATCTGGGATTGACTGCGGAACAGGCAATGAAAGCATTAGGGGTGTCGGATACAGAGCAAAGTATCCTTGTAAAGAAGATTCATCAAGAGTAGCGATGAGTCATTTGTAATGAAACAATTTCAGAAGAAGTTCCTGCCCATGTGGAAGTGGTAAAAACTATAAGCATTGTTGCTTAAAGAATGGACGGTGGAGGAAAATACATTATAGGAAGGTAAGTAACACCATGGATTTTCAAAAGGAAATAGAAAAAATTATAGCGCATTCACAATATCAAGGCATTTCCACTAGGCAAGGGAGCGAAACTGCGGTTTTATTAGAAGAATTTAATAAAAGTCTCCAAAAGAATGACAAGCGCCAAATGGAAATGTCTTTAATATTGGAAGAAATATATGAAAATATTCAGGAAATAAGCGAAACAGCGGAAGAGAATGAGAAGGATCAAAAAATCTCACAACAGATGATTCTATCCATGGTTTCCCTCATTGATGTCATCGAAGACTTCTATATCTTATATTCTAAAAAGGATGATTCAACCTTTGCATCCCAGACAGAAGTTTTATGGAACACAATTATGAAGAAAAGCAGCCTGATTGGACTTACCAGGATTTCTGACGAAAAAACACCCTCAGACATAATGCTTAATACCATTGTGGCGACCGAGTGGGACAGTACACTTCCTTCCGGGTATATTATTCGGACTTTGAGAAGTGGATATCTGTATAACAACATGGTAATTCGTAAATCAGAGGTGATTGTAAACAAACCGGAATGATAAAACCAAAGAAGGGAAGAGGAAGCACTATATGACCGCAATCGGAATTGATCTGGGGACAAGTACCTCAGAAATTGCATTTCTAAATGAAAAAGGAGAATCCCAGTTAATTCCCAATCATCTGGGTGAAGCGATTACGCCATCCGTCGTGCATATCAAAGAGGACAGAAGTGTTCTGGTTGGATTGCCGGCCAAGGAGCTGTTACTACTGGAACCGGAACATACGTTTATGGAAATAAAAAGGCTTTTGGGAACCTCCACCGTATTAAGCGCACGTGGGAGGTCTTATACGCCCAAAGAGCTTTCATCTTATATAATTCGCTATCTGGCAGATTGTGCGGAAAACTATTTAAAGGAATCCGTAGAAGAGGTGGTAATTACCGTACCAGCTTACTTTACCGATTTGCAGCGGCGAGAAACCATGGAAGCTGGAGAACTGGCGGGACTTAAGGTGAAGCGAATTATCAATGAACCAACTGCCGCCTCCCTTGACTATGGAATCAATCATATGGAGCTTTGTCAGAATATTTTGGTGTATGACTTTGGCGGCGGGACGCTGGATGTAACGGTGATGGAACTTTTCGAAGGTGCCATTGATGTAAAAGCAAGCTGTGGAAACCCTCTTCTGGGAGGGAAAGATTTTGATCAGCTTCTCATTGAATACATAGTAAATAAAATCAACAAAAAGAATTCCTGTGATATAAAAACGGACCTCCGGGCCATGATGCGGATTAAAGAGGCAGCAGAGACCTGCAAAAGAGAGCTGAGTAAACAGGAAGATTTTTTAATCGAGCTGCCATTTTTAGCAACGGTCAAAAATAAGCCGGTTCAATTTAGTGAAACCATTACCCGAAGTTTTTTCGAAGCCTTAATCCATGAAAAGGTTTATCAAACGAAAGAAATCATTAACCGGGCTTTATATGATGCGAAGCTGGATATAGAAGAGCTTGACCTGATTCTTTTTGTTGGGGGAAGCACCCGGATTCCATTGATGGAGACCTTTTTTCAGGAAACGTATCAGGTGACTCCCGGGAAGCTGGTGGATCCTGACTTGGCAGTGGCAAAAGGCTCTGCCATACAGTCTGGTATCATTTTAGGAAATATGGAGGATATGGGGAAGGATATTGTGATTGCCGATGTATGCCCCTATAGCTTGAGTACGGAAGTCCTGAGAGATGAGCTTTTTGGCGAAACCGTCTGTGATATTCTGATACCACGAAACAGTACGGTCCCCATTACCGTACAAAAAATCTATTATACCTGTGCCGATATGCAGACAGTAGTAAATGTTTCTACCTATCAGGGCGAAAGCCAGTATCCGGAAGAGAACAATCTTCTTCATCGATTTCTGCTAAAGGGCATTCCGGCGGCACGAGCCGGAAAAGAACAGGTTAAGATTACCTTTTCCTATGATTTGAATTCCATTCTTGTCGTGGAAGCGGAAGTAGTATCCAATGGCAAAAAAATGAACGTTGAAATCAATACCGCCAGTTCCAGTATGCGAACAGATCTTTCCGGATGGGATAAGGCGCCCCAGGCAAAGAGCTATGCTTCGGTTCTGAAAAAGGCAGAGCGAATACAGAAGAAGCTGAATGGAAAACTGGGGGAATTTGATCAGGATGAGGTGGAAGAGTCGTTTGTGGCTTTTACTGCCATAGAACTGGAGAAGCAGATCGAAGAATTGAAGAGAGGAATTTTACAGGACTGGGACAAGGAAATACTGGATGATATGAAAGCGCGTATTATTGATATTTTATATAAATTGGAAGATGTACTTTAGTGGCAAGGAAGGAAAGAAGCGAAATGCAGGAATGCTTAAATGAGTATTACTTTAGGAAGACCTCTGCGCTCATTGAGGAAAAAGATATATCAGGTGCGTTGGCTTGTCTGGAACAATTAGATTTTCAGCAAATGAATGATTCTTTAAAAAAGCTGACAGGTCTATGTCATTACCGGATGGGAAATTATGGACAGGCAATGGGTTACCTGGAGCAATATGAGGAGTATGTAGAAATTTCCACGGTCTGGAGCTCCTATAATGAATATATCGAAAAGGTTAAAAGCTGTATACAACAAAATAAACAAAAGGAAGCGTATGCCGTTATCAGGAAAGCGTCCCTTGCTTCCGTGAATGAATATAATGTGCTGGGGTGCTTTGCCATGATACAAAGGGACAAAAAAACAGCCCTTGCCTGTTTTAAAAAGGCACTGGCGATGGATGTAAACAATAAGACCTCCGTTCGGCTTATGGCGGCGGCTGTGGATGAGCCGAGTCGAAGCTTCCGGAATCTGATTTTTGAATTATTCACCAATCCATCGGATTCTAAATAACCGCACCAATCGGTGAGGATGATTTTTCGCGAGTGCAAATGAACAAATAGAGCAAGGAAGATGGGAGTCAATCAATGGGAGAGATCAGAGACTATTATCAAATACTGGAATTAGAAAGAACGGCAGATGCTGCTCAGATTAAGCGAGCTTATTTTCACCTGATCCGGATTTACTCTCCGGAAAAAGCGCCAGAGCAGTTTAAAGAAATAAAAGCAGCCTATGAGACCTTGTATCATCCCCAGAAGCGACAGGATTATGACAAGCGATATGAGCTTTCCGCTTCTTACCAGGAGCCGCTTAGCCAGGCTATTGATTTGGGAAAACAGTTAAAGTTTAAAGAAGCCCTGGCATTAGTGAAGAAATTAGAGAAAGAATATCCCGATGAATATGATATTATGATGCAGCTTGCTCTTCTGAATAAAAACTTATCAAGCTATGGCAATATGCTGAATGTGGCGAAAAAGCTGGTTGCTCAATTCCCGGACAAGCCAGAGACCATGCTTGTGTTACTGGAAGCCTTAGAGCTACGTGGTTTCAAAACGAAAGCCGAGGAGCAATACGAAATTGCAATTGAAAAATATCCCACGGATGAAAACATCTGGTGCAGTTATGTGAAGTTTATGGGATCGGAGAGTCCATGGTTGATTTCGGAGACCATATTGCAGGGTGAGAAACAGAAAAAGTATATGTTTGCTCAGGATTACCCCATGTATTTGCTGGCTATTATGAGTGTATACTATCAAAGGGAGATGTTGCCCGAGTTTCATAATGAGGATGAGTATGACAATCAAATCTGCCGAGATATGATGGAGTGCTTTAGCCACTGCCTCCTTGCTTCTGAAAGAAAATGGAGTGCGGAAGAGTATAATGGAATCCTGCGAGGTCTGCAAGCTGCTTCTACCATGCCTGGTTCTGCAGATGGTTTAAAGAAAGTACTGCCGGCATTGGAAAACCATCCATTAAAAACAAAAGAACAGGAAAAACAACTGAAAAGCATTCATAACAATCTGCACGCCATATCTTTTTTTGATGATGCAGAAATACCAGAAGCATTAAAGGCATTGACAGAGGTACTGATGAATGAGTGTGAATGCCCTGGCTGTGCCATAAAGCAGTTAGAGATTGAGTTATATATTTTATACAGTGCAAGGTCATTGAAGAAGGCATTAACCTATATGAAAAACACTTACCCCAACTTGTACAATATGAACGAAAAATTTTATATGAATGCCATGAATCCCAAGAAGGTTCAAGGAATGATGGAACGTCGTATTAAAAAAATGGACACTTATGAGAAGAAACATCCTGACTTTTTTAGAGAAGAAGAATCAAAACCTCAGATGCCGGTTCTACCTGGTAAAAAAGAAATGTATAGTCAGTTAGAATTTGATTTTGAAAATATGGGGATCATGGAGCCAGTATATGATGAGGAAATAGAGGAATTATATCCATTTGGAGAATCCTTATATGAGGATTATCCAGAAGAAAAGCCCTTCGTAAGGGAAGCACCTAAAATTGGAAGAAATGACCCCTGTCCATGTGGAAGTGGAAGGAAATATAAACATTGCTGTGGAAAGTAGTAATTGACGAGAAGAAGCTGATTTTGGCGTATAAATATAGCCAGAACGGCTTTTTTTTTACATTATTATAAATGCTCAGCAAGCTCCGTGAGCACCAATCGAAATGTCTACATGTATAAAAGCCCTGAATCTATACAAATACTAAATACTACTTACCAACCTGTTTCGTAGAATGGTCACTCTGGGAAATTGTAAAAATGTGATATGATGGAAATGACACTATTTCAATTATTTACCTGATTGGTATAAAAAGGAAAGGGGACTATAATAATGAAGAAAGCAAAAGAGATTATTTTATTTAGTCAGGCATTTTATGATTGGATTTCAACCCACAAATATCGGTTAAAAGCGCAGTCGTATGCCAAATATGTTTTTGTAGCTGAGACCTATGTTTTTCCTCAATTTGGAACCTTATCAATTGATGATATTACAACGGAAAAAGTTTATGTCTTATTAACTCAGTTGGAAACAACTGGTCGCTTAGATGGGAAAGGAGGACTATCCCCTGGAATCATCAGACTGGTATGTTATTTAATAAAATCAACCCTTGACTTTGCGTCCTCCCAGGGACTGACAGTTGCAGTAGTCAGCATTCATCCGCCCAAATTAGCTCCTCCACGGTTTAATGTTCTTTTGGATGCGGAAAGAGTAGCATTAGAACAAGCCCTTTATCGTGACCTTGATTCTGGAAAGCTGGGCGTGATTTTATGTTTGTATACAGGGCTGAGATTAGGTGAATTGTGTGCACTGCGTTGGGAGGATATTGACTTGAGAAATTGTATTATCAGCGTAAAAGGAACTGCCCAGAGAATTCGATTCTATGATGCATCAGAGGGACCATACACCGTCTTGAAGGTGGTTCCGCCCAAAAGCGCTGCTGCCAGAAGAGAAGTGCCTTTTCCAGGCTATTTGCTCTCGATGCTGGTTCAAGTAAAAGGGAATAAAAAGGAAGAATCTTTTTTCTTGACCGGAAATAAGCGAAAGCCTATGGATCCACGTACATTTGAAAATCGCTTTAAATCGTATCTGGCGATTGCCGGGATACGGGACATTAATTTCCATTCGATTCGTCACACCTTTGCTACCCGATGCATTGAAAGCGGTGTTGATGCCAAAAGCCTGAGTGAAATTCTTGGTCATGCAAGCGTTAATACAACTTTGGATCGTTATGTTCACTCTTCACTAGAGCGGAAACGCTCTCAGGTAGAGCTTCTTCACTCAGAATTTGCACTTATATAAGAGTCTATGCATCTTGCTCCCTGTCCATGCAGAAGTGGAAGGAACTATAAGCATTTAAATATTTAGCAAGATGTAATAAATCTGCATGATCCCGGAAATAATGAAGACATAATAAAGGAAAGAAGGCAGACAGACATGATTCGTACCGATTTGGCGCTGGAAGCAAGAGAGCGTTTTCCCGAGGATGATGTAGAGGTAAAGGGAGTTATACTGGAAGAAAAAGAAGAAAAAGGAATCAAGATAACGACACTGGAAATCAAGGATAAGCGGGCCGCAGAAGCCATGGGGAAACCGGTAGGTACTTACATCACCATCGAAGCAGATAAAATTGATGAAGACACAGAGCTTTTGGAAGAAACCATAGGTCGCTACATTGAGCTGCTTACGGGTGGGATTAAAGGAAAAAGTATTATGGTTGCCGGCCTTGGAAACCGTGAGGTGACACCGGATGCATTAGGGCCTAAAGTGGTGGAGGAACTGTTTACCACCAGACATCTGATTCGGGAATTTGGCGAGGAATTTAGAGCCCAGTATCAAATGGAAGCAATGAGTGCCATTGCACCAGGGGTCATGGCTCAGACGGGGATGGAATCCAGAGAGATTCTGCACGGAATTGCCAAAGAAACAAAGCCTGATTTTCTCATTGTGATTGATGCGCTTGCGGCCCGAAGTGTCAGCCGCATTAATCGGACGGTGCAGATTACCAACACAGGAATAAGCCCTGGTTCGGGCGTGGGCAATCATCGAAATGCCCTGAATGAAATGACCTTGGGTTCAAAGGTCATTGCTCTGGGCGTACCAACGGTAGTGGATGCTCTGACCATTGTGGAAGACAGAGTGCAGGAGGTATTAGAAAAACAGGGGTTTTCAGCAGAGGAATGTGGCAGCTTTTTAAAAGAAATTGACAGTCCGGCCATGCGGAATATGTTTGTTACCCCTAAGGACATTGATGAAGCGGTCAGCCAGATGAGTCAGGTAATTGCTGGTGCCCTAAATCGACTTACCTGTCCGGGGGCATAAAAACCCTCTTTATGGAATATAATCATAAAAGAGGAGAGGTGCTATGGAGATTGCCAAAGGGACTAAAATTTTATTCAGCTTAATATGGACAGGTATCTTTTTGGGGGCAGCATGTTTGATTGCCAAGGGTGGAAGTAACCTGAATGTAGATATATCCAGATATATCCAGGAAAAGCTAAGTGTTGCACTGGTACAGGAGAGTACTTTTTTCACCTATCTGGAGGAAGAACCGCTTGAAGCAAATCCCTGTTTATATTTTGCGTTTACAGACTGGCCGTTTCTTTATGCCTTAGAGGAGGTTATGACGAAGGAAACGGTCATGGTGCAATATGAAGAAGGACATGAAAAGTTGGACTATGCGGTATTATATGGAAATACTGATTTTCCTCTTATAACTGGGGAGCCATACTATGAGGAGGCTCCCAAAAAACCCGTAGAAGAAAATCTGGACATGATTTTAACCAGTAATAAGGAAATGATTGGTACATTAAAGAAAAATCTGGATCCAGAATATTTAATCAGAAATTTTTATGTAGTGGATAGTACGACCTCGGCAGACACAGGGATGTTTAATGTGAAAAAAATGTTAAATACCAATTTTTCCATTAACAAAAAAGAAAACAAGCCTCAAATATATATTTATCATACCCATGGTGGAACGGAAAGCTTTGCCGACAGCCAGACCGGGAATGTTGGGGATTCGATTATTGGAATTGGTGCTTATCTTGCCAATATACTGGAAGAAAAATATGGATATACCGTAATCCATGATACAACGGCGTATGACATCATTGATGGGAAAACAGATCGGAATAAAGCCTATAATCAGTCCCTGGCTGGGATTCAAAAGCACTTAAAGGAAAATCCAGACATCCAGGTAGTGATTGACCTTCACCGGGATGGGGTGGCAGGAAAGGAAAAGCGCCTTACCATGATTAACGGGAAAGAGACGGCTCAGATTATGCTTTTCAATGGTCTAAGCAGAAATAAGAACGGCCCAATCGAATATCTGGAAAATAAAAATCTGGCGGATAACCTGGCTTTTAGCCTGCAATTGAAGCTGAAAGCAATGGAGACATACCCCAATTTCACCACAGATAATTATTTAAAGGGATATCGGTACAATTTACACCTGGTAAAACGGAGCCTTCTGGTAGAATTGGGTAACCAGAATAACACGGTTGAGGAGGCCAAAAATGCCATGGAACCCTTTGCAGATGTGTTAAATCAGATACTTGAATGAGTCGGGGGAGTATGCTATACTGATACGGTACTTTATTAAGTAAGGTAGGAAGGAAGAACTACATAGGATGGATCAAAGTAAAATTCGAAATTTTTGTATTATAGCCCATATTGATCATGGGAAATCAACCCTTGCAGACCGGATTATTGAAAAAACAGGACTGCTTACTACACGAGAGATGCAGGCTCAGGTTTTGGATAACATGGATCTGGAACGGGAGAGAGGAATTACCATCAAAGCCCAGACGGTTCGTACCGTTTATAAAGCGAAGGATGGAGAAGAATATATTTTTAATCTGATCGATACACCGGGACACGTAGATTTTAACTACGAGGTATCCCGTAGTCTTGCTGCCTGCGAAGGAGCAATTCTGGTGGTGGATGCTGCCCAGGGAATCGAAGCCCAGACCCTGGCCAACTGTTATCTGGCCTTGGATCACAATCTGGAAATCATGCCGGTCATTAATAAAATCGACCTTCCCAGTGCCGAGCCTGAGCGTGTAAAGAATGAAATAGAAGATATAATCGGATTAGAGGCACAGGATGCACCTTTAATTTCCGCCAAAAACGGAATCAACATAGAAGAAGTATTGGAGCAGATCATCACCAAGATTCCAGCTCCGGAAGGAAAAAAGGAAGAGCCTTTAAAGGCATTGATTTTTGATTCTATTTATGATTCCTATAAAGGGGTTATCGTATTCTGCCGCGTTTTTGATGGAAAAATCACGAAGGGAACCCAGATGAAAATGATGGCGACCGGCGCCACTGCCGAGGTAGTGGAGGTTGGTACATTTGGTGCAGGACAGTTCTTATCCTGTGACGAATTATCAGCCGGAATGGTTGGTTATATTACGGCCAGCTTAAAAAATGTGAAAGATACCCGGGTTGGTGACACCGTAACAGATGCTGTGAATCCCTGTAAAGAAGCCCTTCCAGGCTATAAAAAAGTAAACCCTATGGTATATTGTGGTTTATATCCAGCCGATGGGTCAAAATACGGCGATTTAAGAGATGCATTGGAAAAGCTCCAGCTAAACGATGCTTCCCTTCAGTTTGAAGCCGAGACATCGGTGGCATTAGGATTTGGATACCGTTGTGGATTTTTAGGACTTCTTCATCTGGAAATCATCCAGGAGCGACTGGAACGGGAATACAATCTGGACCTGGTAACCACAGCACCCAGTGTTATCTACAAAGTATATAAAACCAACGGCGAGGTCCTGGATATTACCAATCCCACTAACTTACCGGATCCTGCGGAAATTGAGCATATGGAAGAGCCTATTGTCAGTGCGGAAATTATGGTGACCACCGAGTTTGTCGGTTCCATTATGACCTTATGCCAGGAGCGGCGAGGTGTTTATCTGGGAATGGAGTACATGGAGCAGACCCGTGCTCTTCTACGATATAATCTTCCGCTAAATGAAATTATTTATGATTTTTTTGATGCGTTAAAATCACGTTCCAAGGGCTATGCTTCCTTCGATTATGAAATGAAGGGTTATGAGCCTGCTCCGCTGGTAAAACTGGATATACTCATCAATAAAGAAGAAGTAGATGCCCTCTCCTTCATCGTACATGCCGACACCGCTTATGAGCGGGGCAGAAAGATGTGTGAGAAGCTGAAAGACGAGATACCACGTCATTTATTTGAAATCCCTATCCAGGCAGCCATTGGCAGCAAGGTAATTGCCAGAGAGACCGTAAAAGCTATGCGGAAAGATGTATTGGCAAAATGTTATGGCGGTGATATTTCCCGTAAGAGAAAATTATTGGAGAAGCAAAAAGAAGGTAAGAAGCGAATGCGCCAGATTGGCAATGTAGAAATACCACAACAAGCCTTTATGAGCGTACTCAAATTGGATGATGAATAATGAAAGCAAAAAAAGATCTTGAACTTTATATCCATATTCCCTTTTGTCAGAAGAAATGTGATTACTGTGACTTTATTTCCGGTCCTTCCACCCGGGAACAGCGGCAGCATTACTATGAGAGTCTGAAAAGGGAGCTATACTGCTACCAGGACAATCCCCGATATCCCATTGAGGATTACCAGGTGAAAACCATTTTCTTTGGTGGCGGAACACCCACCATAATGGAGGAAGACCACATAGCAGGAATTATGGAGACCATCTTCAAGGTCTTTTCCTGTGGACAAAAAGAGGAAATGGAAATTACCATAGAAGCCAATCCCGGTACCCTGAGCTTAAAAAAGCTGAAAACCTATCAAAAAGCCGGAATCAATCGCCTGAGTATTGGTCTTCAGTCAGCAGACAATAAAGAACTAAAGGCCCTTGGTCGAATCCACACATGGGAAACCTTTGTGGAAAATTATTATCTTGCCAGACAATGTGGTTTTCATAATATTAACATAGACCTTATGTCAGCCCTCCCCGGTCAAACCCTGGATTCCTGGAAAAATACGCTCCAAGCCGTTATCAACCTGGAGCCAGAACACATATCCGCATATAGTCTCATCCTGGAAGAAGGCACACCATTTTTTAAACGCTATGAACATACCCCTGAACTTCTCCCAGATGAAGACACCGAACGTGCAATCTATTACGAAACAAAGCAACTCCTTACCCTAAACCACTACACCCACTACGAAATCTCCAATTATGCCCGACCTGGCTATGAATGCCAGCACAATATAGGCTACTGGGAATGCCGGGACTACTTGGGAATTGGAATCAGTGCTGCATCCTTGTTTGAAAACCGACGCTTTAACAATCATTCGGATTTGAATCAATACTTAAATCAGTATTTAAACGCAGAAGAATATCTGGAAAAACTCAGAGAGAATGACGTTGACCGGACTAGAGAAGAGGCTATGGAAGAATTTATGTTTCTGGGATTACGAAAAATCAAGGGTATTCAAAAAAAGGACTTTGAAGACCAGTTCCATCAATCTCTGCAGGAAATTTACGGTCCTATTATGGATAAGCTAATACAAAAAGAGCTGATCTATGAAACGGAAGAAAGTCTTTACTTGACCCAGCTTGGAATCGACGTAAGCAACTATGTTCTGTCTGAATTTTTGATGGCTTAATATATTTCAACCAACTTGATTTGTCCGCCTGCCAAAGTGGGCGATAACCTTATACTTATATATTAGGAGGAGTAAAGAATGAAACGAAAGATTATTTTTTTTGACATTGATGGAACCATTATGGAAGAATCCGCTCAAAAGATTTTGCAAAGTACCATTTCTGCCATTCAAAAAGCCAGAGAAAATGGGCATTACGCAGTAATCAATACAGGCAGGACCGGATTACTGGTAGGACCAGAGTTGAGAGAAAAAATTGGTTTTGACGGTTACCTCTTTGGTTGTGGAACCTCCGTAAAATTTGCTGGAAAAGATTTAATGCATCAAACCCTGCCTCACGATACTGCCGTAAAAATCGTATCCAGTCTCCGCCAATGCAAAATAGACGGTGTCCTGGAAGGAGAAGAAAATCTGTACATTGAAACCGATGAAAAAATACATAGTGAATCCTTCCGTCAATTTGCAGCCAACTTTTCCGAAATCCGAAAAACCTGGGATGAACCCCTCTTTAAGATGGATAAAATGTTTCTCTTCACAAGTACAGGGAGTGATATGGAAGCCTTTCAAAAAGAATTCCACCATCAGTTTGAATTTATCGACCGGGAAAAAGGATTTTGGGAAGTAATCCCCAACGGATATTCCAAGGCCAGCGGGATACAATATTTAATTGATTATTTGGGAATGTCGATTGAAGATACCGTAGCCATTGGAGACAGCAATAATGATCTTTCGATGCTTTCTTATGCAGGGACTAGTATTGCTATGGGAAATGCAAATGAGGAGATTCAGGGGATTGTGGATTATGTTACCACCAGGGTGGAAGAAGATGGGATATATAATGCACTTAGGTGGCTGGAAGTGATATAAATATTGGAAGATGGATTGTCTGAATTTCATGTTAAGCTCCCATCAGCATGTATAAAGGGACTGTAAACAGCCCCTTTGATTTTGGTTATTTTTTGTATTTGAAATTTGAGACCAAATCCTTGAGTAATATGGACTGGCTGTGCAGCTCTTCCGTTGCTGCGGCACTTTCCTCAGCAGTAGCGGAGTTGGTTTGTACTACCTCGGCAATCTGATCGATACCGGCGGATACTTGAATAGCGGCATCGGCCTGTTCCTTGGAAGCGGCAGAGATATTCTCGATGGAATGAACTACTTCTGCGGCATTGGCAACCATGGAGTTCAGTGCAGCGGCGGCTTCATCAGCCAGGTGGGTTCCTTCGTTTACTGCATGAATGGTATTCTGGATTAGTATGGTAGTATCCTTTGCAGCCTGGGCACTTTGGTCTGCCAAGCTTCGTACTTCATCTGCAACAACGGCGAATCCTTTTCCGGCTTCTCCAGCTCTGGCGGCTTCAATGGCAGCGTTGAGAGAGAGAAGATTGGTCTGGGAAGCGATACCCTCGATGGTTTTGATAATGTTGGCAATTTCGTTGGATGCTGTTTTTACTTTTTCCATAGAACTGGTTAACTGGTTCATTTTTTCGCTGCTTTCTAACATATCTGAGTTCGTCTGGTTGACTAACTTGCGGGCAGTATTAGCATTATCGGCGGTCTGACCGATTTTTTCAGAGATATCGGAGATAGTAGCGGTAAGTTCTTCAATGGCACTTGCCTGGTCTGTTGCACCTTCTGCCAGGGATTGGGAAGCACTGGAAATATCTTCTGCACCTCTTTGTACATGATCAGCATTGAGATCAATTTGCTTCATTGCATCCGAAAGAGATTGGAATACTTTTCGGAAGGATGCATCAATGGTTGAAAAATCCCCATCAAAGTCTTTTTCTATTTCTACACACAGGTTGCCGGAAGCAAGCTCGGCTACGTGTTTATCGATTTCGCTCACAATATCTTTTAGGGTATTGATGGTGCTTCCTAAGGAATTAAGTAATAATGCAGTTTCGTCGTTGGCGGTAGCAACTGGTACTGGTGCAGATAAATCTCCCTTTGCCAGTAATTCCAGACGATCAACACATTCTTTAATTGGTGCGGTAAATTTCTTGCCTGTTTTTCTTCCTACATTAACACCTACCAGGATAAAGGCCGCCACCAGTATAATCATAACTGCAATGGAAAGATAAAGGGCAGTTAAAAACTCACTCTGTACTGCGACAACGGCAAGACTCCACCCTATCGTGTTTTCAATTGGAGCATAAGAAATAAGGCATGAAATACCGTTATATTTGGCGGAAGTTGTTGCTGTCTCCCCGGCAATCATCTGGGTCTCTATTTTGGCAAGCGCTTTATATTTGGAATCAGTTTTGGCAGCTTCAATGTGGTTTTCACCAAATTTTTGCCCGGTGGGATCTGCAATAACGAGTCCCTTGCTGTTTAACATAAAACTGGTACCTCTAGTGCCTACATCAATGCTTGCGATCACTTCATTCAGAAAGTCGGTTCCGGGTACGTAATAAACAACTCCTACGGGTTTCGTATGAGGTATGCCATTTTCCCAAAGGGGAGCGGAAACAATGACAGAAATAGTACCCTTATCATCTATAACGTTGGGATCTGATACAAAGGTCTCTCCCTGAATAGCCTTTTGATAAAAAAGAGTAGTGGAACAATCCCTGCCATTAAAGATACTTTTTCCTGACGCATCCAAAATGCCGCCGGAGATAAATTCATGGTCATTCACACGTTGGTTGATGATATCCTGTTTGGCCTCTAATTCAATTTCCGGGTTGGCTAAACGTGCAATACTTCCGGTTTCATAAGCAATGGCAGTGAATTCTTTCAGTTCAGCGGAAACACGGCTGGCACCAATGGTTGATACTTCTTCCAGTGAACTTTTTAAAGCGCCAAGCGTGGAAAGGTTGGTCAATACAATGCTTACAAGCCCCAATGTAAGACATGCAATCATAACTATAATCAATAAAGTTGAAGATATTTTTTTCTCTAAGCTAACAAAATTATTTTGATGATATGTTGTAGCTGTGTTTTTTTTGCCAATCCCGTTGGGGGAATTAGTTTTTCCTTTGTCTTTCATAAATGGTCCTCCTCAATTGTGTGAAAAAATCATCATCTTTGAACTATACACTACAAATTATAATACAAATTTAAAAAAAGAACAATAAATTATTAAAGTAGTACCAGCATTTTTTTAAGCTAAAAAAATTGCTTTAATAGTTTAAATCCAAAAATTGGAAATACATAATCTGCCAGATTACCATTTTCTATTTCCTTTGTTTTGATTTTTAAAAAAAGAAGAGTAATATTGTGGTATGAATATGGTTTAAATATATATGAGGATAAGATTGAAACATAAATCAAATATAAATAGAAAATAAAATTTAGAAAAGACTCTTGACAAAGAAATGTAAGAGTGGTATTTTATGTCTAAAGATGTTAGCACTCCAACTCAACGAGTGCTAATAACTCAAAAAGGAGGGAAGCAGATGGATTTAGATGAACGCAAGGTAAAGATACTGCAAGCGGTCATTCGAAATTATTTAGAAACCGGAGAACCGGTAGGTTCCAGAACCATATCAAAGTATACGGATCTTAATTTAAGCTCTGCGACCATCCGAAATGAAATGTCTGACTTAGAAGAATTGGGATATATCATACAACCTCATACTTCAGCGGGAAGAATTCCAACTGACAAGGGTTATCGTCTATATGTAGATAATATGATGGAAGATAAGATTCATGAAATCGAAGACATGAAAGAAGAGCTGGAAAAGAAGGCCGACAAAATAGAACTTCTGCTCCAGCATGTTGCGAAACTCCTGGCGGTGAATACCAACTATACCTCCATGGTTTCCAAACCACAATACAAGCATAAAAAAGTAAAATTCATTCAGTTATCGGAAGTAGAAGTAGACCAGATGCTGACTGTCATTGTAATTGAAGGAAACATTGTCAAGAATAAGATGATTAAAGTAACCAATCCTCTTAATAAAGAAATAGTATTAAAGCTTAACATTGTTTTGAATACGTTCTTACAGGGACTGGACTTGACTGAGATTAATATGGCTCTGATACAGAAAATGAAGGAACAGGCCGGCGAATACAATGATGTGGTTGGACTGATTCTGGATGCCATAGCAGAAGCGATTCAGGAAGAAGATGATTTAGAAATCTATACCAGCGGAGCAACCAATATCCTCAAGTACCCTGAACTGAGTGATGCGCAAAAGGCCAGTGAACTCCTTTATACCTTTGAAGAAAAGGAACAGCTGACCCGGCTTATCAAGGATACCAATTCCGAAGCAGAAAACCATGGGATTCAGGTTTACATCGGAGACGAGGCTCCTCTTCAGGTAATGAAGGACTGTTCCGTAGTAACCGCTACCTATGAAATAGAAGAAGGCGTTTACGGGAAGATCGGTATTATCGGACCGAAGCGCATGGACTACGAAAAAGTAGTTGGGACGCTACAAACACTGATGGTCCAATTGGATGATATTTTTAAAAAGAAATAATTGCATTGTGAACGATTTTTTCGCTGCAATGGAAAACATAAGAAAGGCAGGTACCAAACGTGCAGGAAAAGGAAATGAAGGAAACCATACTGGATGATGTTTCTGCAAATAAAACAGAGAAAGAATTAAACAACCGGACACAGGCAGATGCTGTGAACGAAGCGGAAGAGACCCAGGAGGCGTGCACATCAGCAGATTCCTGTGGAGAAGAAGCAGTTGAAGATGCTTCCGAGGAAGAAAAAGCAGAAAAGAAAGACAAAAAGTTATTTGGCAAGAAAGAAAAGAAAGACAAAAAAGACGAGAAAATCGATGAGTTAAATGACAAACTCATGAGAACTATGGCCGAGTTTGACAATTTCCGCAAACGTACGGATAAGGAAAAGACCCAGATGTTTGAAATTGGTGCCAAGGATATCGTGGAAAAGATTTTGCCAGTTATTGATAACTTTGAAAGAGGTCTGGCAACCGTACCGGAGGACAGCAAGGATTCCGCATTTACTCAGGGGATTGAACAGATTTACAAGCAGCTTCTCACCGCATTAGGCGAAGCAGGCGTAAAGCCGATTGATGCAGTAGGCAAGGAATTTGATCCAAACTTCCACAATGCCGTGATGCACGATGAAGATGAAAACTATGGTGAGAACATTGTTTCCGAAGAGCTCTTAAAGGGCTATATGTACAGGGAAACCGTAGTAAGACACAGCATGGTTAAAGTAGTAAACTAGCACAGTGCTAACTGGTGTAAATTGATACGGCGAAAAATGCATAGTATCAACAAGAATAGCATCAATAAGAATGGTATCAATAAGAAGAGTATCAATAAGAATATATCAATTTTTAGGAATAAATCAAACATATATAATTTTAAGGAGGAATCTATTATGGGTAAAATAATTGGAATTGACTTAGGAACAACAAACTCATGTGTGGCTGTTATGGAAGGTGGACAGCCGGTTGTAATTTCCAACACAGAAGGAGCCAGAACGACCCCATCTGTTGTTGCTTTCACGAAAAATGGTGAAAGATTAGTCGGAGAACCAGCAAAGCGTCAGGCAGTAACCAACTCGGATAAAACTATTTCTTCTATAAAGAGACACATGGGAACCGATTACAAAGTAACCATTGATGACAAAAAATATTCTCCACAGGAAATTTCTGCAATGACTCTTCAGAAAATGAAGACAGATGCAGAGGCATATCTGGGAGAAAAGGTAACCGAAGCCGTTATCACCGTACCAGCTTATTTTAACGATGCACAGCGTCAGGCAACGAAGGATGCAGGAAAAATTGCTGGTCTTGATGTAAAGCGTATTATTAATGAGCCAACCGCAGCAGCTCTTGCGTACGGTCTGGACAATGAACATGAGCAGAAAATCATGGTATATGACCTTGGTGGTGGTACCTTCGACGTTTCCGTAATCGAAATCGGTGATGGTGTTATCGAAGTATTGGCAACATCAGGAGATAACCGTCTTGGTGGAGACGACTTTGACGATAAGGTTACCAGATATATGATTCAGGAGTTCAAAAATGCCGAAGGCGTTGATTTATCAACCGATAAGATGGCTCTTCAGAGATTAAAGGAAGCAGCAGAAAAAGCAAAGAAAGAATTATCATCTGCTACGACAACCAATATTAATCTTCCTTTCATCACAGCAACAGCGGAAGGTCCAAAGCATTTTGATATGAACCTGACCAGAGCTAAATTTGATGAATTAACCCATGATTTAGTAGAAAGAACGGCAACTCCAGTTCTTAACGCTTTAAGAGATGCTGGTATTACTGCATCTGAATTAGGTCAGGTATTGTTGGTTGGTGGTTCTACCCGTATTCCAGCCGTTCAGGATAAAGTAAAACAGTTAACTGGAAAAGAACCTTCCAAGAACTTAAACCCAGACGAATGTGTTGCTCTTGGTGCATCGATCCAGGGTGGTAAATTAGCTGGTGATGCTGGTGCAGGCGATATCTTATTGCTTGACGTAACCCCACTTTCCCTTTCTATTGAAACCATGGGTGGTGTTGCAACCAGATTGATTGAAAGAAATACAACCATTCCGACTAAGAAGAGCCAGATTTTCTCCACCGCGGCAGACAATCAGACTGCTGTTGATATTAACGTAGTTCAGGGTGAGAGACAGTTTGCAAAAGATAATAAATCTCTTGGCCAGTTCCGTTTAGATGGTATTCCACCAGCAAGACGTGGTGTACCTCAGATTGAAGTAACCTTTGACATTGATGCCAATGGTATTGTAAATGTATCCGCAAAAGATTTGGGAACTGGAAAAGAACAGCATATTACTATTACAGCAGGCTCCAACATGTCTGACAGTGATATCGAAAAAGCCGTAAAAGAAGCTGCAGAATTCGAAGCTCAGGATAAGAAGAGAAAAGAAGGAATTGATGCACGTAACGATGCAGATGCCATGGTATTCCAGACTGAAAAGGCACTTCAGGAGGTTGGTGATAAATTAGATGCCAATGATAAGGCTGCGGTAGAAGCTGACTTAAACCACTTAAAAGACCTCTTACAGAAGAGCAATCCAGAAGTTATGTCCGATGGTGAGATTGAAGATATCAAAGCGGCAAATGAGAAATTAATGACTGGTGCACAGGCACTCTTCCAGAAGATGTATGAGCAGACTCAGGGAGCAGGCGGAGCTGGCCCGGATATGAGCAACATGGGCAATATGGGCAACGATTCTCAAGCTTATGATGGAGATGTAGTTGACGGAGACTACAGAGAAGTATAAAATAGCAATGTTGTGACAATTTCCCCCGCTAATAGAAGGCGGGGGAAATTGTGAATTATTTTTTTATTCCTGCTTAGCTCCTGTTTCGTGCTTAGCATATATTGATTAAAGGCTATAAATAAACGGGCTATAACAAACAGGGTAAGTTTGCATATTTGAAAGAAGGCATGCAGGAGCCGGACGATACAATAGATGGAAAGAGGATAATTATGGCTGAGAGTAAGAGAGATTATTATGAGGTATTAGGTATATCCAAAGGTGCCTCTGATGATGAGATTAAAAAAGCATATCGTGGGTTGGCGAAGAAATATCATCCTGATGCAAATCCTGGGGATGCCAATGCGGAAAAAATGTTTAAAGAAGCATCCGAGGCTTATGCTGTATTAAGTGATGCCGACAAGAGACGTCAGTACGACCAGTTTGGGCATGCGGCTTTTGAAGGAGGCGCAGGCGGTGCTGGTGGCTTTGATTTTTCCGGTATGGATATGGGGGATATTTTCGGGGACATTTTTGGCGATTTATTTGGTGGCGGAAGAAGCCAGAGAGCCAACAATGGACCAATGAAAGGCGCCAATCTCCGAACTTCGGTCAGAGTCACTTTCGAGGAAGCTTGTTTTGGCGTAGAAAAAGAATTAGAACTTAATTTAAAGGATGAATGTTCTACCTGCCATGGGACTGGAGCAAAACCAGGAACTTCACCGGAAACCTGTAGCAAGTGTGGTGGAAAAGGACAGGTGGTATTTACCCAGCAGTCTTTATTTGGGATGGTTCGAAATGTACAGGCTTGTCCGGACTGCCGTGGTACTGGAAAGATTATAAAGGAAAAATGCCCGGATTGTTATGGCAGTGGTTTTGTGAGCAGCCGTAAAAAGATTCAAGTGTCTATTCCGGCTGGAATTGATAATGGACAGAGTGTTCGAATTCGCGAAAAGGGTGAGCCGGGAACCAATGGTGGACCAAGAGGTGATTTGCTGGTAGAAGTTGTGGTAAGTCGTCATCCTATTTTGCAGCGGCAGGATTATGATATATTCTCGACTGCACCGATTACGTTTGCACAGGCGGCACTTGGTGGTGAGGTACGGATTACAACGGTTGATGGTGATGTTATGTATACGGTGAAACCAGGGACACAGACAGATACCAAGATAAGACTTCGTGGTAAGGGTGTGCCGACCCTTCGGAATAAGGCGGTGCGTGGGGATCATTATGTTACCCTTGTTGTGCAGGTTCCTACGAATTTGACTCGTGAGCAGAAGGATTTGCTGAAAGCTTTTGATCAGTCGGTGTCTGGGAGGCAAGATAATGGCACAGGCTCTGAGGGAAATGATGAAAGGCGAGACGAAGGAGATGTGAATAATGGGGCTGGAACTGGGTCTGGAAAAGGGAAGAAGAAGTTTAAGGATAAATTGAATGAGTTTTTTGAATAAAGGAATGAGTTTGGTGGATGGAATCTGGATGCTGAATGAATGAGTTTGGTGGATGGAATCCGGACGCTGAATGAATGAGTTTGGTGGATGGAATCCGGACGCCGAATGAAGCACGCCCTGAGTTGGGTGACCGCTGTGTTGGGAAAATGCCTTCGACTTCGCAGGCTAAGAACTCGTAAATCAAATCGTGTGTGTGTTGGGGCCCGGCCGGGTCGCTCGATACGGGGAATCCGTTCCCCGCTCTCACTAAATCCGACGTCCTGTCGGATTTCCCCTGGGGGTTGAGGATTTGATTAACGAGTTCTAAGCCTGCTACGTAGACGGCATTTTCCCAACACAGCGGTCACCCAACTCAGGGCGTGCTTCATTCGGCTGGTGTTTTCAAGTTATAGTTGGATTTGGCGTATTGCGTAATAGTATGTAGTTAACTTAATTGTTGTAAATTGGAATATTTGGTTTTTTGAAAATTTTTATACAGAATCAGGATAAAATGAATGGAAAGAATCTTGGTTGTGATATATACTTATTAATTAAGAGGCGTAATTAAGTGCTTAGTTTGGAAGCTTAATTCAGAGTTTAATTCAGAGTTTAATTCAGAAGCTTAATTCAGAGGTTAATTCAGAAGGTTAGTTCAGAAGCTTAGTTTGGAAGGTTAGTTCAGAAGGTTAGTTCAGAAGGTTAATTCAGAAGGTTAATTCGGCAACTTAGTTTGGAGTTTAATTTAGGTGTTTAGTTAGGATGATGTTTGGTAGGAAAGTGAGGTAGATTTTATGAAATGGATGAAGGTTTCTTTGGAAACGACTACGGATGCTGTGGATTTTATTAGTAATTTATTTGATGAATGTGGATTGGAAGGAATTCAGATTGAGGACAAAATTCCTCTTAGTGAAGAGGACAAGCAGGCTATGTTTATTGATATTTTACCGGAGCTGGAGCCGGATGATGGTGTGGCTGTGGTGAGCTCTTATGTTGAGCCGGAAAGGGATATGGTGGCTCTTGTTGAGGAGTTGAAGGAAGGTCTTTTGGAAATCTCTTCTTATGTTGATATTGGGAAGGGGGAGATTCTGGTCTCTGAGACGGATGATCAAGATTGGATTAATAACTGGAAGGAGTTTTTTAAGCCGTTTCGTGTTGCGGAGGATATTGTGATTAAGCCTACTTGGGAGCCTTTGGATGAGGTGAAAGAGGGGGATATCGTAATTGAAATTGATCCGGGGACTGCTTTTGGAACGGGAGCTCATGAAACGACTCAGCTTTGTATTCAGGGTCTTCGAAAATATATTACGAAGGAAACAAAATTATTGGATGTTGGGTGTGGTAGTGGAATTTTGTCCATTATTGGAGTAAAGCTGGGAGCAAAGCAGGCGATGGGGACGGATATTGATCCGGCTGCGCTTACGGCTACTTATGAGAATATTGAGGTGAATGGCATTTCAGGAGAGCAGTTTCATGCTTATGCCGGGAATATTATTGAGGATCAGGTGCTTCAGGAAATGGTTGGACTGAAGAAATATGATATTGTTGTGGCTAATATTCTGGCTGATGTAATTATACCTCTTTCCGGAATGGTGGGAAGGCATATGAAGCCGGATGGTTTATTTATCTCTTCTGGGATTATTAATACGATGAGGGATAAGGTAGTGGCGGCTTTAGAGGAAAATGAGTTTGAGATTGTTGAAGAAAATACAATGAAAGACTGGGTATCTTTTGTGGCAAAGAAAAAATAAAAGTTGTAATTCAGAAAAAAGTGTAATCTGAAAAAAGTATAATCAGAAAAAAGTGTAATCTGGAAAAAATTGAAGAAAATATAAGCCGTGATTGAGAATAATAAAATATAAGCTGTGATTGAGAAATAATAAAATTTGACTTTTTTAAGAATCAATGATATGATTGCAGTTGTTTTTATAGAACGTGAGGGTTATCATGCATTGTTTTTATATTGAAAAGGAACAGATTTGTGGTGATTGCATTGAGGTGATTGGAGAAGATGTAAACCACATTAAAAATGTTCTGCGAAGGACTGTGGGAGACGAGATTACCTTGTGTGACGGAAATGGTTTTTTCTACAAGTGTAGCATCTGTGAGCTTTCCAATCAGGGGATAAAAACGAAGATTCTGGAGCAAAAAGAGGCAACAACGGAGCTGCCAGGAAGAGTTTATTTATTTCAGGGCTTGCCGAAAAAGGATAAAATGGAATTGATTATTCAAAAGGCAGTGGAGCTGGGGGTCTATGAAGTGATTCCGGTATCTACTAAGTTTTGTGTGGCAAAAATCGAAGATGATAAGAAAGAAAAAAAGAAAAAGGAACGCTGGCAGACGATTAGTATGACGGCAGCCAAGCAGTCGGGACGAGGAATGATTCCTTCCATTCATTCATTGATATCTTTTAAAGAGGCGATAGCCATAATGAAAGAGTTGGATGTAGGCTTGATGCCATACGAAAACGCAAAAGGAATGATTGAGTCAAAAAAGCAGGTGGAAGAAGCGGCAAAACAAAAATCAATCGGGATTATTATTGGTCCAGAGGGCGGATTTTCGGAGGAAGAGGTAGCGTTTGCAAGGGAAGCTGGCATTAAGCCGGTTACTCTTGGAAGTCGGATTCTTCGGACAGAAACAGCGGGATTTACCATGCTGTCTCTTTTAATGTTTGAGATGGAAGCCATTGGTGAAGATACAAAAGAATCAAATATGGAAGCCATTGGTGATGATATAGAAGGGTTTAATTAGGAATGGAATTAAGAGCATATCTGGATAATAGTGCAACAACAAAACCTTTTGCAGGTGTGAGAGAAATCATGATGAGAACCCTGGAAGAGGATTATGGAAATCCTTCTTCCCTTCATACAAAAGGTATGGAAGCAGAACGTTATATAAAGGAAGCCAGAGGGGTGGTTGCAGCCAGTTTAAAGGCAGAGGAAAAAGAAATTGTTTTTACATCTGGCGGCACGGAGTCCAATAATATGGCAATTATTGGTGCTGCCATGGCAAATCAGCGGGCAGGAAAGCATATTATTACAACCCGGATTGAGCATCCATCGGTGTATAATCCCCTTGTTTTTTTAGAAGAAATGGGATTTGAAGTGACGTATCTGGATGTGGATCATAATGGGCAAATAGCATTAGACCAGCTAAAAGCTGTCCTTCGTGAAGATACCATATTGGTATCGGTTATTTATGTAAATAATGAGATTGGATCGGTAGAAAATATTGAGGAAATCTCAAAAATAATCAAAGAGAAAAATATAAAAACACTTTTTCATGTAGATGCCATTCAGGCCTATGGAAAATTTCGAATGGTTCCTAAAAGAATGGGAATTGATTTGCTTTCGGTAAGTGCCCATAAGTTTCACGGACCAAAGGGAGTTGGTTTTCTCTATATAAAAGACAAGGTGAAAATAAAACCAATTATTTTTGGTGGGGACCAACAAAAAGGGATGCGTTCTGGAACCGAAAACGTACCGGGGATTGCAGGTCTTTCTGTAGCGGTCAAGGAAATTTATCAGGGGCACGAAGAAAAGAAGGAAAAGCTTTATCAGTTAAAAGAGTATTTTATAGAACAGGTACAACGGCTGGAGGGTGTAACCGTAAATGGCGTAAATGAATTGTCTCTTCGCCAGACAGCACCACATATTGTGAGTGTGAGTTTTAGTGGAATCCGTAGTGAGGTACTTCTTCATGCACTGGCTGAAAAGGGCGTTTGTGTATCGGCAGGCTCTGCCTGTGCGTCCAACCACCCTCAAATCAGTGGGACATTGAAGGCGATTGGAGTAAAAAAAGAATTACTGGACAGTACCCTTCGATTTAGTTTTTCAATCTTTACGACTCGGGAAGAACTAGATGTGGCATTAGAAGGATTAAATGAACTACTGCCCAAGTTGCGGCTGTTTACACGTCATTAAGCTTGTTTGAAGGTACTCCACTTATCAGAGATAATATTTAAAGGTGTTAAAACGATGTTCAAAGGTGTTTCAAATATATTCAAATATGTTAATGCATCATTAACCAGATTCAGAGATGTTCATGGTATTTTGTCATGTTCAACATAAGAATAAAGGTCTAGTTATTCTTCGATGTACTAGTAGTGGAAGCGTGCATAAGCGCGCAGATGGGAGTCAAAATATGTTTAAAGCTTTTTTAATTAAGTATGCAGAGATTGGAATCAAAGGGAAAAACCGATATATTTTTGAGAATGCCCTGCGGGATCAAATAAAATATGCATTGAAAGAAGTTGAGGGAGACTTTTATGTTTCCAAGGAGCAGGGAAGGATTTATGTAGAAGCTTTGTCGGATTTTGATTATGATGAGACCATTGATGCGTTGCAGCGCGTGTTTGGAATTGCGGCTATTTGTCCAACTGTGGTAGTGGATAGCTGTGATTGGGATGTTCTCACCAAAGCTGGTGGTGATTATGTAGAAAAAGTCTATGGTGATAAGGAAATGACCTTTAAAGTAATGGCAAAACGAGGAGATAAAAACTATCCGATGACATCTCCGGAGGTCTGCATAGAAATGGGGTCGTATCTTTTAGATCGTTTCAATCATCTGAAAGTGGATGTTCATACTCCTGAGGTTTTTATTAATGTGGAGGTTCGCCAAAAAGGATATATTTATTCCAATAGCATAAAAGGACCAGGTGGAATGCCAGTTGGCACCAACGGCAAGGCAATGCTTTTATTGTCAGGTGGAATTGACAGCCCTGTCGCCGGATATATGATTGCGAAAAGAGGGGTTAAGCTGGAAGCAACCTATTTTCATGCTCCTCCATATACCAGTGAACGGGCAAAAGAGAAGGTAGTGGATTTGGCTCGGCTGGTAGCCAGATATTCTGGCCCAATTAAGCTTCATGTTGTTAATTTTACCGATATACAGCTCTATATTTATGAGAAATGTCCTCACGATGAGTTAACCATTATCATGAGAAGATACATGATGCGTATTGCAGAGAAAATAGCAGCAGAAAATAACTGCCTGGGACTTATTACAGGTGAAAGTATTGGTCAGGTTGCCAGTCAAACGATGCAAAGCTTAGCCGCAACCAATGATGTATGTACCATGCCGGTCTATCGCCCGGTAATTGGTTTTGATAAGCAAGATATTGTAGATATCGCAGAAAAGATTAATACCTATGAAACGTCTATTTTGCCTTTTGAAGACTGCTGTACAATTTTTGTGGCAAAACATCCGGTTACCAAGCCAAACGTGAAGGTAATTCGTTGTTCTGAGCAGAACCTGGAAGAAAAAATTGATGAATTATTAGAGGCTGCTTATAATACGATAGAAACTATTATGGTTTAAAGTGAAATAAACACGATAGAACTAATTATGGCTAAGGCTATGAACAAGATGGAAATAGTTATGGCTAAGGCTAATGAACAAGATGGAAATAGTCATGGCTAAGGCTAAATGAACAAGATGGATATAGCAGACTCTCAAAGATGAAAATGAAAAAAGGAGAGGTATCATACCTCTCCTCAAAATCTCACAATATTACTGAACGATGTATGGCTCTAATATAGCAAGAATCTCATCGATTTTTTCTTCGCTATGAATACTTAAATCAATGGGTTTTGACAAGTCTAAACTAAAGATGCCCATGATGGATTTTGCGTCAATTACATATCTTCCAGAAACTAAATCAAAATCAGCATCAAATTTAGTTACGTCATTTACAAATGATTTTACCTTGTCAATTGAGTTTAAAGAAATTTTAACATTTTTCATGTTTACGTCCTCCTTGTTATAATTTACCTGTCCCAGGTTGTTGTCTTCTTATATATGTTACATTTTGCATTTGTAAAAGTCAATATACAAAGTTACCTAAAAAATGGTAAAAAATCCAGCAGAAACGTAGATTTTACATGGAATTTATTGACAACTTGTAAACATTTCATGGACACGATATGAACGTGTAGATGTGCTGGGTGGTTGAATGGAAGTGCTGGTTCAATCAGGATAGAATACATGTTTTGTTAGAAAGGATTATGAAAATGAAGTCGGTGGCTTTTTTAACCCTGGGCTGTAAAGTGAATTCTTATGAGACAAATGGAATGGAACACCTCTTTTCCCAGGCTGGGTATGAGATAAAAGAATTTGCGGAAAAAGCAGACGTTTATGTTATAAATACCTGTACGGTTACCAATATGGCAGACCGGAAATCAAGACAAATGATTCATAAGGCAAGAAAAATGAACCCTGAGGGTGTTGTTGTGGCAGTAGGCTGCTATGTACAGGCGGCGCGGGAAGAAGTGGAACAGGATTCGGCCATTGACCTGGTTATTGGTAATAACCAGAAGGGCCATATTGTCGAACTGGTGGAGCAGCTTCATGCTGAAAATAGTCAGGAAGCTTTGGTTGAGGAAATGGTAAGCTTCCAGAATTTTGAGGAAATGCCAATTCAGGAGGCCGGAGAAAATACCCGAGCCTATATAAAAATACAAGATGGTTGTAATCAGTTTTGTTCCTACTGTATTATTCCACATGTACGGGGAAGGATAAGAAGTAGAAAAGAAGATGAGATTTTAACCGAAGTGGAAAGTCTTGTAAAAAAAGGATATCAGGAGGTGGTACTGACTGGTATACATCTATCTTCTTATGGTGTGGATTTTACCGAACATAGTGACTTTGTAAAAGCAAAGGGAGAACCTCTTTTTCATATTATAAAAAAGGTCAGTGAACTGGAAGACTTAAAGCGGATTCGCCTGGGTTCTTTGGAGCCTCGGATTATCACGGAGGAGTTTGTCAGCAAGCTGGCAACAATTAAAAAAGTATGTCCTCATTTTCATCTTTCCCTTCAAAGTGGTTGCGATGAAACGCTCCTTCGTATGAACCGAAAATATACAACCGAAGAATATCTTCATGCTTGTAAGCTTCTCCGTCAATATTTTGATAATCCGGCGATTACCACGGATATTATTGTGGGATTCCCGCAAGAGACGGAAGAGGAATTTGCTCAGACTAAGGCATTTATGGAAAAAATCAGGTTCAGCGATGTTCATATTTTTAAGTATTCTCAGCGCAAGGGTACTAAGGCAGCTGATATGAAAGATCAAGTAGACGAAGGAATCAAGACGCGGCGCAGCAATGAATTGATTCAGCTGGGGAAAAAGCTAACCCAGGAATACGGTCAATGGTTTCTGGAAAAAGAGCAGTTGATATTGATTGAAGAACCTTTCCGACTCGAAACAAATCGGCTTCGAAACCTGGATGAGCAGTTAGGGGAAAATCAGTCCACAGGTTTGTCTCATGACCAGCGTAAACACTGGGTAGGGCATAATGAGCGGTATGTAAAGCTTGTTGTGGAAGCAGAGGGCGATATTCATAATCAGATGCTTACCTGCATTCCTCGTGAAGTACTGGCAGATGGTGTGCTTTTATGCCAACTGATTAAAAGTTAATGTCTACAGGCTTGAGTGAAAATAGTGTGCGCGAGAAAATTAACAGTACTTGTGTTTTTGCAGAAATTATATTAAAATTAAAATGATGCATAGGATAATGGAAGCAAAGGATGTGAAAAAATGCAAGAAATTAATAATACACAATATTTTAAAGTACAAAAAGAGCAGGAAATTAAGGTAAAAGATATTATTGCGTCTGTTTATGAGGCGCTTTCCGAAAAAGGATATAATCCCGTAAATCAGATTGTCGGATATGTCATGTCCGGGGATCCCACCTATATCACCAGTCACAAAGGTGCCAGAAGCCTTATTATGAAGGCAGAACGAGATGAGATTATTGAAGAATTGTTGCAGGACTATATTGAAAGAAATTTAAAATAGCAGGAGCCGGGAGGATATCCATTGAGAATTATGGGACTTGATTACGGTTCTGTGACCATGGGAGTGGCCATCAGCGATGAGCTTTTACTTACGGCCCAGGGTATAGAGGTAATCCGAAGAAAAGAAGAGAATAAATTACGTCAGACCCTTCAGCGGGTAGAGGCACTCATAAAGGAATATGAGGTTGGCCTGATTGTAGTAGGATATCCCAAGAATATGAACAACACCATTGGGGAACGGGCAGAAAAGTCAGAAGAGCTGGCAAAAAGCATAAACCGGAGAACTGGTATTGAAGTAGTACTATGGGATGAGAGGCTTACTACCGTTTCCGCTCATAATGCCATGATAGAGGGAAATGTACGAAGAGAAAAAAGAGAGCAAATTGTAGATATGGTAGCTGCTACCTATATTTTGCAAAGTTATTTGGATATGCGAAAGAATCAACAAAGTATCCAGAGCAGTGATATTTCGTAAAGTAAACGTTAAATACGCAGGAAAGCGTAGAAATGAGGTATGAATGGATTCCAACCAGATTGTTTTTACAACAGAAGATGGCGAAGATATCGCATTTTTTGTCTTGGAGCAAACAACCATTTCCGGGGTCAATTATCTGCTGGTAGCAGATTCTGATGAGGAAGAGGCAGAAGCCTTGATTTTAAAAGAAAAGCCAGGTGACAATGAAGATGAACTGGTTTTTGATGTAGTGGAAGATGATGAAGAATTAAAGGCAATTTCCAAAGTATTTGAGGAATTGCTGGAAGATATTGATATTAACATGGAATAAATACATTTCTGGGGGGAACATGATTTCCCAGGAAATGCTTATGTGTACCGTTATGGCAGGTATTAAACTATACAAAAAGGGTGAACGGGATGACCAGTAACCAGGAGTATTTTAAGGAACTGTTAAGAGACCATGGGCTTAAGGTAACAAACCAGAGAATTGCCATTCTTGAGGTGTTTACCAGACAGCCAGGCGCTCATTTGACAGCGGAAGAGATATACGATTATGTGAGAAAAGACTATCCAGAAATAGGATTGGCAACCATATATCGCACGATACAGCTTCTGTCCGAATTACATCTGATTGATAAGATTAATTTGGATGATGGTTATGTGCGGTATGAAATGGGAAGTGGCGATGGTATAAATCACCATCATCATCACCTCATATGCCTGAATTGTGGTGCGGTTTTTGCTTTCGGAGAAGACATGCTGGATTCTCTGGAGGCACATATTGATAAATCTATGGGATTTAAGGTGGTAGACCATGAAGTAAAGCTTTTGGGGTATTGCCGTAAATGCCAGGAGGATAATGACGTATAAGTTAATACAACATAAAATGGATGCACAGGATTCCTGATTTATATAAAATTATGGAGGTGCAATTATTTTGAAAAAAGAAAAAAATAGTTCAGGAGCCGGAGTGAAAATAATTCCTCTTGGCGGCATGGAACAAATTGGAATGAACATCACAGCCTTTGAATATGAGGACAGTATTATTGTGGTGGATTGTGGCTTGTCCTTTCCGGAGGATGAGATGCTGGGAATCGATTTGGTAATTCCCGATGTTACGTATTTAAAAGAAAATGCAGATAAGGTAAAAGGGTTTGTGATTACCCATGGGCATGAAGACCATATTGGAGCCCTGCCTTACGTTATGAAGGAAATCAGTGTTCCTATTTATGCAACCAAGCTTACGATGGGAATCATTGAGAATAAGTTCAAAGAGCATGATTTATTAAAGAAGACCAAACGAAAGGTCATTAGCTATGGACAGTCCATCAATTTGGGACAGTTTCGAATTGAATTTATCCGGACCAATCACAGTATTGCGGATTCCGCAGCGTTGGCGATTTACTCTCCTGCAGGAATTGTGGTTCATACCGGAGACTTTAAGATTGATTATACACCGGTTAATGGAGACACCATTGACTTACAACGGTTTGCCGAATTAGGGAAAAAGGGTGTGCTGGCACTGCTGGCCGATAGTACCAATGCCATGAAGCCTGGATTTACCATGTCCGAGCGAACCATTGGGAAGACTTTTGATAATATTTTTGCGGACAATACCAAAAGCCGTATTATTGTGGCAACCTTTGCCTCTAACGTGGACAGGGTACAGCAGATTATTAATTCGGCAGAAAAGTTTGGCCGAAAAGTGGTTGTGGAAGGTCGAAGTATGGTAAATATTATTACCACGGCCTGTGAGCTTGGCTACATTAAAATGAAAGAGACTACGCTGATTGATACCGAACAGATGAAGAATTATAAGGATAATCAGTTGGTACTCATTACAACCGGAAGCCAGGGTGAGGCGATGGCGGCATTGTCACGAATTGCAGCTTCGGTTCATCGGAAGATATCCATTATACCGGGAGATATTGTTATTTTTAGTTCATCTCCGGTACCAGGTAATGAAAAGTCTGTATCCAAAGTAATCAACGAGCTGGAAATGAAAGGTGCAACCGTTATTTTCCAAAATACTCATGTTTCCGGTCATGCCTGCCAGGAAGAATTAAAATTGATTCAGGCACTGGTTAAGCCAAAATATTTTATTCCGGTTCATGGTGAATATCGTTTCTTGAAAACCCATGCGGAGCTGGCACAGGGAATGGGAATTCCAAAGGAAAATACCTTCTTGCTTACTTCTGGAGATGTATTAGAGCTCAAACAGGAATCGGCAAAGATTGTTGGAAAGGTTCCAGCAAGAGGTATTCTGGTAGACGGACTGGGCGTTGGCGATGTCGGCAATATTGTATTACGTGACCGCCAGCATTTATCAGAAAACGGACTTATTATTGTAGTTGTTACCTTGGAAAAATACAGCAATCAGATTTTATCCGGACCGGACTTAGTATCCAGAGGGTTTGTATATGTAAGAGAATCAGAAAACCTGATGGATGAAGCCAGAATTGTGGTTTGCGATGCGTTGGAAAAATGCTTTGATCGCAATGTGACGGATTGGGGCAAGATGAAAAATGAAATCAAGGATACCCTCAGTGATTTCATTTGGAAGAAGACGAAGCGTAATCCGATGATTCTTCCGATTATTATGGAAATATAGTTTTACGTAGATTAAGTATTAAAAAAGATGTATTTTTAGAAAGATTTATTTTAAGAAAGTTTTATTTTTCAGGAAGATTTATTTTTAAGTCAGCTTTAATAAAAATGGAGAAAGCTAAATAAAATTGCGTATTTAGTTTTAGAAAAAAAGCGTGTCGCACACGCAGGCGGAGAATGATATGGAAGTATCCAGACGTGGAAAAATCATACTGGGTTTCATCAGAGGCATTATAAAGATGGCTTTGAATATCTTATTTTATGCGGTGGTAGTGATTGCTATTAGCCGGGCTTGCGTGTTTGCGTACGATTTTTCCTATAAAATTTTTGGAGATGTAAGTGTGGAGGCCGAGCCTGGAAAAGATACACCTATAGAAGTCAAAACGGGTGAAGGCACCATGGTGCTTGCCCAGAAGCTGGAAAATATGGGATTGGTTGAGGATAAATATTCATTTTATGTAAGAGCCAAGCTCTCCACCGGTTCCAAAAAACCAATTCTTCCTGGGAGCTATCGGTTGAATACTTCGATGAATTATGAAGAAATTATTTATGTTATAACCAATGAAAGTGCTCAGGTTATTCCTCTTGAGAACTAGTACATCGAGGAATAAATAAGTATTGGAAGACAAGTGAAATGAATGTACTCTTTGATTAAGCTGCCAAGTCGGCAGGCGGGAGCAAGTAATTTGTGGGAGCAAAAAGATGATTACCAACGAACGAATTGAAAGCTTTATTGAATCATTGGAGGCAGAATTGCCTCCTTTGTTGCGCATAATTGAAAAAAAAGCACTGGCAGAAGAGGTGCCTATTATTAAGAAACCGACCAGGAATCTCCTGCGATTTCTGATTCGTCAGAATAAACCGCAGCGGATTTTGGAAGTGGGAACCGCGGTGGGATTTTCTGCGCTTCTGATGAGTCAGTATCTCCCAGAAGGTGGTACGATTACTACGATTGAAAAAGTGCCCAAGCGGATAGAAGAAGCAGGGAAAAATTTTGAAAAGGCAGATACCGGTGCAAGGATTCGACTGCTGGAAGGCGATGCAGAAGTGGTACTTCGAGAATTAAAGGATAAGGGAGAAACCTTTGACTTTATTTTCATGGATGCGGCCAAAGGACAATATATGAATTTCCTGCCGGATGTGACTGCTATGCTTGTGAATGGCGGACTTCTTGTGTCTGATAATGTATTACAGGAGGGCGACATTGTCGAATCTCGTTATGCAATAACCAGGCGTGATCGTACCATTCATTCCCGTATGAGAGAATATTTGTATACGCTCACCCATGACGAAATATTTGATACGGTGATTTTGCCGGTTGGAGATGGTGTAACTCTTAGCACAAAGTGCCAGCATATGGAATAAATAAAGGCTATCCGATTAAGAAAGGTGATATGATGAGACAAAAACCGGAATTATTGATTCCTTCCAGCAATCTGGAAGTATTAAAGGTAGCTGTGACTTATGGAGCAGATGCGATTTATATTGGTGGTGATATGTATGGACTGCGGGCAAAAGCGAAGAATTTTTCCCTGGAAGACATGAAAGAAGGGATTGAATTTGCTCACAACCATGGTAAGAAGGTTTATGTGACTGCGAATATTACTGCGCATAATCGAGACTTAAAAGGAATCCGTGGGTATTTTCAGGAGCTGAAGGAAATAAAGCCGGATGCCCTGATTATTTCCGACCCAGGTGTCTTTCAAATCGCAAAAGAAGTTTGCCCGGAGATTGATGTCCATATCAGCACCCAGGCCAATAATACAAACTATAGTACATTTAATTTCTGGCATCAGATGGGGGCAACCCGGGTGGTGACAGCCAGAGAATTATCCATGGAGGAAATCGGTGAAATCCGTAAAAATATTCCCGATGAGCTGGAGATTGAAACCTTTATCCATGGAGCCATGTGTATTTCTTATTCCGGAAGATGTCTTTTGAGCAATTATTTTACCGGGCGAGATGCCAATTTGGGTGCCTGTACCCATCCCTGCCGTTGGAAATACTACATTATGGAGGAAAATCGTCCTGGCGAGTATCTTCCGGTGGAGGAAAATGAACGGGGAACCTATATTTTCAACTCCAAAGATCTGTGTATGATTGATCATATCCCGGATATTGTTAATGCGGGAATCGATAGTCTGAAAATTGAAGGAAGAATGAAAACCGCCCTTTATGTAGCGGTCGTTGCTCGTACCTATCGTCAGGCCATCGATGATTATTTTGATGACCCGATCAAGTATATGGAGCGAATGCCTTATTATCGGGAGGAAATCTCTAAATGTACGTACCGCCAGTTTACCACTGGATTTTTCTATGGACCGACAACCTATGAAACTCAAATTTATGATAATAATACCTACGTGAAGGAATATACTTATTTGGGAATTGTAGGTGAAGAGAGAGAAGATGGCTATTATGAGATGGAACAGCGAAATAAATTTTCGGTTGGGGAGACACTTGAAATCATGAAGCCATCCGGAGAAAATCGTTTAGTGACCGTAAAGGCAATTTTGGATAAAGAAGGAAATGCAATGGAAAGCTGTCCTCATCCACAGCAGAAACTATTTGTCGATTTTGGTGTTAAGCTTGATGAATTTGATTTATTGAGAAGAAAAGAAGCGTAGAAATTGCTTTGGTTTAAAAAAGTTTAAGAGCCCCAGTATGGGAATCTCGACAATTAGTTGGTCGAAGATTTCTGTAATGAGGCTTTTTGTTTGTCAAAAAGCAAATTCACGCAAAAGCCAATCAGCACCAATAAGCCGCCTAAAAACTGTTTCAAGGAAAAGCTGCCGGAGGATAGAATATCAATTAACAGCCCGGCAAACAATTGTCCCAGGAACATTAAAAGGGTCACATAAAAGGCAGATATTTTAACGACAACAGCATTGGAAAGAAAAACGGCTACGGTTCCGAGGATTCCACCCAGATAAATCCAGAGACTGGAGGGTTTATAAAGAAATTGAAAGGAGTCAAATTCATTTCTTCCCAGGAGAGGGAGTACTAAGATTGCCACAATCAGTCCAACCAGATAGTTATAAAAGGTTCCGGTTAACAGGGATGTATGGCTGGAAAGCTTTCCGTTAATGGTCCGGGAAATAACAATGGTGCCTCCCGCCAGTAAAGATACAACAACAGGTACAAGCATAATAATTTACCTCCTATGGTGTCATTAACAGGATGATTCCACCTAAAATAATGGAATATCCAATCAGTTTTTTGGTGTCAAAGGGTTGCTTTGGCATTTCAAACAAACCCCATTGGTCAATGGCAATGGAAGTAAGACTTTGTCCCAATAAACCCAAGGCCAGGATAGCCGAAATACTGATTTTACCAAAAGCAACATTATTGAAAATAGTAGTACCAAATCCGATGGCACCACCGGTATACCAGATTAGTGGAAGAATCCGTTTCCGAGTAAAGAGGTCTTTGGGAATGGGTTCTTTTTTTAGGATAAAGGCGCCAATGAGGACGATAAGCCCAGAGATATGGATAATAACAGTTGCGGTATATAAGCCATAATGAGCAGTTAGGCTTCCATTAATGGCAATCATAATGGCAACTAGAATGCCGGTCAGAACGGTTAAAAAATAAAACATAAAGTCTCCTCCATGTGGATTTTTTCTTTATTGTAGTATAGAATAAGAGAATACAGGTATGACATATGTCATACTGGAAAATAATATAATATATATGAGAAGAAAATATAAAAATATATTACAGAAAGGAAAATATAGCATAAATGAAAAGAGAAAAGCTTACAAAAGAAAAAAGTGAAATATTATATGACTATGGTTTTTCAGAACAAATAATAGAAACTGCGGTACTCCTCCAATATGAGAAAGGAGAATACATCTGTAAGGAGGCAGAAAAGATTGTATATCTCCAGGCTGTGTTATCAGGGGAGAGCAAGGTTTGTCTTACGACGGCAGACGGAAAAACTATTTTATTGGGTTTTGGTAAGTCAGGAGATCTAATGGGCGATTTGGAGATTATTACAAAAGAAATCTGGACCAGTAATGTAATTGCTCTGACTAAGGTAGAGTGTGTAGGAATTCCTCTTAGTCAATGTAAAAAAGAGCTGATTCAGAACGTGCCATTTCTTCATTTGCTTGTAAGAGGTCTGGCTGATAAACTGGACAAAAGCTCCCGTCATATTGTGATGAATTCATTATATACCTTGGAAAATCGGCTTTGTGCTTATATGGATGTGGTGAACCTGGATGGAGTCTTTCGGGAAAATCTTACGGAAACAGCTGAACTTCTGGGAACCAGCTATCGTCACCTGCTTCGGACATTGAGCTCTTTAATCGAAGATGGTGTGATAAAAAGATGTTCGGCTAGAGAATATCAGATTGAACAGCGTGAGGAAATAAAAAGGCGGGCAAAGGATTGCTTTATGGTTCGATAAAGTTAATCATTCGGATAAAGCAAAAGCATTACATTAGAAGATATAAGGTCAGAATGAACTTGTCAAAGAAAAAGAAAAAAGGGTGGAAAGGCACGAAAGATGGCACCGGGGCATAGACTATAAAAAAGCGTTTATGTTGGGGTGCTTATTTTGAAATCTTTTCCGAAACCGCTAAGCACCAAGGAAGAGCAGGAGTATCTGATACAATTAAAGGCGGGGAGCAAAGAGGCAAGAGATGTCCTGATTGAACGAAATCTGCGTCTGGTTGCTCACATAGTAAAAAAATATAGTACCATTGACAAGGAGACAGATGATTTGATTTCCATAGGGACCATAGGACTAATCAAGGCAATTGACAGCTTTGATATGGATAAAGGAATCAGATTAGCAACGTATGCCTCAAGATGCATTGATAATGAGCTTTTAATGCTTTTAAGAAGCGGAAAAAAGCAGGGACGGGAAGTTTACTTATATGAGCCAATTGGAGCAGACAAGGAAGGAAATGAAATCAGCCTTCTGGATGTGATTGAAACAGAGGAAGAGGATATTGTTTCTTTGATGGAGCTGAAAGAGAACATAAAGAAAATGTATCACCATTTGGAAAGAGTATTGGATGAACGAGAGAAGAAAATTATCTATATGCGATATGGATTGATTGGCGGACGGGAGATTACCCAGCGTGAGATTGCGTCTCAGATGGAAATCAGCCGAAGCTACGTGTCGAGAATTGAGAAAAAAGCACTGAAGAAGTTGCTTAAGGCAATGACGGAGTTTTAAAGGGTGCTGAAGGTAAAGGTGTAAAAGGCTAAGATGACCATTGTGCGGGAATCTTAGCCTAAATCTTTGAAAAGCGCTTTACGGAGATTGCCTTTGCACATCAGGAAGCTGACGTGCTATAATATTATTCTGACCGTCCAGAGCTACATATGTCTGGTTGCCATTAAAACGCATCGGAGAAGGTGGAATGCCTGAAAAGGCACTTCTAATTGATACAGCATTTGGACTAGGCGATATCAAAGGATTGGCAGATTATTTATCAGGTGGTAAAGAGCTGGTTGTAGTGAATACTCGTCCCCACCCAGATCATGGGTTTGGCAACCACGGGAAGGGGAAAATTATACAGAACGTCGTTTGACCAGCGAAGTTGAAACTTCAATTTTCACCGGTGTAAAACCTTTCTGATGAATCACATCAATTAATCTCTTTGCTGCCATCTCTCCCATATATTGCTTCGGAACATGAATGGTAGTCAGTGCAGGATCAATATAGCTGCTAATTGGCAGGTTATCGAAACCAATGATTTTAATATCATCGGGAATTCGATAACCTTTTTTTTGTAAAGCTTTAATCGCTCCTACTGCAATCAAATCATTGTCGGCAAAGTAGCAGACAGCAAGTTCTTCCTCTTTTTCCAACAGGTTCAGCATGTCAGCACAGGCACCCTCGATGGATGGGGTCAAGTGATGGACGATCGATTTGGAAGAGGACATGCCGTGGTGGCGGACAGCCTTATAAAATCCATCGGCCCGTTCTTCAAAGTTGCTGATGGAATAGGAAGAATGGAGATATCCTGGCTGCTTTTTGGTGTGTGCTATTAAAAAGTCGGTCGCCAGGAAAGCACCTTGAACATTATTGATTAAGATACAGTCATGCTGGATGGAGTCAAAGTATACATCTAAAAGTACCAATGGGATTTTAAGTGTGGAAAAAGGTGCAAAATCGCCGGCATGCATTTCCGTACCCAAAAGAAGAATCCCCACACAATCAGAATAGATAATGCTTTCTAATTGCCTTTCAATATCGTCCCGTTCATAAAAATAGTGGATGGTAAGCTTATAGCCTGCTTCTTTGCACCCGGCTTCAATGCCCTCAGATAATTGTGAAAAGAAGGGGGTGTCAGCGACGACTGCACCATGTTTTCGATAAATAATAAAATGAATACTTCCAGTAACGGGATGTTTTTCCGCGATTCTTGCAAAGTCGTAGCCGTGTTTTTCAGCGGCTTCTAAAACCATATTTCGGGTCTGAGTGCTGACTCCGGGCTTATGATTTAATGCCATGGAGACAGCTGCTTCGGATAAATTCAGTTTTTTTGCCAGTTCTTTTGCTGTGATTGCCATAGGATACCTCACTTAAGGTTTATTTGAATAAGTAATTTTGTAAATTATTATAAATTAGCATGTGAACATTTGCAAGGATTAAGTTAAAATTAAGTAAATTAGACTTAACAATGCGTTGCTATTAAGCTTCTTCAAATTTATAATCAAATCAGAAAGATAACCTTGATTTCAGGTGCGCTAAAGCGCATAGACAGGAGTTCAGTGTAAAAGTAAATTTTACACATCTTGATTTTAAGGTGCGCCGTAGCGCACAGATAGGAGTTTAACATGGATAAAATTGTACTTGGATTTGTACCTACCAGACGAAGTATTTTCTCTGCACCGGATGCAGTGAAGTATGCGGGCTTAACCAGGAAAAAATTAAGAGAACTGGGTGTGGAGTTTGTTGATATTGATGATATATCAGAGGATGGCTTACTTCATAATGAAGCGGATCGAATCCGTATGGAAGAGAAATTTAAGGCAGCAAAGATTGATGGATTGTTTTTTCCTCACTGCAATTTTGGAACGGAATATGAAGTGGCCAGATTGGCAAAGGAGATGAATTTGCCGGTGCTGTTATGGGGACCAAGGGATGAACGGCCGGATGAAAACGGAATCCGATTACGGGATAGTCAGTGTGGTCTGTTTGCCACCGGAAAAGTTCTGCGAAGATTTCAGGTTCCTTTTACTTATTTGACTAATTGTCGGTTGGAAGATCCTGAATTTGAGCGGGGAGTTAAGAATTTCTTAGCAGTTTGCAATACGGTAAAAGCATTTCGGGCTATGCGGATTCTGCAAATTGGACCAAGACCTTATGATTTCTGGTCAACGATGTGTAATGAAGGTGAGTTGCTGGAGAAATATAATGTTCAGTTGTCACCGATTCCGATGCCGGAGTTGACGGCCGAAATGAAAAAGGCCAAGGCAGAAGGAACCAAAGTAAAAGAAGTAATGGATTATTGCCATGAGAACTTTAATATTGCCATCAAAGAAGAGGAATTAGAGAATGTGGCAGCCCTTAAAGTGGCAATTGGTAATCTGGCGGATAAATATGGATGCAACGCCGGAGCGATTCAATGCTGGAATGCTCTTCAGGGAGAAATCGGCATCATGCCTTGTGCAGCGAACAGCCTTTTAAATGAAGAGGGCTTCCCAGTAGTATGTGAAACCGACATTCATGGTGCGATTACGGCGATTTTGTGTGAAGCAGCAGGAATGGGTGAGGCCAGAAGTTTCTTTGCCGACTGGACCGTAAGACATCCGGATAATGAGAATGGTGAATTGCTGCAGCACTGTGGTCCATGGCCGATTTCCTGTGCATCCTGCAAGCCATCCATCGGATATCCTCTTGCTTTTGAACATCCGGGAGCTGTGGAAGCAGAAGCGAAGCATGGTGAAATGACACTTTGCCGTTTTGACGGTGATAACGGAGACTATTCATTGCTCCTTGGAAATGCCAAGGGAATTGAGGGACCTTATACCAAGGGAACTTATGTATGGATTGAAGTAGAAGACTGGAAGCGTTTGGAAGCAAAAATTGTAGAAGGACCTTATATTCATCACTGCGTAGGTATTCACAAAGATGTGGTGCCGGTGTTATATGAGGCATGTAAATATATTGGTGTAGCACCAGATTTATATGATGATAACGAAGAAGAAGTAAAGGCATGGATTCGAGGCTAGACGCAAGAGTAATTCAAGACAGTAAAAAATTGTCTTAGAATTTCTAAAGCTTATATTGAAAAATGCAAACCAAGTTGATTGAGAACCAGTGCACCAAATAATCAATAATGAATACCTTCGCTGGTCTATTTATTATTTGGTGCGCTAGAATAAAAATGGAGTATGAAGTATGGATGAATTGACAAGAAAATCATATGAGCTACGGCGAGACATTATTGAGATGATACATAATTCTTCTGCCGGTCATGTTGGCGGGGATTTAAGTGTAATTGATATTTTGACCACCTTGTATTTTAATATTATGAATGTATCACCGGAAAATTGGGAAAGTCCTGACCGGGATCGTTTTCTGCTGAGCAAAGGACATTGTGCCGATGCACTGTATTGTGTTTTGGGCGAAAAGGGATTTTATGACAAAGCGGAGGCAATAAAAACCTTCAGTCAGTTTGGCTCAAAATTCATTGGGCACCCCAATCGTGATGTAGCAGGCATTGAGATGAATACGGGATCATTGGGCCATGCTCTGTCCGTTGGTGTAGGAATGGCTCTGGCTGGAAAAATGAACAGCCAGCAGTATCGGACTTACGTGGTTTTAGGTGATGGCGAAATGGCTGAGGGCTCCAACTACGAGGCCATGATGGCAGCCGGTCATTATCAGCTGGATAATCTGTGTGCCACCATTGATCTAAATGGTTTACAAATCAGTGGAAAGACAAAAGAGGTAATGTGCAGTGACGACATGGTCAAAAAATTTGAAGCCTTTGGCTGGTATGTTATTTCCGTAGCAGATGGAAATAACTGTGCCGAACTTCTGGAAGCATATGAAGAAGCAAAAAATCGGAAAGGGAAACCAACCTTAGTTCTGGCTCATACGGTAAAAGGAAAAGGTATTTCTTTCATGGAAAATTCGCTTTCCTGGCACCACGGAGTTATGACGGAAGAACAGTATATTCAAGCAACAAAAGAACTTGAGGAGGTGTTGGCATGAATAAAATATCGAACCGACAGGCAATTTGTGACGTTTTATTAGAAAAAGGCAAGTCAGATCATGATATCGTAGTGGTTTGCTCCGACTCCAGAGGTTCTGCCTCATTAGCCCCCTTTGCCAAAGAATATCCGGAGCAGTTTGTCGAGCTTGGGATCGCAGAGCAAAACCTGGTTTCGGTATCTGCCGGCCTGGCGGCCTGCGGAAAAAAAGTGTTTGCAGCGTCGCCAGCCAGCTTCCTGTCTACCAGAAGCTATGAGCAGGCCAAAGTAGATGTCGCTTACTCAGCTACCAATGTAACTCTCATCGGTATTAGTGGTGGTATCAGCTATGGAGCTCTTGGTATGACTCATCATTCTTGTCAGGATATCGCAGCTTTTTGTGCCCTGCCGGATATGCGGGTATATCTGCCAAGTGACCGTTTCCAGACCACAAAATTAATTGAAGCATTACTGCAAGACGAGAAACCAGCCTATGTTCGAGTGAGCCGTTCGGCAACCGAAGACGTATATAGTGAGCAAATGGATTTTCAGCTGAATCGTGCAAATGTCATATCGGAAGGCAGTGATGTAGCCTTGATTGCCTGTGGTGAAATGGTGCCTTACGCAGTGAAAGCAGCAGAGCTTCTGAAGGAACAGGGAATTAAGGCCGGAGTAATAGATATGCATTGCCTGAAGCCATTGGATGAAGCAGCAATTTGCAAAGCAGCACAGAACGCAAAAAGTGTGGTAACTATTGAAGAGCATTCACCCTTTGGTGGTCTTGGCAGTATGGTCGCGCAAGTGGTTTCTGCCAATTGTCCAAAAAAAGTAATCAATATTGCCTTACCAGACGGACATCTGATTTCCGGTGAGAACAAAGAGGTATTTCGCTATTATGGTATGGATGAAACAGGAATTGCCGACCGGGTAAAAAAAATCCTCAGTGAATAGAAAGGAGCAGGCGGCATGCAGTATATTATTGGATTGGATCAGAGCACCCAGGGAACCAAAGCTTTATTGTTTGATGAGAATGGCAAAATCCTTCAACGTGCTGACAAAAAGCATGAGCAAAAGATTAATGAACAAGGCTGGGTTTCGCATGACCTGAATGAAATCTATGAAAATACAAAAAAAGTAATAAAAGAAGTAATCACCAAAAAAAATATCAGTCCTTCCCAGATCACGGCAATTGGAATCAGCAACCAGCGGGAAACGACCGCGGTCTGGGACAAAAGTGGTAAACCATTCAGTGATGCAATCGTATGGCAATGCGCAAGAGCCAAGGAAATCGCCGAACGATTTCTGGAACAGGGAGAAGGGATTCGAGAAAAAACCGGATTGCCGTTATCACCTTATTTCCCTGCATCCAAGATGACTTGGCTAATGGAAAATGTGATCAAAGCACAAAACGAAAAAGCTTCTATGGAACAGGAAATTTATTTTGGCACAATTGATACTTGGCTTGTGTACAAATTAACCAACGGAAAGGAATACAAGACAGACTATTCCAATGCCTCCAGAACGCAACTGTTTAATATTCATACGCTGAAATGGGATGAAGAATTATGTGAACTATTTTCAATTCCACAAGATTTCCTTCCGCAAGTTTGTGATAGCAACAGCTGTTTTGGCTATACCACATTAGAGGGTTATTTTGACCAGCCAGTGCCCATTAACAGTGTCATGGGGGATTCTCATGCTGCCCTGTTTGGCCAAGGATGTCATGAAACAGGCATGGTCAAGACGACATATGGTACCGGTTCGTCAATTATGATGAATATTGGACCGGAGTTTAAAGCCAGTCAACATGGACTAGCAACCTCATTGGCTTGGGGAATCGATCAAACCGTTTCTTATGTATTGGAAGGAAATATTAATTATACCGGGGCTGTCATTTCATGGCTTCAAGATGATTTGAACCTAATTGAGAGTATGGAAGATCTGGAAGTTGCAACAGCCACTGCAAATCCTGCTGACACTACCGTTCTGATTCCTGCTTTTTCAGGCCTTTCCGCTCCACACTGGAAGAATGATGCCAAAGCCATGTTCTACGGAATGACCAGAACAACCAGACGTCCCGAACTAATAAAAGCAGCCGTGGAAAGCATTGCTTTTCAAATTAAAGAGGTATTAGACGCTATGCATGCAGACAGTGAAATTGAAATTACCCAGTTAAGGGTGGACGGTGGACCAACAAGAAATGCTTATTTGATGCAGTTTCAAAGTGACATTGCCAACCTGATTGTGAGGGTGCCAGAGGCAGAGGAGCTTTCTGCTATTGGTACGGCGTATTTGGCTGGAATAGCGGTGGGAGTGTATGAACAAGAGCAGTTGTTTCAAGAAAAGGTTTCGGTGAAAAATGTGTGTTATTCTCCGGTGATGGATGTTAAAGAGCGAGAAAAGAAATGCGATGGCTGGAATGAGGCATTACGGCGGATTTAGCATTGTTAATGAAAGAAGCTTTGGAGTTATATATGAAAGCGGATTAGTTTATGCTACACTTATTGTATTCACCAACTGGTTGAGAAGCTTATGGGACGTAGTGGTTTTAAGGGAAAAAGTCCGATAGATCCGTTTTGTGGAAAGTGGGATGCGTATTTGTAAGAATCATTTGCTATTATGAGCCGAGGTTTGTTTCATTTTCAGTGGATGAAAAGAACTATTTTATGTAATATATCTATTTTGGCTTGACAAATGTTTAAAAATGTTTAATTATATTTAATAAACATATTTTTTAAATGTGCAATGAGATTTATTTGCATACGCGTGTGAGCGCGCAGATGGGAGCAAAATGAAAATTACAGCAAGACAAGTGGCAAAAGATTTAGGCATCTCTACCGCAACCGTATCTCTGGCCCTTAATGACCGTCCAGGTGTAAATGAAGAGACAAAGAAAAGAATCCAGGAGTATGTTAAACTGCTTCAAGAGGATTATGAGGCCACGGAAATGGAAGGAAAAAGCCTCAAAATGTTAATATATATACAGGAAGATACCAGATATCGGAGTGCGATGAAGGACTTTTCCCAAAGTGATTGTGCTCAAATATCCAGAATGCTTCAAGAATATGGCATGAATTTAAAGCTATGCTATGCCTATACGGAAAAAGAACTGGAAGATATTTTCATGGAAAGTGAGAATGACGGAACCGTTGGAATTTTATTATCCTTCGATGAGGCGCCTGGAAATATTTTAGATAATTTGCCAGAAAGTAAAGTGCCTATTCTCATGTATGACGCGCCTTTGCCCATTGGCAGGAATGATTGTGATGTGATTAACCTTCATGACATGCAAGGAGTAAAGATTGCGATGAATTATCTGAGGGAATGTGGTCATGAAGATGTTGTGTACTTTTATAATTCAGAAAAAATCTATAACTTCGAGCTAAGGCGAACCGCATTCCGTTTTTATATGGAGGCTTGGAAAGGTCAAATGCCAGAAGGCAGTATGATTGAAGTTGGGCGAATAAATGAAACAAGGGAGAGTGATATTGAGCAGTATTTAAAATCAGTATCCAAATTACCGGATGTAATTCTGACCGAAAATTTTGCAGTATCCCTTGCCGTCATGCGTGTATTAAAAAAACGGAAAGTAGCTGTACCAGAGGATGTTTCGATTTTAGGGATTGATGACCCCAGCCTTTATGAATATACGGATGTGGATTTTACTTGCATTGAGGTGCCGGTTTATGAACGTCATGTGGTAATGATGAAACATATGATGGGGAGGATGAACGAGAAGGAGCATTGTCCTCAGGAAATATCCCTTGGCATGAAGTTAAAAATAGGTGAGACCGTAAAGGATAAAAGAAGGATCGTAGAGTAATCATATTTTTAAATGATAAAGTGAAGAAATAGAAGCTTTTTTGTGTAAATAAGTGAATCGAAGCAAAAAAAAAAGCGGAGAGCTAGCTGATTTTATATTAGTTAGTGCTCTGCTTTTAATTTGTTTGTAAAAAATGTTTAATAAATATTGAAAAAGGTATTGCTTTTTGTTTAAGATGATGTTAAAATAATTTTAAATTAAATTTAAAGAATAATTTAAAATTAATTTAAATCAAATTAAATCAAATTAAATCAAACACGAGGAGGATTTTTATGAAAGCGAAAAAAGTTTTAGTACTATTTTTAACAATGGTAATGTTCACTACATTACTGGCAGGTTGCGGTAATGAAGCAACCAACGATGGAACAGAAACTGGAAGTAAAGACACTGGAAGTACAAACACAGCAACTGAAAATAAGAGCTCCGATTCAGGTAAGACAGGGGCGGACGTACAGGAAATCACCTTCTGGGCAATAAGCACCAGACAAAACGGAATTGAACCGGTTGTTGCAGCATTCAATGAAGCAAATCCGGATATCAAGGTGACCGTAGCTTTTTATGATACCGATGGAATCAAGGATGCTTGTAAAATAGCAGCCTCTTCCGATACCCTTCCTAATATGTGGTTTAACTGGGGCGGAAGTCTGGGAGGATTTTACGCCGAAAATAATCTGGTATACGATTTAACGGATTATGCCAAAGAACATGATTGGGATAATAAATTCAGCTCCGGAGCATTAAACCTTTGTAAATTAGGCGGCAAGCTGGCTGGATATCCAACAAGCTATAATGTTCTGGATGTATATTACCGAAAAGACATTTTTGAACAATATGGAATTCGGATTCCAACTACCTTTGAAGAGTTTGAAGCTGCTTGCGCAACCTTAAAAGCAAACGGTATTACACCAATTTCGACGGCTGGATTAAACGGATGGCATGTCATGAGATTTGTTGAATTGTTAATTGAGCATTATGCCGGAAGCGAGCTTCATGACTCTATGAATACCTTTAACAGCAGCTATAATTGTGAACCAGTTGTACAGGCACTGGAAAAATATAAAGAGTTTTGTGATAAAGGATATTTCCCGGATGGTTTTATAACCGCAGACCCTAATGATACCCAAATGGCAGTATTTTCAGGAACCGCAGCGATGGACATTCAGGGACAATGGTATGATGGATCAATCGTTCAGGAAGAACAGGATATGAGTCTTTATGGCACATTTGCTTTCCCTTCCGGAGGTACAAATCGTTTGTCCGCATTTGCTGAAATGACACAGTTTAGTGCGAGAAATACCGCGGAACAATTAGAAGCGTGCATGAAGTTTGTAGATTACTATTACAGTCAGGAAAATGTAGATAAATATAGTGAATACTATAATCTTCCTCTTCCTTTCGTTGGTGCAGCAATGCCAGAGGGAATGCCGAATGTAAAAGATATGCTTGAAACCTCAGACAAAAATGGAACCTTTACCATTACAGATCAAGCTTTCCCAACCGAAGTTGCAGACGCACTGTTTAATGTTCAGGCAGCAATTGCAATTGGCGAAATGCAGCCGGCAGATGGCGCAGCAAAGATTCAGGAAGCAATTGAGAAATATCAAAGTAAATAGTGTGAAGTTAGTTGATTTTGAAACGGACAGCAAAGCTGCTGTCCGTTTTTCCAAAAATGCTCTATATAGCGAGGAGTGAAGGGATGAAAGTAAGAGAAAAAAGAGATTGGGGTGCCTACGCATTTTTAATCCCAGCAGCGGTGATTTACTTGTCTGTTATTGTTGTACCAGTGTTTTATTCGTTTTTTATCAGCTTTTTTAAATGGAATGGGATTGGCGAAAAGGAATTTGTTGGATTGAATAATTATATTCATTTATTCACAAATGACCCGATTTTTCTAATAGCGATAAAAAATAATTTATTATGGATTGTTCTGACAATCATTGTGACTATGACAGTTTCTTTAGGATTTGCAGTGGTTTTAAATAAGCAGTTTAAAGGAAGAACTTTTTTTCGCGGTTTTTTTTACTTTCCTTGTGTAATTGCACCAATTGCGGTATCGATTATTTGGCGATGGATTTATAACCCTAGCGTTGGATTTGTTAATCAGTTTTTTCAGGCACTTGGATTTGATTATCAACAGACGTGGATATCGGATCCCAAGGTTAGTATTTATGCTATTTTTGTGGCAGCACTTTGGCAAGCAATTGGTCAGCCGATGATTTTGTTCTTGGCAGGTCTCCAGGCGGTTTCACCTGATGTATTGGAAGCAGCGGACATTGATGGAGCTTCCGGGATTAAGAAGTTTGTATTGATTACAATTCCCATGTTGAAAGAAAGCTTTGTTATTGTAATTGCGACTTTGATCGTTGCAGCAATGAAGGTATTTGATGTAGTGCAAGGTCTTACTGGTGGTGGTCCTAATAATGCGACACAAATGCTTTCCACCTATATGTATTCCCAGACGTTCCAATATAATAACGTAGGGCTTGGAACAACCATAGCTTGTATTATGGTATTGATTATGCTGGTAGTAATTGTTCCGTATGTATCTTTTACGGCGAAAGAAGAATAAGGGGGCTATTATGGAAGGAAAAAGAAAAAAGATTGGAAAAAAAATAGCCTTATATGTAATTTTAATTGTTTTAGCACTTATATGGATAGTTCCCATGTTAACACTGGTATTGACAGCAATAAAAGGGAAAAAGGATTTTTACAGTGGATTAGGACTTTTCCAAATGCCGGCTCAAATTGCCTGGAGTAACTTTAGTAATGCGATTGTAAAGGGGCGGTTACTGGTATATATGAAGAATGACCTGATTGTCTCAGGTTTAAAGGTGCCGATTGGAATTCTTGTCGAAGCGTTAGCGGCATTTGCGATGACCAGATTAAATATTCGTCATAAAACAGGAATTTTTGTATTTTTTCTGATTGGAATGATGCTTCCTATGCAGACAGCTTTGGTTCCGATTAATGTTATATTTAGCAAGTTAGGTTTGATTAATAGTTACTTTGGCTTGTTTTATGTTTATGTGGGCTTTGGTATTTCATATGGAATATTAATTCTGCGGGGATTTTTCAAAGGGATTCCAAAAGATATTGATGAGGCGGCATATATTGATGGCTGTAATAAATGGCAGCTGTTTTGGAAAATTATCTTTCCAGTGGCGAAACCAGCGGTGGCCACTTTGATTATTACGGACTTTTTGGCGACTTGGAATGAATACTTGCTGGCAAGTGTCATCATCAATGACAATGCAAAGAAGACCATCCCAGTAGGGATTATGACCTTTGTGGGAGAGCATGGAATCGATTATGGATATCTTTGTGCAGGCGTTTTGATTGCAGTTGTTCCAGTCTTGCTTGTTTATCTGATTTTCCAACGGTATTTTGTGGAAGGCATGTCGGGAGCTGTGAAATCGTGATTGTAATTACATTTCAAATAGAGTGAAATTGTGATTTTGACGTACTGTCATGTTTGGCATTCATGATTGTTACTGCAAGCATATGGAGCCACAAGCTACTTAATTATAATATAAATGGAGGTCACCATGAGTGATATAAAGTATAAGGAAAAAGTGGAGAAATGGGATTTCATTGAGATATCCTGTGAAGGCAGAAGTGATGGGAACCCATTTATAGATTGCCAGATAAAAGGAACCTTTTGGGGTAAAAATGAGAAAAAGACGGTCGATGGATTTTATGATGGAGAAGGCATATATATTGTGCGCTTTATGCCCTCTTTTGAAGGAAATTATCAGTTTAAAATAGAAGGAAATTTTGGGAACGAAGAATATTGTGGTGAGTTTGAAGTAACAAGACCTGGGGAGAATAATCATGGTCCGGTAAGAGTTGCCAATACATATCATTTTGCTTATGAAGATGGCACTCCTTATTATTCTGTAGGAACGACCTGTTATGTATGGGAGCTTCAGAATGATGAGCTGGTGGAAAAGACGATTGAGACACTCAAAAACAGTGCCTTTAACAAAATCCGTTTTTGTGTGTTTCCCAAACATTATGATTACAATTTACATGAGCCCATTTCTTACCCTTATGAAGGAACTCCAATGGATAGCTCGGTATTAACGAAAGAAAACTTTCTTAAGTATGACGGTAAATCCTCGGGGAATGATTGGGATTTTGAGCGGTTTCATGTAGCGCATTTTCGTCGAATTGAAGAATGTATTAGCAGGTTAAGGGATTTGTCAATTGAAGCTGATATCATCGTTATGCATCCTTATGACCGTTGGGGCTTTAGCATGATGACGGAGTCGCAGGATGATCTTTATTGGCATTATGTGATTGCCCGATTTTCCGCATATCGAAATGTATGGTGGTCTTTAGCCAATGAATATGACTTGATGCCACAGAAAACGATTAAGGATTGGGAACGTTATGCAGGGATTGTCTGTGAAAAGGATCCTTATGTTCATTTACGCTCCATCCATAATTGCGGATCCTTTTATGACCATAGTAAACCTTGGATTACCCATTGCAGCATCCAGCGACAGGATTTGTACAAGACGGCGGAACTGACTGGGGAATGGCGGGAACGGTACCGAAAACCGGTGGTTCTGGATGAAATCGTATATGAAGGAAATATCCAGCATGGCTGGGGAAATATAAGTGGTCAAGAGCTGGTGCGCAGATTCTGGGAAGCTACCTGTAGAGGTGGATATGCCGGACATGGGGAGACCTTTCTAAATCCGGAAAATGTCCTGTGGTGGTCTCATGGTGGTGAGCTGCGTGGTGAAAGTCCTGAACGGTTTAAGTTTTTATATAAAATACTTTGTGAGACACCAGGCCTTGGACTGATGCCTCTTACGCAAGGATGGGATGAAATTTGTGCAACGGTAGAAGCTAAAAATGCTGGCGATGGAGTACAGGATTATTATTTATATTATTATGGATTCAATCGTCCGGGCTTTCGAGAATTTTATTTTGATGATGTCACATCCTTTGAAGTGGAGATTATTGATACATGGGAGATGACGATTAAGAAAGCAGGAACCTATAAGGGGAAATTCATAGTTGACTTGCCAGGAAAAGAATACATGGCACTTCGAGTGACAAGGGTGTTATCAAAGGATTAATGACGGAATGATTCTACAAGTGGATAGCTGGTAAGAAACAAATTTTAGAAAGTGCATTTAGAACATATTCTGAATGCACTTTTTTAAATAATTTATGAATAGCAAAGTGTTTTTTAATAAGGTAACATATAAGTAGAATAAAAGAGGATTTAGAAGTAAGGTGGAAGGTATGTCAGAAAAATTACGCGTTGTAATAGCAGATGGTGAACCTAAGGTTTGTGTCGTTGTGAAAAAATGTGTACATTGGGAAGAACTGAATCTGGAATTGGTTGGTGTTGCTTATGATGGGCAAGAACTACTAGAAAAGATTATTGAAACAAAACCTGATTTAGTCATAACCGATATTGATATGCCGGAAATTAGTATACTGGCGAATATTCAAAACTTAAAGAACGTGAGCGAATAAGGGTTGTAAATCTTATTAAGTCCTATATCACTGATGGTGAAGTGAATACCTCAAGAAGAAACGGAACGTCTGTTTGTAATCGTATTCAGACAGAATCATTTCGGATTGAGCTCAATCGATTCATTATGATTTTAAAAGAGGATCATCTTCATCCTAACACTATTAGTACCTACAAGAGATCGAGCTGAGTTCTGGTGATATCAGAAATTTCATCTTATATCTTTATAATCATGAATATTTTAAACCAACTACGATTACAAGCGGTTTGTCCGGCCTTAAAAGATTCCTTTCTCACCATCCGGATATAAAACGCCTTATCATGGAGCTTCCAACCCGACTTCCTCGTGAGCGCAAGATAATAGAAATATATAGCAAATAATCATCTACATTATTCTTTAATGCTTTATGAGCATACTCAAACTGTCGGTAACCACTGATAATAATGAATTTGCAGTTCAAGTTTTCTTTACGCACCTGTTCAATTAATTCCAAGCCATTGTTTTTGTTATCACTGAGGTATACTTGAAATAATTCATCCAAGGGTTCAGAAATCCCCCTATTTTGTGCAAGTGAATTAAGAACATGAAACTTTTTCTAATTTAGTTTCTTTTGGCATTATAATGCACCTCCCTTAAGAAGATGATACATTATAAAGAAAAACTATGCCGATATTTTTTGTAGAATCCCCCATAATCGTTTGGATTCCATAAAATATCGGCATAATTATTTTTTCGGTATAAGTCGTATACATGATGCGTCTGATATCATCTGAAAATTGGAAGAAAGAGCTGACATCTGCCCAGTTATTTTCCCAGTTGCTGATTGCATAAGGGGATTTCTTTCCCCACTTCTCTTTGACTCCTTCTAATTCTGCAAGTGTTGCTGTTTCATTTAGCCGGATGATTCGCTTACCTATGCAAAACGCACCTTTAACAGCAGCTATGGTGATATTGTCTGCAATTGGGAACGCAAGGACGGAATGTTCTACATGGAAACACCATCCCTTGTAACACCACGGCAACGATTGTACGATAAAAATGTTGATATGCAACTCTTTTAAGTATATACTATATTTAAGCATGTGATTAAGAGTGTGGGAGGTGTTTTGATGAATGAGGTGATTACAAATGAATTGGTTGAGGGGCTAAAGCAAATATTTAGAAGTCATCTGGTTTCAGTTGTATTATATGGCTCTGTCGCTCGAGGAAGTGATACAGCTGAATCTGATATTGATATTGCGATATTACTAAAAGAAAAAGCGAATAGAAATGAAATGGATTTACTGCTAGATTTTGGTGTTGAAATGGATTTGAAATATGATAAGGTATTTTCGCTGATTGATATTGATTATTATGAGTTTGTAAAATGGGAAAATATGTTACCATTTTATAAAAATATGAAACAGGATGGAGTGATTTTATGGAAGGTGGCATAAAAGAGTTATCTCTTTGTCGGTTTTCGTATTCAAAATTATAAAGGGTGCATCGCGATTGCGTGAAAAATCTGATTATCAAGATTTTTATATTGCATCTAAGCAGGAGGCAATGGAACAACTAGAAAATGCAAAATATTTATTAGCATGGTAGAGAATTTTTTAAAGAATTAATATGGAAGACCAACTTTTATAGGCATTGCATCACACTTAATCGTGTAATGCAATGCCTATACTATTTCCTGATTAAAACTCCTTATTCCTGTATTCCAGCGGTGTCATATGATAATACTGCTGGAATACCCGGTAGAACATGATTACATTAGCAGATATCTTTCAAAGTGGAATGGTGGAATGGCATTATTTGATGTACAGAAAAGGGCATAAAATGTTGACTTATCAGCACAATATAGTTATAATAATTGTGAGGTGATAACATTTTATGGAACGTAAAATATTGAAACCAATAATTAAAAGGAAAAACAGCACCAAAAGAATGCCACTTTTAATTTATGGAGCAAGGCAGGTAGGAAAAACTTATACAGCCTTGACTTTTGGCAAACAAGACTATAAAAATACAGTATATATCAATATGGAAGGAGCAACAGAGATAGCCACGATTTTTGAACGTGACTTAAATCCTGAAAGAATTATACGTGAGTTGGCAGCAAAAAGTGGTCAGTCAATTTTTAAAGGTGACACGCTGCTGATTTTTGATGAAATTCAAAGCTGTGAGCGCGCCTTGACTTCTCTTAAATATTTTTGTGAAGATGCACCGGAATACCATATTATTGCCGCCGGCAGTCTGCTGGGTGTGGCATTAAACCGTGAGAAGTATTCCTTCCCAGTGGGAAAAGTGGATATGATGACTTTATATCCACTGGACTTTGAAGAGTTTTTGTGGGCAACTGACAATGAGAAGATGTGTGAGCTTATCAAAGAATGTTATGCCGACTTTTCGCCCAACCCTTTGCATGACACAGCAATGGATTTGTACAAGACCTATTTAGTGGTAGGTGGTATGCCTAGAGTGGTCAGCGAGTATGCGGATACAAAGGATTTTAACTTTGTGATGGCGGCGCAGAAAAGCCTGAATGATGCCTACATTGCAGATATGGCAAAATATGCAACGCCACATGAAACAACAAAAATAATGGCAGCATGGATAAGTATTCCGGCTCAGCTTGCAAAGGAAAATAGAAAATTTCAGTATAAGGTTATTAAATCCGGTGCAAGGGCATATGAGTATGAAACACCTTTAGACTGGCTTAGAACTGCCGGAATTGTGAATAAGTGCATTCGGATTAGTGAAGGAAAAATGCCGTTGTCGGTCTATGCGGATAATGATTCTTTCAAGGTTTATATGGTGGATACAGGGCTTCTTTGTTCTAAATTTGATATTGCAGCTAATGTAGTTTTGAACAGTCCCTCTAGCTTTGATGGGTTTAAGGGGGCACTGGCAGAAAATTATGTAATGCAGGCACTAGTGACAAATGGCATTTCACCTTATTATTGGAGTTCCCAGGGGAAGGCTGAGCTGGACTTTGTCTTTCAAGACCGTCAAGGGAATATTGTTCCTTTGGAATGCAAGTCGGCAGATAATGTGCGGGCAAAGAGTTTGAAGAATTTTGTATCACTTTATGAGCCAGTATATTCCATAAGGGTGTCGGCCAAGAATTTTGGATTTGAGAATGGAATTAAGAGTGTTCCATTGTATGGGGTGTTTTGTTTGAAGGGGTGACTTACACATTGATGAACTTCATGGATATTACAAGGAGAAACGGAGTGAATTCACAGAGGAGTTCTTTTCAAACCGCACAGGCGACTCATTTAAGTTAGGCTTGGCACATGGGCGTGTCGGATGCGATTAGGAATTCTTTTATTATCTTGAAAAAAATGAATTTTAGATGTAAACTTGTCTTGAACATAATTAATATAATTATTGAAAGTTGGTGCTTGATGGGTCAAGATGATAATGATATTTATAAATGTATACCAGAATCTGATAGAAAATTATATGGGGATACGGTGGAGGAACAATGTAAGAATTTTTTGGAAAAATATCCACAATTTCAGATGAAGTCAATGGATAAGAGCCTTGACTTGAGCACAGACGATAAAATAATGGATTATATTGTACAAACTATTACAAATGAACTTGGAGCTAAGAACCTTGCGTATAAAGGTGGATATATTTTAAATAAGCGTATACCGAATATAAGAAAAACGTTTGATGTTGATTTTTCCATTGCAAACAGAGAATTATATGAAGATGTAAAACATGTTCTCCATGACTTAGGAGATTTTTTTGTAAGTCAGAAAGTCATTGAATCTTATCGGGTGAAAGACTATGTAAATGAGACAAAGTCGGGCGGAATAAAATTTAAGCGTGAAGGCTATGAGTTGGGGGTAGATGTAGGGTTACATCCACTGGCAATTGGTATAACAAGTTTGACCCTGGAATTTGGGGAGGTTTTTGCTTTTAGTATAGAGCGTTCCATCGCAGATAAAATTGCGGTATTATGTTCTCGTAAAAGGTTTCGACGGGTAAAAGATTTATATGATATTTATATGATGATAAGACATTTTAATGTAGAGGGGAAATTATTGTGTGAATGTTTGGAATTACGTCAAGTAGAATGGAATGAGTATCCTGATGACGAAGAAACCCTTACACAATTAGCCTTTGCATATCATAAATTAAATATCTATCGAGGGGATTCTATGATTTCAATGATGAAACCGGAGTTTGAGGAAGTAATGATTTTATTTAGTATCTTTTGCAAGCCATTGTGTGATGGTGTTGCGCAAAATCAGCTCTGGGACTGTGAGGTGAAAGGATGGAAGTAGTTACTTTAAATAGTGCTCTTCAATATAGTAATTTGTTACCGATTCGTGTCGAGCCCGTGGAAATAGCCGTTGATATACCAATTATTGATGGAGTCATGACTTTAACAAAATATTTTATTAAGTCAAATAAAGATGATAGAAATTTTGTGAAAATAGTAGGAAATTTTGCGGTACCCACCCCAGAGAGAGCAATTGTGGATTATATTACCTGTGAGAAGCATTTGGACGAAGGAAATCTGATTTGGGCAATTCAAAATTATATAGATGAGTATGGGGAAGAGATGATGGATATATATAAGGTAGCGGATTTTTATGGAGTGGATAGAGATCAGATTGATTTCTGGTTTAATGAAGCACGTAATGATGACGATTACTCCATGGGGTAATTTGGTTCATCAAGGTTTCATATCAACAATGAGATGTTGATATGAAACCTTTTTCGTTATATACTATTAAATAAAAAGCATCACATTTTGAAAAGCTATTTGAGGAGGAAGACCATGCCGGAACCAAACCGAGAACTGATTGTAATATTTACCGAAAAAGGTTTTTTCATAGATACAGAACCGACGAAAGAGAAGTCTTTTTTTTATAATAAAAAACTGTATTCTGCCTTTAAACAGGACCCTATCCAGGCACTTTACCGCTTTGGTTTTGAGGCGGCCGAGAAACATATGGCATCCTCCCTTAATTTCCTACATAAATTATCTGCTGCGTTCGTAAAATATCTGGCTTCCGATCCGGATATGGAAATTACCCGTTCCCCTCAACCAGTCAGTGGGGAAACCTTGCTAAAGTTATCCGAAGGGGTACCCTTTGTCCTTGGATATGAGTGGATTACGGGAGAGTGGCTGGTTAACCGTTGGGATGAGCTAAGTAAAGTGTTTCTTGCCGAAATCAGTAACTACCAAGGCAGCATTGCCGATTATTTAAAGGCTCAGGATCCGACTCTTAATGTTGCTGGAAAGGTATTTTTTCATCTGGTGGAAAACAAAGCAGATGAAAGCTGTCCCTTTGCCTTTCTGGCCACCTATAGCACTACGGGAAAGGAAGGAAAAAAAGCAGCTCATACCCCTCTTAAAAATGCGTTGCAGGAATACAAAAGTCAGGATGCCCTGCTGCTAAAACTGCTGGCTACAGTAAGCAGAGCTGCCGATAAAAGTAATTTCATCTCAGAGCTGGTAGAAAGCGGAGAATTATTTTCACCACTTAAGTTCACCGTTCAGGAAGCCTATACCTTCTTAAGGGAAATACCTCTTTATGAAGAATGCGGTATTCTATGCCGGATTCCAGACTGGTGGAAGAAAAAGTATAATCAAGCCAAACTGTCCGTTACCATTGGTGAAAAAGCTCCCTCGGAGGTCGGACTGGATGCTTTGATTCACTGCAGCCCAGAACTTTATTTCGGGGATGTAAAAATGACCAAAGAAGAAATCGAACAGCTTTTAAGGGAAGCAGAAGGTCTGGCTTTGATTAAAGGGAAATGGGTTGAGGTAGACCATAAAAAGCTGGAATCTTTGTTGGCGGCATATGAAACCGCTTCCCTCATGTCAAGAGATGGAGAGCTGACCATGGCGGAGGCGATGCGCGCCCAGTTGACGATGGAAAATGCCCTTAACCTTTCCGGCGAGGAAGATGTTTTAGAGGTTTCCAGTGGAAAATGGTTATCCAGCGTGAAAAACAGACTGATGAATCCTACCGAAATAGAAGCCCTGACATTAGGTGATGATTTCAAGGCAACCCTCAGAGAATATCAGCAGAAGGGGACAAATTGGCTGGGCTTTGTAAGTGGCCTGTCTTTAGGGGCTTTACTTGCAGATGATATGGGACTTGGTAAAACCATTCAGGTACTGGCGCTTTTAGAATATTTACGGGAGCATAAAAAGTCCAGAACCCTTTTAATCATCCCGGCATCCCTGATTGCTAACTGGATAAAAGAGATTGAAACCTTTGCTCCAAAGCTAACGTATAAGGTTCTTCATGGAGGGCAGGGGAACGATTTTGTTATAACAGAAGAGGTGTTGGACTTATACATTACGACATACGGTATGGCTGTGCGTCTGGAAGTGCTGCGGGAAACTACCTGGGATATGCTGATTCTGGATGAAGCCCAGGCCATCAAAAACCCCAATACCAAGCAGACAAAATCCATTAAGCAAATTCCGGCCCATTCCAGGCTGGCAATGACGGGTACGCCCATTGAAAATCGTTTGAGTGATTTATGGTCTATTTTTGACTTTTTAAATAAAGGATTTCTGGGTACGGCAAAGGAGTTTTCGAATTTGGTAAAGGATTTGGATGATTATTCAAAATTACGCTCAGCAGTGAGTCCATTTATCCTCAGACGGGTGAAAACTGATAAAAGTATTATTTCGGATCTGCCGGATAAGGTGGAGGTCAATGCTTATACCACCCTCAGCAAGAAACAGCTGGTTCTTTATAAAGCCCTGGTGCGTGAGCTGGAAAGCAGCTTGGAAGATGCCGATGGAATTAAGCGGAAGGGACTGGTATTGGCCAGTATTATGAAGTTTAAGCAAATCTGTAATCACCCGGATCAATATTTGGGAATAGAAGAATATGACTTTGCTCATAGTGGAAAATTTGAAAAGCTGAAGGAAATTTGTGAGACAATTTATGAGAAAAGAGAACGGGTGCTGGTCTTCACCCAGTTTAAAGAAATGACCAACCCTCTGGCTGATTTTTTGGAAACCATCTTTGAACGGAAGGGGCTGGTTCTCCATGGCGGTACGCCGGTGAAAAAGCGTGGGGAGTTGGTGGAACAGTTTTGCGGAGAAGAATATGTACCATTTATGGTATTGTCACTAAAGGCTGGTGGTGTTGGGTTAAATCTTACCTCAGCAAATCATGTGGTCCATTTTGACCGGTGGTGGAATCCGGCCATTGAAAACCAGGCCACTGACCGGGCATTTCGAATTGGACAGAAGAAAAATGTTATGGTTCATAAATTCATTACCCGAGGTACCATTGAAGAAAAGATTGATGGGATGATTGCGGACAAGCAAAAGCTTGCCAATGATATCATTGCAGATTCCGGTGAAAGCTGGATTACCGAAATGAGTAATGAAGAGCTGTTGTCCATGATTCAGTTATTTTAGGGAGGTCTGCTTATGTGGGATTATGAATACGTAACCGTTGCAGAGAAAAAGGCTAAGGCAGCCAGACAGCTGGAAAAGCTGAAAAAGAAAAATGGCGATATGCATCCCATTGTGATTGAAGGGAATAAAATTGCCAAGACCTGGTGGGGTCTGGCCTGGAATAAAAACCTGGAAAGCTATGCGGATTATTCCAACCGTATCGGCCGGGGACGAAGCTATGTGCGAAACGGATTCGTTTTAGATCTTCAGATTAATGCTGGAACCGTTACGGCTCTAGTATCCGGGAGCGGCTCAAAACCTTATTCTGTGCAGGTTGAAATTATGCCTCTTGAGAGTAAGAAATGGGATGCCATCGTTAAGACCTGTGGAAATAAAATTGCTAATGTAGGTGAGCTGGCAGAAGGTAAATTTCCCAAGGAACTGGAAGAAATTTTCCAAATGAAGGGAAGTGGATTGTTTCCTTCGCCCAAGGAAATTAATTTTTCCTGTTCCTGCCCTGACTGGGCCTATATGTGCAAGCATGTAGCGGCAGTTTTATATGGAATTAGTGCCCGGTTTGATGAGGATCCAGTCTTGTTTTTTAAACTTAGACAGATTAATTTGGAAGAGCTATTGAAAAAAACAGCAGAAGAGAAGATGAACAGTATGCTAAAAAATGCCAACAGGAAAACCGACCGAGTGATCGCAGATACGGATATTGGCAGTTTGTTTGGTGTATAATGGGAACTGTTTTCGAATATTTAGCTGTAAAGTCATTTGTCTTTATGGTACAATTTAGCTGATATTTACGAAGTAAATGAATGATATGGGAAAAGGAGAGCAGGCGAGATGATTCTTGATAAATCTTCTACTATCAGAGAAAATAGAGGTATATGTTATATTGATTTACTACCAGTTGATGAAAATATAAAAAAGAAACTTCAAAATTTTATTACTTTTTTAATTCCTTTACCAACAATAAACCGTATTGTTCTCTTTGGCAGTTATGCCAGAATGGAGTATCATGCAGGGAGTGATATAGACCTTTTGGTTCTAACCGATAAGGAAGTTCCCCGTGAGCAGAGAGGGCATTTACACTCTGTTTTTGAGGAGCAGGGAGCAGATTTGGTATTTTATACGGTATCAGAATTTCAAGAATCCACTTGCCGTCTCATCAAGGAGATTAGAAAGGATGGGGTATTACTTTGGAAAAATTAAATTCTTATTTTGGACTTGCCGAGAATGATTATTTATATACAAAGAACGGATTTGCATTTTGTGAACAGATTGGAAATTATAATAATGTAACTGCAGGGTGCTCACAGTCAGCGGAAAAATATTTAAAAGCCATTCTGGAGTTGCTCTTTTCAGAGGATGCTGATGTCCTTACTCTCATGAAATCTCATAATCTTCGTGCTATCTTAAATAAAATAAAAGAAAAATACGATTTTCCTGTTTCTTCAAAAGATTGCAAATGGCTGGGAGACTTTTATTTCGATGCAAGATACCCAGGCGACAATTTTCTTGTCACCACGAAAGAGGATGCCGAAGAAGCCCTTTCTATCCTTGAAAACATCCGTGAAGCTGCATCAGAAATCATAGAAAAGGAAAGAAAGATAAGAGCGGAGCAGAGGAAAAAAATGCAGAATTTGAAAGCTTTTGAAGATATAGAATAAATAATAATGCAACCTCTTTGTCTGCCATGGTGTTAATGCATGCAATCACGCAGGAAATCCAGCCAGGATTAGTATGCAGGTTTCATATGTAACAAACTGTTTTTCCTTTTTTTGTTTGTACAAAAATTAACCAGCCTCATTGACTTAAAAATAAAATTCTGTTAGCATTAAATAACAGATTTGGGTTTGCTTACATAAATTTTCGGGCTCAAATTCAAATTGGGTCAATGCCATTTATTTAGGACAATGAATGTTCTCTTTAAAAGGACTGGGGATAGATTGCTATATGCCCAGTCCTTTTAAATAATAGGAATTTCTCCATAAGGAGGAATTTAATATAAAATAGTCCGCTATTTTTATAAAACAAAAGTCCCTATCGTCTGTCCGATTTTTACAATATCACTTGTACCAGTAAATTCAAATGTTACTAAGCCAAGACCGCTAAACCACAATTCAAGCTCACTATCTAAGTCAAAGGTCCCTGCTGTTTCAACTGAAAACACCTGGATTTTTGAATAGGGAAGAGAAGTGAAATCTTTCTTTTTTCCGGTCATGCCTTGCACATTAATAGCGATGATTCTCTTTGTTGTAAAGACAACATAATCTCTAACCCCTTTGTAACATCCAATAATCTCTTCTCCTTGAACTAAAAGAGGTATAACATCATTACTACTTTCTACCTTTTTTAATTTGAAAAAGCCAGCATTCTTAAAATCAATCATGTAGTATCTCCTTTTAACTTTTATTTATTTTTTTACATTTCTTGTTAGAAATGTAAATGCTCATAATATTAATTAAGTGATTTCACTTACAATGGTCATACATATGGTTTACAAGCCTCTCAAAAAGTGGTAATGTAATTTTATGGGGTGGATTAAATGATTAACCAAACATTTATATATGGATAGTTCATTGATAAAAGAGATTTTAGATTTTCAAGCATGGAGCATACGGGATTCGAACCCGTGACCTCCACACTGCCAGTGTGGCGCGCTCCCAGCTGCGCTAATGCCCCGATAGAGGTATTATATCATATTCAAGAGAGAAATCAATAGAATTTGTAAATTTTATCAAAAGGATGAAAAAAACAAAAGATTGCATTAAAAATTATCATAAAATGAAGTGTAGAAATGAAATGTAAAATATAAGAAATAAACTATAGAAGTAGAATATAGAAATGAAATAAAGAATATAAAATAAAGACATTAACCAGGAGGCAGAATATGAGTAATCGATTACGTGTAGCAGTAGTAGGCTGTGGTGCAATCAGTGAGATTTATCTTACCAACATGATTGAACAGTTCAAAAATCTTCAGGTAGTATGTTGTGCCAGCAATAGCATGGAGTCAGCAAGGAAACGTGCCGAACAATTTGGTATTCAGGCCGTAACTGTGGAGGAAATCATGGGGGATGCCACCATTGATATCGTGGTAAACCTGACCCCGGTAGGTGCACACTATGATATCGTCAGGCGTGCCCTGGAGGCAGGAAAACATGTTTACACAGAGAAGGTAATTGCCGAGAACTATGAGAAGGCAAAAGAGCTGGCAACACTGGCTGAAGGGAAAAAACTTTATCTTGGAGTAGCACCGGACACTTTTTTAGGTTCCGCTATCCAGACAGCGCATCAAGCTGTTTTGGAAGGGAAAATAGGTACCCCCACATCTGTAACAATGGTACTGAATCGAAATGCAGGCTTGCTCTACGAGCTGCTTAACTTTACAACTCTGCCCGGAGCAGGAATTGGCTTTGATGTGGGCATCTATTATCTGACTGCCCTGTTAAGTATCTTGGGACCAGTAGAAGAAGTCTGTGGAATGGTCCAAACCAATCGCCCGGTAAGAACTTACATGATGGAGCAAAATCCAAAGAAGGGACAAACCTTTGAAGTTCAAAATGAAAATCTTATGTCAGCATCCCTTCGATTTGCAAACGGAGCATTGGGAACCATCCTTTTTAATGGCGACTGCATATTCCCAGAAGCACCGTATCTGGCCATTCAGGGAACAGAAGGAATCCTTTATCTGCCAGATCCAAATCATTTTGGTGGCGACGTAAGATATTTACCGCAGGCCATTGATCCCCTTAATATGGCTGATAAACCAGAAGTATTACCCACCGAATTTGGTTTTTCATTAAATTCCAGAGGCCTGGGAGTTGCCGAAATGGCAGACGCAATTCTTGCCGGAAGACCAAATAGAACCGATAAATGGTTGGCCTGCCATGCACTGGAAGTCTTAGAAGGCATAGTAACCAGCAGCGAGAAAAAGCAGTTCAGTCAGATAATCTCTCGATTTCAAATTCCTGAGATTCTTGATAGAAAATCGTTTTAATAAGTATCATAAGAAGAATTCTTTGTTGCTTTTTCGTGCCGCAATGACGGCATGATTGGAAGGTTAACAAAAATGTGTGCTCCACTGACTTGAGCGCACATCGCAATGCGCAGATGGGAGCTAAGAATGAAAGAAAAACACTTTCGCCACAAGTTTGTGTCTGCGCTGCAACCACAAACTTGATATGCGCAAAAAAGCAGCGCAGAAATGAGGATAAATATGAGATTTGGTGTCAATATGTTTGGTATGTCGGAACTATGCAGAGAGAACCCAGAACAGTTTTTTGCCCATGTATCATCTCTGGGATATGGTCAAATAGAACCTTGCATAGCTTTAAGCGAATTAGGCGGTTTCGAGCATGTGATTTGGAAAGTATCTGATTTTGAAGCCTATTACGAAAGATTAGTTCATTATGGATTGGAACCCGTATCGTGCCACATCTTTTCCAACGATTTTCAAAAAGAAATCCCTACCCTGGAAAAACTGGTGAAGAAATATGGAGTCAAACAGTTTGTAATCGGATGCCCCAGAGAAATCAACCGGGAAATTTACGAGAAATTTGCAGAGAAAGCGATAGCCTTGGCAGAGTCCCTTACATCCTTTGGAGCCGAGCTGTTACTCCACAACAATCCCCAGGAGATCGAAACTCAAATAGATGGAATCTCCGCCTACGAATGGCTTCTTAAAGCCTGTCATGGCACAGTTGGAGCCCAGGCTGATGCAGGCTGGTTATTGTTTGGCGGAAAAGACCCAGAAGCATTTCTATGGGAACATAAAGCCATAATAAAATCATTGCACTATAAAGATATCAAAGGAACCTCAAAAGACATGGATACCGATGGCAGTAACATCTGCCTTGGCAAAGGAAAAGTAGACGCTTTTGCCTGCTTTCAATTTGCACGTGCAATGGGAATTCCCCAGATTATGGACCAGGACACCAGTGACGTAGGCATGCTTGAGGACCTGGCAGAAGGGAAAAAACTCTTGGACTCCTTCACTCAAAGGAGAGATAATACACGCAGCATCCTAAACATTCTGGATACCAAAACAGGAGAAGTTAAGAAGCTTGCCGAATACGATAAAATTATCGAAGCTCCAAACTGGTTAAAGGATGGAGATAATCTCCTATATAATTCCGATGGACTGATTTATCGTTATCACATTCCCACTGGAACAGTCGAAAGAATCGACACCGGCTTCTGTGACAACTGCAACAACGACCACGTATTGTCACCAGATCATACTCAGCTTGCTGTCAGTCACAGTCCTCAGAACAGCTGGATGTCAAAAATATATATACTCCCTGTTACAGGCGGAGAGCCCAAACTAATAACCCCAGAAGGGCCAAGCTTCCTTCATGGCTGGTCTCAGGATGGCAGTGAACTAGCGTACTGTGCATTCCGCAACATGAGCGAAAATAGCTTTGACGTAGATATTTATTCCATTCCAGCCACAGGCGGGGAAGAGAAGAGACTGACCAACGGAGAGGGCTTTAATGACGGACCAGAATACGCCCCCAACGGCAAACACATCTGGTTCAACAGTACAAGAACAGGACTCATGCAGATTTGGAGAATGGATCTTGATGGAAGCAATCCAGTTCAGATGACCTTTGAGGAAAAGAATAATTGGTTTGCCCATATATCGCCTGATGGCAGCAAAGTAATAAATTTGGCTTACCGAAAAGGAGACTTAGACCCCAACGAGCACCTGCCGAATATGCAGGTTGAATTGTGGCTGATGAATTATGATGGAACAGAGCGTAATTTGGTACTTTCTTTCTTTGGCGGGCAGGGTTCCATTAATGTAAATTCATGGTCTCCAGATAATCAATATGTAGCGTTTGTTAGTTATGAGTTGCCTCTTGGGAGTTAGTATTAAACTAGGTTTTGAAAACCGGACGCAGCCCAGGAAAGGTTCGGCGGGAACGTGGGGGATGGG
>JAVBLX010000092.1:0-4005 GCA_031553075.1 Acetivibrio sp.
TTAGCTTTAGTATTCATCTTATATACCTCTTGTGTTTTAGATTTTTACCAACTGGCCGGTCAGTAATAATCTAAATTTACATGAGGTATTTTTTTGTGTCAATCCCTTGACCTATTTAAAGTATACAGGAAGCTATCTGCTTTCTCTTTAAGTCAATTTTAAAAACTAAAAATGTTCTGCTCTAATTGTATTCCAATCCATATATTTCGTCAATTTACCATTCGTAAAATTTCAGTAAATTTCAGCTCATAACTCTGACAAATTCCAATCATAATAAGAGCATCTATCGAAAATCTCGACAACTACTCTTTAAGGCCTTTCGCTGCATGGAGGGGCGTTCAGGAGCAACCAGGAGTTCACGGGACGAGAGATTGCTCACTTTATTGGGCTCACCAAAATGCTGGAACATTACTCATTCGAACCGCTGTGGAAATTGACTCTCAATTCCCTGTGTAAATTCATCCGCCATTTCCAGTGCCTCTTCTTCAACCTTCCCAAACGCCAGAATATCTTTCAAAAACTCCTTCTGAAGTCTCGCACCAACCTCCTCCTTAGTCAAATCCAAATGCCGATAAAGTATCTCCCGCATCTCTTCCAAGTCATAATGCGGATTAATCCGTGCAAACAGCTCCGCCATCTTATCCGCATTGATGTACCACTGGTCATTCAACGCATTGGCCTCTTCCATATCCATATCTCGCAATGCTGTAATCAACGCAGCGCCAATTCCCAGATGCTCCGCCAAAAGCTGAGATATTCTGGTAGCCACATCGGATGAATAGAAATTTGCAAAAATACTTGCAATATCATTCGGATTTTGCAAAAGTCGGTTCGCCACTTCATCCTTATCTGCCAGATATTCTGCAAGGCTAATCAACAACATCCTGGTCCAGTAAACATGCTGCAGCCAAACAAGACGCATCTCTTCACTCAGGTTTTCCTCCACGCCTTCCCGCTTGATAAAGTCAGCCCCAGGACATACCAAAATACGACTTCCAACCTGGAGATTGTAGGGATTCACCCCAGGATTCAACACCAAAAGCTCTGGAACCGTAAGTCCATACTGTCCTGCCAGCTTGTAAAGGCTGTCTCCTTCCCTAATAACATGTTCCATCCTCTGAGTACAGTCCATAAACTCATCCTACTATTCTTTTTCTCACATTAATATATGCCGAAACACACCCATTTGCTCTTCTCCCTTTTTTGTTAAGATAACGTTAAGAAAGGCTTTCATCTCTTTCCAACCTCTTAAGAGACTGCTAAAATGAAGCCAGGATAGACTAAGGGAGGAAGTAAAAATGAGTATTGGAGTTCTTATCTTTGCAATTGTTGGTGGTATTACGGGATTACTTACTACCCTTTATATTTTTTTCAGCTTGCCAGTTGTAATTGTCTGGAAGATTTTTCGCCGGATTGTTCATAAAATCCCACTTACCAAATGACTAAATAAGCCTACTATCTATATTCCGTTTATATATTTCTTTTTTTACCGAACAGAGACCACAGTCGTGACCCTTTACACGACTGTGGTTTTCTGTTTTATAAAATAAAAGTCTATTAAAAAACAGAACGCAAGAATTACTGCGCTCTGTAAATTTTTGATTTTTCCTTTTTTTCCATCTCATCGATTATCATCTTAATCCGCTCAATATGTACAGTAATCGCACAAATCTCATCATCTGACACATTTTCTGTCGCAAAGATATTTTTCATAATCTTGGCAACCCCTTTTCCCATTTTATAGGAAGCTGCATAGTGCTGCTTTATTTCATCCTTCATCAGCGTGGCAATATCACCACCTTCAACAATACGCTCCATAGCAAAACGCAAATGGGTGACAAAGCGCATATATTCCAAGCTCTTCTGAGGCATCGCAGCACCAATTTCTTTTTCCAGATACTTCGTTACTGAATTAATGACAAAAGCAAATTTCATTGCGGTTGCTTTACTTCCCCCATTTCGAGCAGACTGAATGTGCAGGGCAATAAAACCAATTTCATCGTCTGGAATTGGAAGCTCCAAACCTTTCCGCAAGATTTCAATCGCTTCACCAGCTACTCGATACTCTTCTCGAAACAGAATCTCAGTTTCCATTAAAAACGGATTCGATATTTCTTCTCCTTTTTCGATCCTGCTCACCAGAAAGGAAATATGGTCAATTAATGAAACGTGAATCTTCGGATCCAATTCTTCTGGGATGCTTTTAGAAATCATATAAATAACATCCTCACAGAGTCCCACCAGTTTACTGTTAGTCTGGGAAATAACCTGGTTAAACTGCTTATTATCAACAGTAAATACCTTTTCAATTTTACTATCCTTAACAATCACACAACCTGGTTTTTTGCCAAAACCAATTCCTTTACCGTAAAAAATGATTTCTTCCTCACCATTGTCTACCAAAACGACATTGTTGTTAAATACCTTTTGAACACAATATTCCATCCGAAATCCTCCCGGTTACAAATATGCCTAATTGTATCATGTTACGGTTTGTCATTCAATAGAAATAAAGAACTATTAGTATTTTTGCACAGGAAGCCCCTTAAAAAAACAGCCAAAAAGTAAATTTAAACAAAAAATGCCAAAATTAGTCTTGCTTTTTCCAATGACATTTTGTATAATGGGTTTTGTAAATGAAATATTGTTAATTTGTGCGTGTAACCGAAAGGGCATTAGCATGGTAGCAGTTTAACTGCTATTTGCTATTGCCTTTTTTATTTTTTCTTTTTTAGGATCCGAAAAAGAAAGAGACATGACAGATTGCTTATATTTCTAAATTAAACTGCACATTCTATACGGTGCAGAATGATAGCTTATTAACCTATTAAACTAACGTTCAAGGGGGAACAAATTTATGATGAAGTTCTTACAAAAACTTGGTAAATCATTGATGCTTCCAGTAGCAATTTTACCAGCAGCCGCACTTCTTATGGGTATCGGTTATGCAATCGACCCAACTGGATGGGGTGGCGGTAGCCCCGCTGCTGCATTCTTTATTAAAGCCGGTGCTTCTATTCTTGATAATATTCCAATGTTATTCGCAGTTGGTGTTGCAATCGGTATGTCCAAGGATAACCATGGAGCTGCCGCTCTTTCCGGTTTAGTTGGATTTAAAGTTATAACCACTCTGTTAAGTCCTGGTTCTGTAGCCATGCTTACAAAAGTTGCAATCGAAGACGTTAACCCAGGTTTTGGAAAAATTGAAAATGCTTTAGTTGGTATTGTCATCGGTATTATCGCAGGTTGGGCTTACAACAAATTCAGCACGGTACAGCTTCCAACCGCATTTGCATTTTTCAGCGGCCGTCGTGCAGTTCCAATTGTAACCAGTGCTATATCTATCGTACTCAGTGGTGTTTTCTTCTTTGTATGGCCAGTTGTTTATTCTGGATTAGTAGCTTTTGGTACTGCCATTTCCGGACTTGGCGCTTTAGGTGCCGGATTATTTGGTTTCTTCAACCGTTTATTGATTCCTGCCGGACTGCACCATGCATTAAATGCCGTATTCTGGTTTGATACCATTGGCATCAATGATATCGGTAACTTCTGGGCTGGAACTGGTACACTTGGAACCACTGGTATGTATCAGGCTGGATTCTTCCCAGTTATGATGTTTGGTTTACCCGCTGCTTGTCTTGCTATGTATCACACGGCTAAAACCGAAAAGAAAAAAGCAGTTGCTTCTCTTATGATCGCTGCCAGCGTTGCTGCATTCGTAACTGGTGTTACTGAGCCAATCGAATTTGCATTTATGTTCCTTGCTCCTGGCCTATACTTAGTACACGCGGTTTTAACTGGTGTTTCTTTAGCATTTGCATCCGCTATGCATTGGACTGCCGGCTTTGGATTCTCTGGCGGAGCAATCGACTTCCTTTTAAGCTCCAGACTTCCAATGGCTAACAAACCATACATGCTGATTGTACAGGGTCTTGTATTTGCAGTTATTTACTACTCTTTATTCCGTTTCATTCACGTAGATCTTACTATGTAGTTGAAATTGGG
>JAVBLX010000005.1:0-19341 GCA_031553075.1 Acetivibrio sp.
TTTTTAAAGTCTTAGTTCTTTCGGTGCTTCTACGCTAGCCAGAAATCTTTCGCATGCGAGCCGTTTTCCAAGGAAGCCGTTCCGAGGAGGCACTGATCCACCCGCTCTTTCGGCGTCCGAAGTCTATATCCAGGAGCGTCCCCTCACCCCCTAAACACAAAGTTTACCTTGCTATTCTTTTTGTGTTCGTTTAAAATGAGGAATGAATAAATTTGACAAAAAGCAACAGTAAACAACAATCAGAAAATAAAGGAGTACCAAGATGGAAGCTTACACCGGTTTTGCCCAGGTATATGATATCTTTATGGACAACATTCCTTATGACGAGTGGAGTGAATATCTCATCGGTTTATTGAGAGAATATCAAATATCAGATGGTTTGGTTCTGGATATGGGCTGTGGCACCGGAAATATTACTGAGCGGTTGGCCAGTGCCGGGTATGAAATGATAGGGATTGATAATGCAGAAGAAATGCTGGAGATTGCCAGAGATAAAGCGATGGAAAAGGAAGAGGATATTCTTTATCTTTTGCAGGATATGCGGGAATTAGAACTTTTTGGAACCGTACGCGCGGTGGTGAGCATTTGTGACAGCATGAATTATATTTTAGAAGAGGAAGAATTGCAAAGCGTATTCCGGCTAGTCAATAATTATTTGGATGAAGGCGGCTTGTTTGTTTTCGATTTTAATACAAAATATAAATATGAAGCTGTATTGGCACAAAATACGTTTGCTGAAAATAGAGAGGATTGTAGCTTTATCTGGGATAATTATTATGACCCCGAGACGGAAATAAATGAATATGATCTGACAATTTATGTTAAGAATGAAGAAGAGGAAGATGGTGACGTATTTTTTCGTTTTGATGAGGAACATTATCAAAGAGCGTATGATTTGGAAACCATTAAAAGACAATTGCAACTGGCTGATATGGAATTTGTTATTGCTTACGATGCATTTACTCGAGAAAAACCGAACGGTGACAGTGAACGGATTTATGTGATTGCAAGGGAAGGAAGACAGGTTGGCAAGTTGTATAATTGAGTTTACGGTAATGAAAGAAGACAATTATGAGATTACGCTAGAAGAGTAAGCAACATAAAGAATAGTTATTAAAGATTTATAGAAAATATCGAAAGATTGAAATATAAGATTAAATGAAAGATTAGAATGAAAGATCAAATAAAAGATTTAGATTAATAGATCAAATAAAAGATTTAGATTAATAAATTAAATAAAGAATTTAGATTAAAAAATCAAAATATCAGAAACTATTAAGGAGAATAACATGTCAGACTATATCGTAAGAGCAACTGCAGCCAATAACCAGATTCGTGCCTTTGCGGCAACCACGAGAGAGTTGGTAGAGCACGCGAAAGAGATTCATAGTACAAGCCCTGTTGCAACAGCAGCCATGGGGCGGTTGTTAACAGCGGGGGCCATGATGGGAACCATGATGAAGGGAGAAAAGGATTTGCTGACCCTTCAGATTAAATGTAGTGGCCCGATTGGCGGATTGGTAGTGACGGCGGATGCGGGAGCCAATGTGAAGGGGTATGTGAATAACCCTGAAGTTATGCTTCCACCTAGTGAAAAAGGCAAACTGGATGTGGGAAGAGCATTGGATTTGGGGATTTTGAGTGTAATTAAGGACATGGGTCTGAAAGATCCTTATATTGGACAAACCCATCTGGTGTCAGGGGAAATCGCAGAAGACTTGACCTATTATTTTGCCACCTCAGAGCAGGTTCCTTCTTCTGTGGCGCTGGGTGTGCTTATGAATAAGGATAATACCGTAAAACAGGCTGGCGGCTTTATCATTCAGCTGATGCCTTTTGCAGAAGAACGAGTTATTGCTAAATTGGAAGAAACCATCGGTTCTATCAATGGAATTACGGAGCTTCTGGATCAGGACATGAGCCCGGAGGACATCTTACGGTATGTACTGGGAGACTTGGGCGTGGAAATTACAGAAACCGTGTCAACTCAGTATAATTGCAATTGCAATAAAAAGAGAGTGGAAAAAGCCGTAATCAGTATTGGAAAAAAAGATATCCAAGAGATGATTGATGACAATGAACCAATTGAAGTAAACTGTCATTTTTGTAATACCAACTATGTGTTTAATGTGGAAGAGCTGAAAGAGATACTGAAAAAGAGTCGATAAGGGCAGAATGAGATGCTAAACGTTGATTGAGAATGGAAAAGCAGATTAAAAATTGTTGAAAAGCTGACTAAATGTCGATGAAAAGTAGAACCAAAAGCTGAGAAAAACGGATGAAAAGTCGATTGAAAAATTGATGAAAAGCTGACACAAAAGGTGACACACATATGCCATAACATTGGTATATATTGGGTCTACAGTAGTAGATAATGGTATTACAAAGGAAAAGGAGGTCGAGGGATGAAAGGAAAAATCTTGCTGACTATTTTGTTAACTTTAGGTTTAATAACTGGGCTTAATATATGCTTTGCCAATACGGATTCTTATGGAGTAAAAGCCAAGGCTTCGGGAACGGTGATTGCAACTTCTCTGAACGTAAGAACAGGTCCAGGGACAACAGAAGAAATTTTACAGCATGAGGGAGCCAATGTATATTTGAAACAGGGAGAAGCAGTTAGTATTCTAACGGAAACCAATGGTTGGTTTCATGTTTCTTTTACCTTTGGAGGGAAAGCCTTAAAAGGATATGTTCTGGGTGATTTTGTTCAGACAGAAGGAATCAATGATGAGGATGGCAACAATGATGAGGCTGACGCAAGTGATAGTACCGACTCTCAGGAAGAAGTGACTCCAACCCCTACTCCCACATCTACCACGTTAGATATTTCGGCAAAGATCAATGCTACGACCCTAAAAGTTCGAAAGACTGCATCCGCAACAGGAACTCAGCTTTCGGTAAGCGGAACCAAAGTTGCTTTGAAAAAAGGCACCGAAGTAACGATATTAAAAGAGAAGATTGTTGATAAACAGAAATGGTACTATATTTCCTTTACCCTGAATAAAAAAAATCAGAAAGGCTATGTTTTGAGTGATTATGTAAAGCTCAGCCTTTCAAAAAATGTAAAAGCAGTGGTAAAGAGCTCCAAGGCAGTGAGTGTAAGAAAAGGAGCTGGAACCGATAAAGATATTTTGAAAGTAAATGGAAAGACCGTCAGCTTGAAAAATAAGCAGGATATTGTGATTACTCTGGAAACAGCAGATTCTAAAGGAAACAAGTGGTATAAAGTATCCTATTTGTACAATAACAAGGAAACCAGGACCGGATATATTTTAGGGAGCCAGGTAACCTTAAAAGGGAATGTGGATAAAACCGCAACCGTAACGGCATCAACCTTAAATGTCAGGAAGACTGCCGGAACCACTGGAGCGAAGCTGACTTATAATAAAGCAGCGGTGGCTTTGAAAAAAGGGGAGCAGGTAGCCATTGCCTCCAGCAAAAAGGTAGAAAATGTAACATGGTATAAGGTATCGTTTGATTATTCTGGGACAACACTAACCGGTTTTGTTTCCAGTCAGTATGTTTCTATTGATACAAAGGTAGTATTTGAAATACCGAAGCCAACGGAAGCACCTCCAATCGCGGAGGAAAGTCCTGAGCCAGAAGTTACCGAGAGCCCAATTCCTTACCCAATTCTGGATGACGTACAGTTTGATTGGTATTTGACCGATCAGGGCTTCCCTGACAGCTATAAGCAAGGCTTGGCGGCTCTTCATGCCAGCCATCCAAACTGGATATTTAAGGCTTATAATACTGGTCTGGACTGGAATACCGTAATTGAGAATGAATCAAAAGTCGGACTTAACTTAATCAGCAAAAATAAAACCAATGGCTGGCTATCCTACGAAGCAGGTGCATATGACTGGGCAACCGATACCTTTAAGCCGTATGATGGAAGTACCTGGGTGACGGCTTCTAAGGCAGCTGTTGAGTATTATATGGATCCAAGAAATTTCCTGTACCAAAACTCTATCTTTCAGTTTGAATCCCTGGAGAATCAGAGTGATTATCAAATCCAAAGTGGTGTGGAGGCGGTACTTCGAAACTCTCCAATGTCCAATGCAACCATCACTTACCTGGATGAAAACACAGGAGAAGAATATACTAAGTTATACAGTGAAGTATTTATGGATGCAGCACGTGAATCCGGAGTCAGCCCATATCATCTGGCAACCAGGGTAAAGCAGGAGGTTATTAGAAGTGCAACAGCCTTCAGTGATTCTGTAACCGGAACTGTTGTAGGATATGAAGGCTATTATAATTATTACAACATTGGAGCTACCCACAGCACGGTAGCAAATGGAGCCATTATAAACGGACTCAAATTTGCTATGGGAAATACGATTTCCAGTGCAGCAACCAAAGCAACTTACCTTCTTCCATGGAATAACCCATATAAGGCTATTGTGGGAGGGGCAAAATACATAGGAACCAACTATATTAATCGCGGGCAGAATAACATTTATCTGCAGAAATTTAATATAACACCAACCAGTACTTATACCCACCAGTATATGGCCAACGTAGAAGCGGCCAATTCGGAAGCGGCTAAGACCTACACTGGATACAACACCATGGGAATGCTGGAGGAAAACTTGGTATTTAACATTCCAGTTTACTACAATATGCCGGAAGTGCCGGGTTCAGCACCACAAACCGTACTATGCCCAAACAACTGGCTGAAGACACTTAAATTGGATAATTACACCTTTACGCCAAAATTCAATGCAGCAAGTGGCGGAACGGCATACTGCCTGACAATTACCGACAGTAATGTTAATAGCCTTAACCTCGCAGCAGCAACAGCAAACAGTCGCGCAACGATGAGTATTTCTTTGGAACAGAACGGTTTTTCCAATGTTCTGTCTTCGGGAGGAAGTACGGTAATTCCACTGGCAATTGGAACAAATGTGATTACCATTCAGGTAATGGCCGAAAATGGCGATATGAATTACTATACCATTACGGTCACAAAGACCAGTTAAAAGGAGTTTTTTATGAGTACAAGAGTGAAAGGAAAAATCATACCGGTGATTTTGATCGTGGTATTGTGTCTTGGAAGCATCTGCACCCAGGACGTGAAGGTGCTGGCTGCCAGTGCTGCCATGAATCTGGCATTGAGTGAAGAAAACATTCTGGTGGATAATACCTTTTCCGTTGTACTGACCATAGAATCCAGTGAAGATATTGGAGATGTAGAAACCTTTCTTTCTTTTGACCGAGCCATGCTTCAGTTTGTCTCAGGGGGAGCCTTTACCTCTGAGGGAGAAGGAATGGTTCTCATCTCTGACAAGGATTCTGGAGAAAGTGGCCTCAGAAAAAAATATTCCATCAAATTCAAAGCCATCAAGGGTGGCGAAACAACGATTGGAATCAGTAAAAACCCATTAGTATATTGTGCTTTGGACGGAGTTCAGATGTCGGTGTCCAATAATCAGTTAATCTTTGAAATTGTGGATCCGGAGAGAATCAGTGATGACGCCCAGTTGGATGAACTAACTATTTTTCCAGGAAAGCTGTCGCCAGAGTTTAAAAATACCATTCATAAATATACGGCAGAAGTAGATAATAAGGAAGAGAAGATAGCAGTCCATACCAAGCCATCGGATGATAAGGCAACGGTATCCATTAAAGGAAATACGAAACTGAAGGTTGGCGAAAATAAGGTGAAAATAACGGTAACAGCACCATCAGGTGCAAAGGAAACCGTAACAATTGTTGTAACCAGAAAAGAAGCGGAAATAACCGGTGGGGCAGAAGGAACGGGTGAAGACGGCAGTATTGATGGTGTGGAGGTTAAAAACATCCCTCCTGCCGGAGTATATGCCACAGAGGATGATTTTGGTAATCGTTTTTTGGCTGAGACGATAGAGGTTAAGATATTACCTCTGGAAGACGATACACTCCTTCCCCAGGATTATGAAAAAACCACCATTGTGATGGATGGCTTACCGATTACAGTCTATTGCTGGAAATACAATCTGGATAGTGATATTCTATTGGTATATGGTGAGAATCAGGATGGCATCGTTGGCTTTTATCAATACAATCGATTATATAAAACCCTTAAGCCTTATAATGGAGTTGCCCAAGAAGATAACATCCCAGTAACCAGTGAGGTGGAGGAAAATGCCAGAGAAGACGGCTATAAACGTCAGATTCTGCAAATGGGTATTCTTACCGCCGTATTTGGTACAGCCTGCATCGGTCTTACTATTGGCCTGGTGTTCCAAATAATAAGAAAACGGGAAGAAAAAGAAGAGGACTTCTTTTAAAGAAGTCCTCATTCCTTTATGTATTCGTAAAGAAATCCATTTTTTACATGACGCACATTTTCACCATAGAATCCCCTTTTCCGAAGTTCCTTTTGAAAGTTATACAGCATAAAACCATGAAATACAATTAAAATGTTATCCTTGGACCAATCTACCTTGTCCAAAAACTGGTTAATCCTTTTTCTGGTATCTCGAATGGATTCTGGCTGACTTTTTGAACGGAAAAACCATGCCAACCGTCCGCATACATGCCAAACTTCAAAAGGAAGTTTTAGCCGTTCGGTGTGGATAAAGGGGAATGTGTCAACTTCCCGTAAGAGTTTGTCTAAATGGATGTTTCCGCTATATACTTCTTTGGCAGTCTTAATTGCCCGGGGAAGGTCACTGGCATAACAGATATCCCAGGAGATTCCATACATTTCCACAGATTTTTTGATAACGCCGGAGCGATCATAACGTTCGGACCATTCACGGAACTCCTTGGAGGTCATCATACGCTTGTGGGGACATCGAACACGAAAATGTCTTACTAGTCCAATTCTCATCATTTGTTCCTCATTTCTATTTCAATAGATACTATTCTATACCGAATACAAATTTTTTTCAACCCATACCTGTAGTGGTTAACAAATAGTAACTATTGACCAGAAAGAAACTGTGAGTTATATTTTAGATATGACAAAACAACCCGTTTAGGGATAATCAAGGGAGTAAACAGTATGTTATGTGATATTTGTCAGAAAAGACCTGCCAAAATTTACTATACCGAGATAAAAAATGGAGAAAAAAAAGAACAGCACCTGTGTGAAGAATGTGCAGGCGAGAAGACCTCTTTTCATACCAATGCCACTGGAAATGATTTTGAACAGATGCTGACCAGCTTTTTGTCCAACATTCTGGGAAATGTGTATGGCGAAGAGCAGGAGTTAAAGTCGGCAGAACGGAAAATTATATTACGATGTGAGACCTGCGGCATGACAGCCGAAGAGCTTCAGCGAACTGGAAAGTTTGGATGCGTCAATTGTTATACTACTTTCGAGGATATTATTGAGCGAAGCCTGCGACAGATACAGGGAGGTAATCGCCATAATGGAAAACGTCCTGTGGGGGAGAATGCAGAAGATACGGTTCTGGGTGAGGAAGTAAAGACTCTGGATGAAATTGAACTCCTTTCTCAGGAATTAAAAGCAGCCATTGAGATTGAAGACTTTGAAATCGCTGCAAAACTGAGAGATCGAATTCGAGAGTTGAAAAAAGTGGAGGATACCTAATTATAAAACGCTATCGTGCCAAAACTTTAAAGTATTATTTGTAAAAAGAAAAGAGGGATTAGAATGGCAAAATGGTACGAGGAACAAGGAAAATTCAGCGATGTAATCATATCAAGTCGTGTCCGATTGGCCAGAAATCTGAAAAAATATCCTTTTTCTCCAAAATTATCCGATGAAAAAGCAAGTCAGATGATTGGTGAAATTACCCAAAAACTGGTCCCGATGCAGGAAAAAGGTAAAAAGAAATCTGCTTCCAACGGATTTCAGTACTATGATATCAGCCATATGGAAGATTCAAAAAGACTTGCACTGGTGGAACGTCATGTAATCAGCCCTGCCATTGCGGAGAAAAAACAGGAAACCGGCCTTCTGGTGACCGAAAATGAATCCTTAAGCATTATGCTCAATGAAGAAGACCATTTGCGGATTCAGGCATTTGCAGGTGCTATGAATGCGAAAAAGGTATTAAAGGAAGTAAATCGTCTGGATGATTGGGTTACCGAAAATCTGGACATTGCCTATCATGATAATTATGGCTATCTCACTACCTGCCCCACCAATGTGGGAACGGGGATGCGGGCATCTTATATGATGTTTTTACCAGCTCTTGATTTAGCCGGACAGATAAATCAGTTGATTGAGGAAGCTGGAAAGCTGGGAATTGCTTTTCGCGGTATGTACGGCGAAGGAACGAAAGCCAGTGCTGGGATTTATCAGATTTCGAATCAGAAGACTTTGGGTGGAACAGAAGAAGAAATTATTGAGAAGCTGAATAATATTGTACATCAGATTATTCACCAGGAGAGAAAACGAAGGGACTATCTGTTGAATGCCAATTATAACGTTCTGGAAGACCAGATTTATCGGGCATATGGAAGTCTTAAATATACAAAGCAGATTACCACCAAGGATGCTATGACCTTACTCAGTCAAGTGAAATTTGGTGTGGACACTAATGTAATCAAGCTGAAAGACACCAAAACCATATTCCAGCTTTTGGTAGAGATACAGCCGGGGAATCTTCAACAGAATGCGGGAAGAGTCTTGGGAAATGTGGAAAAAGACCGCCAGAGGGCAGAGTATCTGAATCAGAATCTACCAGAATTTTTGGAGTGAGATTATTAAAAGAAAATCCTTTTGGTTCCCTAAATTAATATCAGAAAATTCATATGGATTGGGAAGCAAAATAAAAATGGAGGAAATAAAAACATGTTTGAACATTTTACTGAGAATGCGCAGGAAGCAGTAGATAATGCCAAGGAAATTGCCTATGCACTATCCCATAACTATATTGGTACGGAGCATATTCTAATCGGGCTTTTGACTGCACAAGGAGTGGCAGCCGCTGTTCTGGAAGAAAATGGAGTGGATAAAGATAAGCTGATTGACTTAATCGAGCAACTTATCGCCCCTCCTGGAAATGTAGGGGTCATGGAGAAAGACAAGTTTACCCCAAGAACCCGAAAGATTTTTGATCAGAGCGTTCGTGAAGCCGCCAAGTTAAAAGCACAAAAGGTAGGAACGGAGCATCTTCTTATTGCCCTGATTAAAGAATCGGATTGTATTGCAGTACGCCTCTTAAATACGCTGGGGGTAAATGTCCAGAAGCTGTATGTAGATATTATGATTGCACTGGGCCAGGATGTAACTGCTGCCAAAAATGAATACATGGTCAGTAAAGGAAAGGGAAAAGGCAAATCTGCGACCCCAACGCTGGATCAGTATAGTCGGGATTTAACTGAGCTGGCCAGAGAAGGAAAGCTGGACCCGGTTATTGGAAGAGAGAGTGAAATCCAACGGGTGGTTCAGATATTAAGTAGAAGAACCAAAAACAATCCCTGTCTGGTGGGAGAACCGGGAGTTGGTAAGACTGCCATTGCAGAAGGTCTGGCCAGCCGAATTGTGGAAGGGAATGTACCGGATACTATAAAAGACAGACGTCTTCTTACCCTGGATTTATCGGGGATGGTAGCAGGCTCCAAATACCGTGGAGAGTTTGAGGAACGTATTAAGAAAGTAATTAGTGAAGTAATCAGTGACGGTAACGTTTTGCTGTTTATTGACGAGATACACACCATTATTGGTGCAGGGGGTGCCGAAGGAGCGATTGACGCTTCCAATATTTTAAAGCCATCTTTGGCTCGTGGGGAAATTCAGCTGATTGGTGCAACCACCAGAGAAGAATACCGCAAATACATTGAAAAAGATGCGGCACTGGAACGAAGATTTCAGCCGGTTGTTGTGGAAGAACCAACTGAAAAAGAAGCGGTTCTTATTTTAAAAGGGCTTCGTGGGGCATATGAAGACCATCACAAAGTAACCATCACAGACGACGCTTTGGAAGCGGCAGTAAAAATGTCCGCTCGCTACATCAATGACCGTTGTCTTCCGGATAAAGCCATTGATTTGATTGATGAAGCTTCTTCAAAACTGAGGCTGAGCACCTATATCGCTTCTCCGAAGATTAAAGAGCTGGAAGAAGAAAATGTAAGACTGGAAACAGAAAAAGAAGAGGCAATTGTCCGTCAGGCTTATGAACAGGCTGGCGAGATTAAAGCAAAGCAAAAGAAGAATGAAGCTAAAATTCTCAAGTTAAAAGAAAAAGAAGCGGTTGAAGCCCAAGGAAGACAATTGGTAGTGGGCGAAAATGAAATTGCAGATATTATCTCCAGCTGGACCAAGATTCCGGTGAAAAAACTGGCAGAAGAGGAAACAGAGCGGTTGCAAAAACTGGAAACGATTCTACATGAGAGGGTAGTCGGACAAGAAGAGGCGGTTTCTGCCATTTCCAAGGCAATCCGTCGTGGCCGGGTAGGTTTAAAGGATCCCAATCGTCCGATTGGCTCATTCCTGTTTTTAGGACCTACCGGTGTTGGAAAAACGGAACTTTCCAAAGCTTTGTCAGAAGCCATGTTTGGAACCGAAAATTCCATGATTCGGGTAGATATGTCGGAATATATGGAGAAGCACAGTGTTTCCAAACTCATTGGTTCTCCTCCGGGATATGTTGGATATGACGAAGGCGGTCAGGTGAGTGAAAAGGTTCGCCAGAATCCATATTCGGTTATTTTATTTGATGAGATAGAGAAAGCTCATCCAGATGTGTTTAATATTCTTCTTCAGGTATTGGATGATGGTCATATTACCGATGCCCAGGGACGGAAGGTAAGCTTTAAGAATACTATTATTATTATGACCTCTAACGCCGGAGCACAGCGGATTGTTGAACCGAAGACCTTGGGGTTTGCATCAGCCAGGGATGAGCAGGCTGATTATAAAAAGATGAAGGATGGAGTGATGGAAGAGGTAAAACGTCTCTTTAAGCCAGAGTTTGTCAATCGTATTGATGAAATTATAGTATTCCATTCTCTCACCAAGGAAAATATTAAAGAGATTGTGTCGATTATGCTGAAGGGCATTAATAAGCGGACAATGGCTCAGATGAACATTAAGCTGAAACCGACACCGGCCTTAATCGATTTTATTGTCAATACCGGATATGATCAAAAGTATGGAGCAAGACCTCTCCGCCGGGCGATTCAAACAAATATCGAAGATAAGCTGGCGGAAGCAGTTCTGGATGGAACCGTAAAAAGCGGCGATACCGTAACCGTTCGCGTGAAAGAAAAACAGGTCGTATTTTCTATAAAATAGTAGAAATCAGTCAAAAATTGTGATACAATGTCGGAATAAACACTTATTATTATGACAAGTATTAGGAGGGCGTGAAGATGCCAGTTGTAAGCGGTTTGATTCAAAAAGAAGCAAACAATACCTTAAGTTTTGGAGATTATACATTAGAGACAAAATCAAAAGTTTCAGATTTTGAATTTGAAGGAGATTTATATAAAGTAAAGACCTTTAAAGAGATTACAAAATTAGAAAAGAACGAGCTTTTTGTTTACGAATCCGTTCCGGGAACGGCAGTTAATCAGTTCAAAGCATCATCCAGCCAGTTGGAATTTCAGGTAGAAGGCCTGGAGGATGCCCAGATTACCCTGGAGTTGGAACCTGCAACAGAATATGAAGCGTTCATTGATGAAAACAGCGTTGGAATCGTAAAGACCAATTTAGGTGGAAAACTGGTATTAAGTGTATCATTAGAAGCAGGCGTTTTAGCTGCGGTTAAGATTGTAAAGGTAAGCTAGTGCATTATATAGTAAATTTCCAGGGGTAGACATGGCAAAAGCAAAAACATTATTTTTCTGCAAAGAATGTGGATATGAGTCCTCCAAGTGGCTGGGGCAGTGTCCCGGATGCAGGGTATGGGATTCATTTGTGGAGGAACCGGCAATGGGTAAATCAAAGCCGGTTCTATCCCGTAATAGTGGTATATCACAAAAACCAGAGCCACTCTCTCAGATAAGTACGGAGCAGGATGTTCGTATTTTTACCGGCATCGGTGAGTTGGATCGTGTGTTGGGTGGTGGAATTGTAGTAGGAGGATTGATTCTGGTAGGCGGAGACCCCGGAATCGGAAAATCAACCCTGCTTTTGCAAATGTGCATACAGCTTGTTCAGAAAAAGGAATCCGTTCTATACATATCAGGAGAAGAATCCTTAAAACAAATTAAGATGCGTGCAGATCGTCTGGGAGCCTTTGAGGGAGAACTGATGGTTTTAAGTGAAACCAATCTTGACTCCATCGAGGAAACCATTTCTTCCATGAAGCCATCCGTAGTGATTGTTGACTCCATACAGACCATGTTTCGGGAGGATATTTCATCGGCGCCAGGAAGCGTGAGCCAGGTTCGAGAAACCACAGGAGTCCTGCTGCGACTGGCCAAAAGCATGGGAGTTTCTATTTTTATTGTGGGGCATGTAACCAAAGAAGGTATGGTAGCCGGTCCCAGAGTGCTGGAGCATATGGTGGATACCGTGCTTTATTTTGAGGGGGACAGCAGTGCTTCCTATCGGATTTTACGTGCTGTTAAGAACCGTTTTGGCTCCACCAATGAAATCGGTGTATTTGAGATGAAAGGTACCGGACTTTGTGAAGTGACCAATCCTTCGGAATATATGTTGCAAGGAAAACCGGAGGATGAGCCAGGATCAGTGGTATCATGTTCCATGGAAGGAACCAGACCCATATTAGTAGAAGTACAGGCACTTATCTGTCGGACTAATTTTAATATGCCCAGAAGAACGGCTGCCGGGATGGATTACAACCGGGTAAATCTTCTTATGGCCGTGATTGAAAAACGGTTGGGAATCTCCATGGGAGACTGTGATGCATATATAAATGTTGCCGGAGGGATTCGCATCAATGAAACCGCTCTGGATCTTGCACTGGTAGCAGCGATAATATCCAGCTACCGGAATGTAGCTCTGGATAAAGATGCAATTTTATTTGGTGAAGTAGGTCTGACGGGAGAAGTCCGAGCAGTAAACATGATAGAACAAAGAGTGACCGAAGCAGCAAAACTAGGCTATAAAATGTGTATTTTGCCAGAGGCAAACAAGAAATCCTTTGAGGAATATAAGAAACTAGGTATGAAGCTTATTGGAATAAAAAACATCAGACAAATCCTGGACTACATTTGATAGAGGAGAACACGATGAACGAAGATAAGAAAAATATTATGACGCGAGTAGTGGATATACTGGTACAATTGGATAATTCCCAAGATACTCTGGAATGTGTGGCATTTGAAATCTTAAATTCCTCAGACTCTATCATGAATTCTGCTTTAAAACTGGCAGAAGCCGTTAAGGAATCCGAAAACACATTAATGGATGAAACAGCAAAACAGGCAATCCTTAATGTAAAGGATTGCCTGAAAGAATTAAGTGCTCATATTGAGAATATGTCCCGCAGTGCCCATCAAAATGAAGAAAGCTTTGCTGAACAACGGGAATCCATAGAAGAAATCAAACAGGTAATTGATTACCTGAGTCATTTTTAAAGTAGACTTTCTAATAGATCGTTACTGGTTGGGTAGTACATGGATGGCAGTTTGACTTCTTCTGAACCGAAGTTTTTAAGGGCATATAATGCACATATATCTTCATACGTTTTGCGAGAGTATTTCAGTGAGAATATTCTCGCTATTTTGTCGAATAAAATGGGGACAATGGAGAAGCCCCAGGTGGTGGAACCATTGATCACTTCCATGCGGTCTAAAGTAGCCGGGGTGATAGGCATTTGCGTATTGGTATCCTGGTTCACTGCAATAAGTGATACTTGTCCATTGGATTCATCCATGCTAAAAAGCAGCTCACAAATTTGAGCAGGATTTTCACGTAAATGCAGCTCGCTCAAGATATCATAAGCAGGACGAATCTTTATGGAGTCCAGGGCATCCAGGCGCATTTTATGAATATCGTTATTACGAATCAGCTGAATTAATTTATCAATGCTGGTCTGACTAAGAACGTCACTTTGTAAGTTGTGTTGCTTATTTGAGAGGAACTCAATCAGAGTATCTATTTCTTCTTGATTTAATAGGGAAAAGCTTGGTTCGTTCATCGTATACCTCCTCGAGTAAAAGTTGTTATCTCTATTTTAACATCTTTATGAGGAAGGGTAAAGCAAAATTATATTTATATAACCAAATACATTAAAAGCGGGAGGTATTTTATGAAATTATTAAAAGAACGGATTCAAAAAGATGGAAAAGTAAAAGTGGGAAATGTGTTAAAGGTGGACAGTTTTTTAAACCATCAGATGGATGTGAAATTATTTACGGAGATGGGTAAGGAATTTAAGCGGCGGTTTGAAGGAGAGGAAATCAACAAAATCCTCACGATTGAAGCTTCTGGAATTGGTGTGGCATGTATTGTAGCCCAGTATTTTGAGGTACCAGTGGTATTTGCTAAAAAAAATCAGACTAAAAATATCGCCGGGGATACTTATACCAGTCAGGTGGAATCATTTACTCATGGAAGAGTGTATGATATTATCGTATCCAAAGAGTTTTTGGGACCGGAGGATAAGGTCCTTTTAATTGATGATTTCCTGGCGAATGGGGCGGCTCTTTTGGGACTGACCAAGCTGGTGAAGGATTCGGGAGCTGAGCTGGTAGGGGCTGGCATTGTTGTCGAGAAAGGGTTTCAGGATGGTGGAAGACTGGTACGGGAATCTGGTGTAAGAGTGGAATCGCTGGCAATTGTGGAATCTATGAATGCGGAGACGGGTGAAATCTGGTTTCGGGATTAGGTGAGAATTCAAGGAACCATCGCTTAGAATACCAGTACCAGGAGAAGGTCAGCTAGCTGTGTCTTCTCTTGGTTTCTCTTGGTATGTCTGGGTTCCAGCCCTGGGTTTCATTGCCAATTATCCCATTTACTTAGTCTTCAGATGATTGATGTTTTTAATCAGAACGGAAATTGTCCCATCAGGATTAGTAATAAACTCAACATTCTCCGGGTTATTATACTGCTCCATCGGAATGTTAATCTCAATTCCCGAATCAGTAGTCAAATACTGTTTTTCAAATTTCCGTATTGTCTGCGGACTTTGTGGTACAATCTCTTCTTTATGAACATTATATTTCTCCAGTTTTTCTGTAAATTCTTCCTTTATCTCCGGCTGCGTTCCATAAATCTTTTCACTAAGAGCCGCCACATTCAACGAACCCTGCTCTGCAATTTCATTCTGGATAATACTTTTAGCCTCTAAATGCTTGTCAAAATCCTCTTCATAATATTTCTGATTAATTTGCTCAACAGCCTTAGTCACAATGTTTAACTTTGCTTTGGATGAAAGCTTTGTCTGACATTGAAGAAAGAGCTTTGATAGATAATCGGTCTTTGTTCCATTTATATCATATTTTTTCTCTACAATTTGTAAACTGTAATCAGAAAGATTAATCAGAGCAGCTTCGCTGAGCCTGGTTGGGGCAGAGGGAAGAGTAGCGGTCTGCTTTACGATCAGATTGCTGTTTACGCCCTCGGAGCCATCTGTATAATGTACGAAGGTTTCCTTATAGTTAAGTTTTAAAAATGCCAGATACATTTGACTGTGGTATTGGTAAGTAGCAATCAGAAAATCAGCCGGAGGGATTTCGATGTTTTGGTTCATAATCGTGTAGAGATATTTGCTGACTTCCTGGCTGACAGTAATTAGATTTTCTTCCTGAAAGTCCTGCAATATCCCATAAAGATAGGATTCCTCTGTGTTGAAAGAGCAGTTTTTCACCTCATCTCCAGAAGCGATGCGGTAAATGTGATTACGGATAAAATCGTTTAAATCTGGACTGCCTTCCAATAAAGTGTCCGATAAAACAGGCATTCCCACGGTGGAATCCAAAATATGTATAATGGCATTTCTAATAATAATTTCGTCACGTTCCATAAAAATTCTCCTTTGAAAAAACAGTATGCTTTTAGTATAACGACTAAAAATAAAATTTTCAAATCTTTTGTTTAAAAATGGTATATCAGGGTTGCTAAATAGAAAAAGAACCGATATAATGTTAAAAATAACAGCTTAACTTTAATACGGTACTGTGATGCAAAGGAGGACTGCCTTGAGGCGAACAATAATGATGGTTACGGCTTATGACGGAACTTCCTACCATGGGTGGCAGAAACAGGGGAATACGAAGAAGACAATACAGGGAGTGCTGGAAGAGCTCATTAAGGAACTGGCAGGGGAAGAAGTGGAGATTCATGGTTCTGGTCGTACAGACCGTGGGGTTCATAGCTGGGGGCAGGTATTTCATTTTTGTACAACAATAGAGATGGAGCCGGAAAATATGAAGACCTTACTGAATCAGTGGCTTCCAGAGGATGTGCGGATATTATCAGCCCATGAGGTGGAAAATGGATTTCATGCTAGATTAAGTGCGACGGGGAAAACATATTCCTACACAATCTGGAATGCTGAAACACATAATGTCTTCCAGCGAAATTATGTATACCAGGTGCCAGAGCGCTTGGATATTAAAAAGATGAGAAGGGCGGCTGGCTTCTTGATTGGACTGCATGATTTTAGAAGTGTTTGTTCTAATAAGGATATGGAAAAGTCTACGGTTAGAACTCTCTGTGAAATCAAGATAGAAAAAGCAGGTAAGATGATTAAAATATGGTATACCGGTGATGGCTTTCTATATAATATGGTGAGGATACTCACTGGAACGCTGATTGAGGTTGGAATCGGAAAACGAAAGCCGGAAGAGATGATACAAATTTTAGAAGAAGGTAACCGGGAGAAGGCAGGCTTTACAGCCCCACCAAATGGACTTTGCTTGGAACAGGTAAATTATAAATAAAACAAGGCGCACAGATGGGAGTAAATTTGAAAGAACGGTAGAACTGTCCTTTCAACATCTTGATTTGTAAGTGCACAGAAGCGCACAGATGGGAGTTTAATATGGAATATTTAAATGAGATAGGAAAAAAAGCAAAAAAGGCTGCCAGAGAACTTAACCGATTAGGGATAGATGCGAAAAACAAAGGTCTCCAGGCAGTAGCAGAGGCATTGGTTAAGGGTTCAGATGAAATACTGGCAGCCAATGAAAAAGATATTAACAAAGCAGTAGAAAATGGGATGCAGGAATCCCTGATAGATCGCCTGCTTCTGACAAAAGAAAGAATTGTAGGGATGTCCGAGGGGCTTCACCAGATTGTCGGTCTGGATGACCCGATTGGAGAAGTTCTATCTATGAAAACAAGACCAAACGGGCTGCAAATCGGACAAAAAAGAGTGCCTTTAGGGGTGATTGGGATTATCTATGAGTCCAGACCAAATGTGACAGCGGATGCCTTTGGCTTGTGCTTTAAGACTGGTAATGCGGTTATATTAAGGGGCGGTAGTGATGCGCTTGTTTCCAATCAGGCCATTGTAGCAGTGATTCGGGAAGCACTGAAAAAGGAAGGTTTGCCTGAGGATGCGATACAGCTTTTGGAGGATACCAGCCGTGAAACGGCCAGAGAATTAATGCGTCTAAATTCATATGTGGATGTATTAATTCCACGAGGAGGAGCTGGTCTCATAAAGACGGTAGTGGAAAACAGTACGGTGCCAGTTATTGAAACAGGAACTGGAAATTGCCATATTTTTGTTGATGAGACAGCAGATATTGCCAATGCAGTAGAGATTATTGATAATGCTAAAACCCAGAGATTAGGAGTGTGTAATGCCTGTGAATCTCTGGTGATTCATAAAAACATAGCCAGCAAGGTGCTTCCCTTGATTGTAGACCGTTTACAGGAAAAAGGTGTGGAAATTCGAGGTGATGAAGAATGTCTGAAAATGGATGACCGGATTGTTCCTGCTTCACCGGAGGATTGGGGAATGGAATATTTGGACAATATAATTTCTGTCAAGATTGTAGAAAACATTAATGACGCGATTGCGCATATAAATGAGTACAATACCGGACATTCAGACAGTATTTTGACCAAGGATTATGACAATTCCCAGAAGTTTCTCAATGAAATTGATGCAGCAGCGGTTTATGTGAATGCTTCTACCAGATTTACGGATGGATTTGAATTTGGATTTGGTGCAGAGATTGGTATCAGCACCCAGAAGCTTCACGCCAGAGGGCCAATGGGGTTATTGGCACTTACAACAACAAAATACATTATTCTGGGAAGCGGACAGGTGCGACCATAATTTTATGGATTGCTATGCCGGATGAAGTTAAACCGGCATAGTCAGAAGCACAAAAGCTTATTCATTCATTTGGTATGGAACTTAACTAAAGTTATAATTAAATCATAAATTAATATGGAAAATTCACGATACTTAGGAAGCAAGGAGTTATGGAAATGAAGGAAAAAATAGGTTTTATCGGCGGCGGAAATATGGGAGGTGCCATGATTGGCGGAATCATTTCGGCAAATCTGGTTTCACCGGAGGCACTGTTGGTAGCAGATTTGAATGATACAGGATTAAAGGATCTGGAAGAGAAATACGGGATTCGTACCACAAAAGATAACAAGGAGGTTGCCAGGGAATCTGATATTTTGTTTCTGGCAGTAAAGCCCAATATATATTCTGTGGTAATTGAACAGATAAGAGATATCATTGAAGACAAAACAGTAGTTGTCAGTATTGCTGCCGGACAGACCATCGGGAGCATAACAAAGATGTTTGGAAAAGAGGTTAAGCTGGTGCGGACCATGCCAAATACGCCAGCACTTGTGGGAGAAGGAATGAGTGCCTTATGTCCTAACAATTTGGTCACAACAGAAGAAATGAAACGAGTAAAAGCTATATTTTCCAGTTTTGGAAAGTGCCAGGAAGTGGCCGAGAGTATGATGGAGACAGTAATCGGAGTCAGTGGTTCTTCCCCCGCGTATGTTTATATGTTTATTGAAGCCTTGGCAGATGCGGCGGTTCTTGGGGGGATGCCAAGAGTACAGGCATATGAATTTGCAGCCCAATCAGTGATGGGCTCTGCCAAGATGGTATTGGAAACCGGAATGCATCCGGGGGCTTTAAAAGACATGGTGTGTTCACCTGGTGGTACTACCATAGCAGCAGTGGCAGAATTGGAAAAACAAGGACTGAGGAAAGCCGTAATGGAAGGCTGTATAGCCTGCATGGAAAAGGCAAAGGAAATGAATCGGTCTTAAACAACAGCTAAAAAACAGCTATTAAAAAACAAGTAAAAATAGATATTGAGAAAACAGGTATCGAGAAAACAGGTGCTGGGAATGAAAGAAATGTTTGGATTCTCAGAGGAATGCTGAAAAGCAGCAGATAGCTTCCTGTATACTTTAAATAGGTCAAGGGATTGACACAAAAAAATACCTCATGTAAATTTAGATTATTACTGACCGGCCAGTTGGTAAAAATCTAAAACACAAGAGGTATATAAGATGAATACTAAAGCTAA
>JAVBLX010000154.1:0-42271 GCA_031553075.1 Acetivibrio sp.
GAGTGGACAAGGATGTCCATCGAGCTCGACCCGTAAAGAGCCACTGTCTAGCGGATTCGTCTTAGAACCCCTTAACCTGCGGAACTGGAGTGTTTTCCACCACCAAGTCTCTTTTCTGCACCCTTTCCATTGCCCCTCATCCAGCGTCCGGGTTCCATCCCCACCCATTTTGTCACCTAACTCCCAAGACTATACTTAAACCTTATAAAACTGTTTAATATACTTCATCTGAGAAGCCATATTTTCAAACAATTGATCAACCAACGTAGTAGCCACCATAGATTCAACAACTACCACAGCCCGCGGAACAATAATCGGATCATGCCTCCCCTTCACGTTCACCTCAATCGCCTCCCCATTCTGATTGACCGTCTGCTGTGTCTTACTAATTGAAGGAGTAGGCTTAAAAGCAGCCCGCAATACAATTTCTGAACCGTCACTGATTCCGCCTAAGATTCCCCCGGCATGATTCGTCATTTTAATAGCCTTCCCATGAGAATCCACAGAAAACGCATCATTATTTTCAGATCCTGCCATGGATGCGACCTTAAAGCCAGCACCAATCTCAAATCCCTTTACCGCACCAATAGACATAACTGCCTTAGCCAGATTGGCATCCAGCTTTTCGAAAACTGGTTCCCCAATTCCCTCTGGAAGCCCAGAAATAATGCACTCCACAATTCCGCCAACGGAATCCTTCGCCTCCATCTGCTCCTGTAAAAAAGCTTCCGCTTGAGCAGACGCATTAAGGTCCGGCATATAAACCGGGCTTTTGAGGATATTATCCCGTACACAGGAAGCATAATCAATAACAACAGGACCAATAGACTTCGTATAGGCTGTCACCTTAATACCCAACTGATTCAAAATTTCAATAGCAACTGCACCACCGGCTACCCGTCCAATTGTCTCCCGTCCGGAAGAGCGTCCGCCGCCGCGATAATCACGAAATCCATACTTCATATCAAAGGTATAATCCGCATGACCAGGACGATAATAAGAAGCAATTTCCGAATAATCTTGAGAACGTTGGCTTTCATTATAAACAACCATAGAAATAGGAGTGCCAGTGGTTTTCCCATCCATCGTACCGGAGAGAATTGTTACTAAATCTCCTTCTGACCGGGTCGTCCCATATCTGGTACTGCCTGGTTTCCGACGATCCAGAAACTCCTGTACCTTGGCTTCTGATATATCCAACCCAGCAGGACAACCATCCACAACAACTCCAAGCCCCTTACCATGAGATTCCCCCCAGGTTGCAATCGAAAAGTGTTTTCCATAAATAGAACCTGACATAGTTGTAACCTCTCTTTCAAACATTTATCCATAGGATTCTGGGTTAACGCAGAATCACTTTATCAAATTATAAAGGAAAAGCATAAGCCTGTAAAGTAAATAAGAAATGTTTCGAAAGATCGATAGAAATCATATATTGAATTAAAAAGGAAAGGGTGTAATAGGTGGAAGGGAAACGAATTCGAGGGAATTTATTATATTTTGGAGACGAACAGATTGAAGACCCTCAGATGCAGCTTCATCCGTTAGAAGAGAAAACACGCCTTGTAATAGAAGAGGATACTATATATGAAATTGACCTGAATTGTGAGCGTTGTAAGAATTGTAAGAAGAAGTAAAGTTCCAGTCATGTAAACTTTGCATATGGACTTTAAACGCTGGAACCGCAGACATCAAAAATCGTTTTGCTAAGGCACTTCTGGAAATTTTAGATGTCCACGGTTCCAACTGTTTGTCGATCTTACAGCGTATTGGCCCGATCTGCAATGTTTTTAGAGAAATTTATAATCTTATGATCATACTCCTGCGTCATATACATAGAAGTAATCAGGAAATCTGCGGTTGCCTTATTATTGGCAATAGGAATATCATAAACCTGGGCAATCCTGAGCAATGCCTTTACATCTGGATCATGCGGCTGAGCGGCCAAAGGATCAGAAAAGAAAATGACAAAATCAATTTTACCTTCTACAATCTTGGCTCCAATCTGCTGGTCACCACCTAGTGGACCGCTGTTGTAGCCTCTTACGGGAAGGTTGGTCTTGTCCGTAATCATGCGGGCCGTGGTTCCGGTTCCACATAAAAAATGTTCCTTCAGGATTTCCTTGTGGTTGTCACACCATTCTATTAATTCCGGTTTTTTGCTGTCATGTGCAATGAGAGCAATATTTTTTTGTCTCCCTATTGTTAAAGTAATAAAATCTTCACTCATATATCTTATCTCCTATCCCAGGGGTAAGCCCTTTTTTATTATAAAATTGTACCATTTTATGTAAGGGATTGCAAGAAATTGAAAACATGAAATAAAAGTCAAAAAGCTCAAAAAGGTAAAAAAGCAAATAAAAAGCAAATAAAAAGCAAATAAAAAGCAAATAAAAAGCAAATAGAAAGCAAATAAAAAGCAAATAGAAAGCAAATAAAAAGCAAATGTAAAGCAAATAAAAAGCAGATAAAAAGCGATTAGAAAACGAATAGAAAGCGAACAGAAAACAAAAGAGAAAAAAGAAAATTTTATTTTAGAAGAAATATCTCTGAACACATACAAGCCCACTAACATAAGATACAATGTAAATCTTTTTAGGAGGCAATACAATATGAGTGATTTAGCAGCAACAAACTGCGGATGCAACAACGGATGCAACAATGGAATTTTCGGAGGGGACAATTGCATTATTATCATCATCCTTTTACTTTGCTGTTCAGGTAACGGTTTCGGCGGAAATAACTGCGGTGGAAACGATAGCAGCTGCATTATTGTTATCTTATTACTTCTGTGTGGATGTGGAAATAATGGACTCTTTGGCGGATGTGGATGCTGATTTAACAGGCAATAAAAAGGGAAGTGTTCAACACTTCCCTTTTTATTGCCCAGCATGGGCATTCGTTTAAGTGCAAGAGTCTGAAAAGTCGGACTCTTTGTTTTTGTGGAATGCTTATTCTCTGGTAAGCTTTTTAATATAAGAAAGACCATAGGCGATAGGCTTGGCAATCAGCAACAACAGTATGGTGAGAGCTCCCTCAGTAAAAATATAGGCTCCATTATATGCCATGGAGTAAGGGAGAGCAGACCAGCCTTCCCATGCGTATTCTCCAAAGAATAACCAACCGGAGAGGACGGCAAAGAAATATCGACCAATAATTCCTGCCAGATAGCCTTTTATTAATCCGTATTTGGATTTCCAGAAAAATCCGGATAGTCCCAGGGCACCAAAGGCAAGGGGATAGTCTACCAATACCTGGAGGGGAAAATAGATATATGGCTTAATGATGAGTTGCAGGATTCCAAAGGCAAAGCCAGTGAATACTCCAGCGGCAGGGCCATAAAGATACCCGATAAAGCATATAAAAAACATGCTGAATAAGGTGACCGAGCCTCCAAATGGAAAGCTGTAAATAGGAATCATGGATGTGACCATGGCGAGAGCCACTGCCATGGCACAAAAAACCAGTTGCTTTGTTCTAAATTTCCGTTCGGTTTTTAAAAATAACTCTTTCACAATAAAAAATCCTCCTTAATATGCGTAGGAGGAGCCAGTTCGGTTGCTTCCTTACGCCAGTATTATCTGGTTCAAGTAATGAGGGTCAATGTTTTTCAAACACTTCTCAGCCGTAGGCACCCCTAGCGAAATATGTTATTTGGAAAATATTACTTTTCGTTTTAAACGTAATATTTTTCAACAGTTACTATACCAATCCTCCAATTAAAAGTCAAGCATCTTTTAAAAATAAAAAAGAACTTTAGAAAAATTAAAATATTGCTAAAAAATTACAAAATATTCCAGATTGTAAAAAATAAGTCGAAATGATATAATAAAGTGTATATGTAATTTTTCGACAAATTAAAATATAGGAGCAGGGAATGAATCAAAAACAGCATCATTCGGGGGAGCTAGAACGGGTTCAGAGGGCACTATTGGCAGAGAGGGAAAAATTTAGTCTTTTTTTATCACTTAATACAAACTGTTTTTTTGAATATGATGAGGCCAGCGGGGTGGTTGCATTTGCTAAGAATGAATCATTTGTAAAGTTAAATGGAAGCATTCTGGGACTTTCAGAAGATACGTTTGTAAAAAAGAGTGGTATTTTTCCGGAAGATTATTCCCGGTTTTATCAACAACTTCATTCGTTTCGAGATGAGGTTAGTGAAATGCGGTTTCAGAAGGATAATGGCGAATACAATTGGAGCCTTGTAAAAACAGCCGTTTTGAACCAAAAAGAGGGCGAACATGTTGTGATTGGCTGTATTAACGATAACAATGAGAATCATAAACGGGAAGAAGCTCAGATGCGGGCAGCTCAGTGTGATCCTTTGACAGGAGTGTATAATGCTGACTATATAAAGCATCTGGTGGATGAATGCCTGAAAGGGGCAGGGCATGATGAAAGCCATGCCTTATTTCTGGTTGATTTGACAGATTTTAGTCTTGTAAATGACACTTATGGAAGATTATTTGGAGATACTGTACTTGTCAACATTGTGGAAGAGATTCGAAAACATTTTTCAGAACATACAGTAATAGGAAGAGTTGGTGGCGATGAATTTGCCATTTTCTTTGAAGGTGTTGAAGAAAAAGAGATCGATATTCTTGGTAAAAAAGTGCGGGAAGAAATAAGGAAGGTATATGCAGGCGGCAAGGGTGAGGCACCGCTTACCTGTTCTGTGGGTGTGGCTCGCTTTCCACAGGATGGCTTGGAATATGGAGTATTATTCCGTAAGGCAGATTTACGTCTGTTTCGGGCAAAAGCCAGTGAAAGCGGCTTTTGTGATACAGATTTGGAAGGGATTGAAGTAGGATCCTTACATGAGGAGGGTCAATACTATAATCAGTATTGCCTTCATTTTGCTCAGGATACAGAAAAAAATCGATACCATTTCGGACAGGAGCTTACCCAGTATGCTCATGATTTGATGGCCACAACAAAGGATGCATACAGTGCCATTAAGATTCTTTTGGAACGAATCGGAAAAGAATACCATCTCAGCTCGGTTATCATTCTGGAGAAAGTAAAAGGCAGAAAATACCTCTGTGAGACTTATCGGTGGGATGAGGAATGGAAAGCGGAAAGAGAAAAAATAAAATTCAATTATGAACCATTTTTTAAAAACAGGAAATATTTTAATAAAGACAATCTTATGATTGTGGATGACATAAATACGCTGGAAGGAACAGAGGAAATCAGTGAGATGCTTATGTCCTTTCAGACGAAGGCATTGATGCAGAGCGCATTCTATGAAGAAGGAGATTTACGAGGAATGATTTGCATCAAGGATGACCAGGATAAAAGGGAATGGACAGCCTATGAAATTGAAACCTTCCTGTCTCTTTCCAGAATTATATCCGTTTACTTATTGCGTCTTCGTGTATCCGAAAAAATCCAGGAGCATCTGGATCATATGAAGAACTATGACACCCTCACGGGAATGCCAACTCTATATAAATTTAAAAAAGATGCAGCGGAGCGGGTGATGGATGATCCAGGTGATTATGCCATTGTATACTGCGACATTGGTAATTTTAAATTTGTAAATGATGTATATGGATACAAATTTGGAGATTGGATTTTATATGAATTTGTTTTGAAATTTGCAAATGTACTGCCGGAGTCTTCCTTGATTGGACGAATTTCAGCGGATAATTTTGTTGCCCTGGTACCTTTTTCCAATCAAGAAGGTTTGCGGGAAAAAATGGAGCATTTTTCGGAACAATTCCATGATGCCCAAAGGGAAAAGCACATTGGCACCAGTTTGGTGGTGGCGACGGGAATTTGTGTTTTAAAAGAAGGCGATGTAGACATTAACACCGCAATTGATAATGCGAATGTGGCACGAAAAAGTATTAAAGGCGGATCAATTGGTGCCTGCCGTTATTATGATAAAGAAATGGAAGAAAGGATTCATCGGGAACAGGAAATCACCAATGAAATGGAAGATGCTCTCAAAAATGGAGAGTTTCTGGTATATCTCCAACCCAAGGTATCACTGGAGGAAGAGATGCTAGTGGGGGCAGAAGCATTGGTTCGATGGAAACGAAAGGACGGCACCATTATTTCTCCAGATGAATTTATTCCTCTGTTTGAGCGGAATGGGTTTATCGTGAAGCTGGACTTTTATGTGTATGAAGAAGCCTGCAAGATTATTCGCTGGTGGTTAAATCAGGGGGTCAAAGCAGTTCCCATTTCTGTGAATGTTTCACGGGTACATTTAAGTCAGGATAATTTTGTGCAGCAGTTAAAAGATTTGGTAGATAATTATTTTATCCCACCAGAATATCTGGAATTAGAGCTGACAGAGAGTCTTTTTATCAGTGATACAGAAGTTGCGATTAATGTTATGAAGGAATTAAGACATCACGGTTTTTGTGTATCCATCGACGACTTTGGAGCAGGATATTCCTCGCTTACCCTCTTAAAGGATATGACTACCGACGTTCTGAAGCTGGACAAGGAGTTCTTCGCACGGGCGGAGATGCAGGAAGAGGAACGGATTATCGTAACCAGTATTATTGATATGGCAAAAAAACTTAACATGAAGGTACTGTCCGAAGGAATTGAAACAGAGAAACAGACTCAGTTTTTAAAGGATATTAATTGCGATATGGTTCAGGGATATTACTATGCAAAACCTATGCCAATCGAAGAGTTTGAAGAATTAATGAAAAGTACAAAAAATAATCTTGCCAAATGATTGGATATCTGTTATACTGGTTAGGCTGAGATGCGGAAATGCTGGAATTGGCAGACAGGCATGATTCAGGTTCATGTGTCAGTACTGACGTGTGGGTTCAAGTCCCATTTTCCGCATTGCATAAACAGAGGGTTTCAGAGCTTTTTGCTCTAAAACCCTTTTTGTTTTTAGGCTAAAAAATCTTGATTTACTGCAATTTTACTGCAACGGGAAAAATATTTATATTTAGAATTGGGGTAAGGTGATTATTTCTAGAAAGAGTTGATGTACTTAGTGAAGTATATTGGCTCTTTTTTTATTTGAATAAAGAAGTGGGAAAAATCCTTTTAGATAAAAATAAAAAAACAGATGAATTAGAAAATTATATAAAAATGCTGTAAAGATAATTAAAAAAATGCTGTTCCAAAAAACCATACTGTTCCAAAAAAATATATAATTTTCAAAATTGTATTCGAAAAGAAAATGAATTACGGGACTTATTTGTCATGGAAAAAAAACTAGTATATAAAAATATTTATCATTTAACATATTTTATTTCGCGCATACACAAATGTATGCATAAGTTGAGATGACTGTATTTTGGGTTGACGTTACTTTTGGTAAAGGTGTGTGAAGAAATTAAAAAAAAATGCTGTACGAACAGCCTCGTAAACAAAAAAAGGAGGTACTGATGAATGGAGAAATTATCGTACAGTGTAATGGAAGCAGCAAAGTTAATTGGTATAAGTAAATCGAATTTATATAGGTTAATTAATCAAGGTGAAATTCCTTTTATTCGATTGGGCAAAAGAATTTTAATTCCAAAAAAGAAATTCGAAGATTTATTTGATTGTTTGAATGACAAAATATAGGAGGACAATATGAAGAAAAGAAGTAATGGTGAAGGCAGTATTTACAAAAGGGGGACTCGATGGTGTGCCCAGATTTCGATTACGGTTGATAATAAAGTGAAACGCAAGACGGTTTACGGTGCAACACAGGCAGAAGTAAAAGAAAAGGCAAGAATGTTGCAAGAGGCGGCACAAAAAGGAGAATTTGAAGACGATGCGAATGCATTACTTCAAGATTGGATTTATCTATGGCTGAAAGAGTTTAAAAAGCGCAATTTGAAGGTTACTACATATGAAAGTTACTTAATGTACTATCGTGCTCACATAAAGGATTCAACGATTGGTAAGTGTAAGCTAAAAGAGTTAACGACGACTATGCTACAGCAGTTCTATAATCAAAAAGCAGAGAATGGCAGGGTGGATGGAAAAGGAGCTTTGTCGGCCAGAACAGTAAAATACTTACATGTCATTATAAATGGTGCATTAATGCAGGCTATGAAAAATGGCGTTATTGATAAAAATCCTAATTTTTCAACTGAATTACCAAGAAGAAAAAAGCCAGAGGTAAAACCGATGACATCTTCTGAGATAAAAAAGTTTTTGGAGGTTTGTCGAGATGAAGAACTATATCTGCTTTATCTTCTTGCAGTTCATACAGGGATGCGTAAAGGTGAACTTCTAGCCCTACAGTGGGATGATATTAATTATGAGGAAAGAAAAATATATGTATCAAAAACATTAGCTATTGTTGAGAATAAAGGGATTGAAGAAGCAGAAAAGAAAACAGCATTAGTCTTGCAGGAACCGAAGAGCTTGAAATCGAAGAGAACAATTCCGTTAAATGCAATGCTTGTAAGGGAAATTAAACGACATGAAGAAAGACAGAAAATTACAAAGAAAGTTTATGAAGAGATTTATTGCAACAGGAATCTTGTTTTTGCCATGGTGTATCTGATAGTCCGAATAAAGATTTTATGAGTTTGATTTTCTTTAAATTGGCATTAGTAGCAGAAGAATCTTGCGAAACTTCACTTTGGTGAGGTGGAATAATTGGTGAAGACGTCTGGCAACTTAATTCATTTATGGTATTGAGGTGAGCAGGTAATTCTTTTGCTAATTTCCCCCAAAATCTTTTTTCATTTTTTACCTTGAAAGCATTTGAGAGTGACCACTTTTTAATGATGTCTTTACATAAACATTCTTTTTCAGGAGTTGAAATGAATAAAACACCATTATTTGTAACAGAAAAAATCTCTTGTGGTTTCAGTAACCCACAGAGGGAATTTTCTTTTTCGGTTAGTGAATGAAAAAGAATTCGGGTATAATCTGTCAAATGTATTTGATAAGTAAGAAGGATTTCTTTTATTAACGTTAACAGAAGGTTGCATGCCAATGTTGGCTTATATGGTAAAAGTGGGAATTCCCAACGAATCTTTGATTGATTGGGAAATACCCAAGAAAAGAAATCTTCAAAGTTGCTTAAATCATATAGGATATTGTCGTTATAAAAATAGAGTTTTTTTATTTCCTCGTTATAGAAAAAAGACTTATATAGGTATTGCGCACTTTTGGGAAAAAGAGTTTGTGCAAAAATTTTATAATTAATATCATGGCGTTCTTCTTCAAAAAAACTGTTGAGATTTGAATAAAGAGAATGATATTGCTGACTTAAGGCAGTACATGTCTGCAAATAATTAATAATGCTTGATTCGAATAAGTCTAAGAAGCGGGACTCAAAAATTATATTTTGCAATTCCAGATAATTTTTAAAAGTATATTTCTGACGCTGATTAATATAAATAAGATTTGAATCTTCAACACACATTTTTAGAGCAAGATATTCCGGTTTTGATGATACTATTTTTGAGATTTTAGGACATAAAACTTTTGCCCGAGCATAGGCATGGCGATATAAATATGCAAAAAGTTCTTTTTGAGTGTTTTGTAAATTGATAAGTTTTTTGAAATCGTTCATTAATGCCTGATTAAATGATGGATGGTCAGTTGGGACTAATTTTAAAAATAAAAAAAAATCATCAACATTATTGATAACAAAAAAATTAACAGGACTACAGTAAAACAAAATATTATCAAGTAAATACCAATAAGACAGATAAGATGTATTAAAAAAAGTACTATCAAGACAAGACGCATTTTTAAACTTAAAATAATTTGTCATGGAAGTAAGACTTCTGTTCCAATATTGGTGATAAAAGTTGTATAAGGAAGATAGTGATTGTTGAATACGCAAGTACTTTTGATTGAAACTGTATTGTTTGCTATCACCTGTTAAATATTTTGAGAGCAACTCTTCCCTGCTATTTTTAGGGGGCATATAATGTTCCTCCTTTGATTAAATTTTAATAATATTTTATCATGGGATTTAGTATATTGGTAGTGTTTTGTGATTGGGTAAGGAAGTTTTGACTGAATATTTTTTTATAAGATGTCTGACATTTATATAGGAATGGAAAATTGTACTACATAACCCATTCTTGCTATGGACTCTTTTCCGTCGGAGACGAAAACCAATGAATGAACAAAAGAAGAGAAGAAGACGGGGAAAGAGTGTGGAATATAATTAGAAAATATAAGGAGACAAGGAAAAATGGATGTAAAAAAAACAAAAATGGTTAGTGTCCGATTAACGGAAAATGAATTTAAAGAAATGGAAAATAAGGCAAAAGCGAAAGGACTGAGCCAAACACAACTCATTAAAAAAAGTTTGTTTGAGGAATCAAATTCTAGGCAATCAGAAATTTCAGGGGAGTTGCTATGCTGCATATGCAATATTTCAGCAGAAATCGAAAGGATTAAGATAAACAACCCAGAAATTGAGAGCGATAAATTGGAAAAGGAGCGGTGCGACTTATGGGAATATGTAAAATAGTAAATGAAAATTATCCAGAGCAAAGAGATATACACAATTTGTGCCAATATATATTGGATTCGGAAAAAACTCGTTATGGTCTAGTGGGAGGATATGGTTTAAATATTTTTAATGAAAAAGCGATAATTGATTCTTTTCTGGTGATTCAAAAATTTTATCTTAAAGAGAGTGGAAGGAGGATACATCATTTTATTCTTGCATTTAATCCTCAAGAATGTATGCAAATGTCTTTAGAAGACATTTACCAAATATGTCAATATGTTTCGGAGTATTATATTAGACAGGGCTTTCAGGTATTTTATGGGGTACATGATGAAGGATTTACAAAAGGTCAAATCCATGTTCATTTTGGCGTGAACACTGTGAATTTTAAAGATGGCAGGAAACTTGAAAATTCGGATAATGAGAGCGCCTACTTTATGCGGTATCTTAGAGATAATACGACATTATCATGGCGGAGATATTTTGGTAACAAAGAGTTTTAGCTAATTAGATTAGTGAAGAAGCATGGATTTTCTGCAAAATTTGGACCGTTGAGGCATATATTATTATCCTGAATCAATGTGAAATTTAATTCAGGAGGTAATATATATGTCGGAAAGAAAAATTTGTTTCAGCGTTAATAATTTGGAGTTGAAAGGGAGTGAAAACTTCTTGGTGATGATGGAAAGCGTTTGCTGTAGAATAGTAAATATAAAGAAAGCAAAACAATGGTCACTGACAGTTCCATTTCTACCATTCCTTGACTTGGCTATTGTATTTTACATAGAAGTAGCTGTGGAGAAAGAAGGTATTTGTTCCGTTATGGTTACACAGCAGATGCTTGAGATATGGGGAGTGGATATTTTGGATTTATATGAGATTGCAAGGGAAAATACAATAAGTTTTTTTCCTGCGGTATCTAATAGTCTGCCACATGTTCTTGATGAAGTAACTAGAACTGGCAGTTTTTCGGACGATTATCCGGATTTGAAGCAAGAGATTAAAGAACTTTATGACAGTAAAGTGGCTAATAGCATGCTTGTAGTTACAAACCATTACAAATATAATGGAGCAACCTGTATCTTATATGAGGCTTTTATGAATAAACTAGGTGAGGGGTACCAAAGCGATTATTATATTTTACCTTCAAGCATCCATGAGATTTTATTTATTCCAAAGTACTTGGGATATGAAAGAAAAGATTTATTTGATATGGTTTGTGACATTAACAAAACACAGGTAAAAGAGGATGACTGGCTTGCTGATAATGTGTATTTGTATCATAAAGATAATGGGAAAATAGAGGTGTTATTTTAAGTTAGAGCGGATATGAAGTAAAATGTATGTTGCAAAGCGAGTTGTTTTTAGCTAGCGAATAGTTCTTTTCAAATTGTATAAAATAGAGTATACTGTAGTTAGTTATTAAGCTTAAAGGGTCTTATTCATATAGTTGGGAGGAATGAGGATATGAATGCAGTGAAAAGTAGCCTAATGGATAAAATAAATAAATTGCCAGATGATATTCAAGATGAGGGAGAAGCCTTGGCAAGGTTATTAATGTTGGCTAAGTTTGAAAAAAGTCGGGAACGTTGTAAATCAGGCAAGGCATATACAACAGATGAAGTTCGGAATTACTTTGCGGAAAAGGAAAGAGTATGGAAGAATCAAGGATGATAAGATGGTCAGAAGAAGCTCTGGAAGATTTGGATGAAATTTGGCGATATATTGCAGAAGATAATCCGGACAGAGCAACCTCTTTTGTAAATGAAATTATGGATTTTGCAGAGACATTAAAATATACCCCTAAAAAGGGCATAGTGATACCTGAGTTTGGAAGAGAAGAATTTAGAGAAGTATATTTTAAAAATTACGAAATCTGCTATGAAATCTGCTTAAATGCAGAAGAGATACTGATTCATGAGGTAGTTAATTGCTACAAGTGGTATACCAGAACGAAAAAGAGAGAGGAATAAATTAGAATTACATAGTGATGATTGAAAATGGTCTTAAATCTGTAGAGGATTTGGGACCTATTTTTGTGAAAAGCAAAAATAGTGAAAAGTAGAGGAAGTATAAACATATATTATTTTGCTGAGTCTTGGGAACGAACATGGATAGGAACCCAAACCATCCATGACGGTTCATAGAAAGAGGGAGGGGATATCCCCTCCTTCTTTCTATTCCCAAGTGACATTTCAAATGACTTTGTCAAATGAAATGTCAAACTGCGTGAAGTAAAATAAGTGAAGATACTTTCTGATAGGTGGTGATGGGGTAAATGGAGAATAAGGAAAGCGTCGGAAAAGCCGGTTTTCAAGTGTCTATCGAGACTTGGCGGAGGTGGTTGGAGAAGAACAAGCATGCAAGATATATGAGCATTGGAATGGACAACAAGTATCTTTTCCCACAAGACTTTATTCTCGAGATTATGTATGTAGTCAGGTAAACAAGGAGTATGACGGCAAAAATTTGAAGGAGTTATCTAAAAAGTATCGTTATTCAGAACGTCATATTAGAAGAATGATAAGTGAAGGAAGCATCAAATCAACCGAAGGCAAAAAAGGAGGAACTTATGAAAAAAGGAAAAAGAGTTAATGGAAGTATTATTTTGTTAGTGATGATGGTTTTATTAATAAATGGATGTTCATCACCGAAGCAAGAACAAGTAGCAAATGATGTCCAAGAGACAAAGGTAGAACAAGAGGTAGAGAAGGAGGCAGAACAGGAGCAGGAAGGTACACCAGAACCTGAGAATATTACAGAAGAAGTACAACTTGAAGATGATGCAGAGAGTGAAATAGATGAAGACATGGACATAGATGCGATGTATGATGGTGAAAAATTAACTCCATACGGTGTATTTTATCTTTGCCAAGAGAATGAATTAGTACCATATTTATTAAATGAAAAAGCAACAAGTTTCTTAAAAGATTATCCAGATGCTTTTCCAACAGATGATTTTGAAAAAATTGATTCTTTAATAAACTATGAGCTTGAATATAAGCATATATCAAAAAATCCTGCAAAGCATGGTAGTGAAATGATGGCCCTTGCATTACAGGTGGTTGAAATAGGTGAAGAGGAGATTGATGAAATTACCTTTTCAGTAATTAATGGAATAGATGAAAATGGGCAGCAGTATTATATTATTTATATGAATGAGATACCAGATGTTTTTGCAGGAGATGTCATTGCAGCGGCAGGGTTACCATTAGGAACGAGCAGTTTCTTGAATACAGATGGCGGACAAACTCTGGTTGTTGTTTTGGCAGGAAGCTATATAGAGAAACTAGAGGAGTAGTAAAATGCTTTACTATTGAAAATATCATGAATACAGAAAGGAGAAAGTATGGTAGCAGTTATTTATATTATATTGGGCTATTGGGCTACAGGAGTGGTTTTGTTTCAAAATAAAATTGTAATATCTACCTTTCAGTCATTCTTCATTCAGAAGTTAGCAATTGGAACGTTCTTTGGGTTTATATTGATTCCACTAGCAATTATTATGAAGATACTTCGGATACGTTAATCGTACTGCAATTTACTGCAATTTTACTGCAACCACAAAAATACATAAAGGAAATAATAGAAGCAATGGACGGAAAATGGGATAAAATGGACGTAAAAATACTGTAAAATACGAACTCGCAAAATTCAGGTTCATGTGTCAGTACTGACGTGTGGGTTCAAGTCCCATTTTCCGCATTGCATAAAACAAAGGGTTTCGGAGCTTTTAAGCTCTGGGGCTCTTTTTTTGTTCCAGGAATAAAAGATAGATGAACATAAGACATTGTTAATATTGTTTTTATGATGTTTAACAGGTATAATTAAAATATATGGAAGCTTTTGGGAATTGCTGATATATAGTACGGAAAGGAGTAGACATGAATGAGGAATATGTATTAAGGACGCAGGAATTTATTTCTAAATTTTCAATACCATTTACCCAGCCAGGAAACATTGATACACTTATGGAGTCAGCATTGGAACAGCTACAAGAGTATTTTAAAACGGACCGGATATGCATCCAGATGATTACCGAGGATGCCGATGCGGTGTGCTGCAAATATCAGAAAATAAGAAGTGATAAAGTACCCACTCTGTTGGGACTTATCCAGAAGTTGGATACTCTTCAGGACTTAGTGGATGCAATGAAGCATAGTCCATATATATATTTTAGTAACACGGAAGAATTGTTTGAGGATATGCCTCAGGTAAATTTTGGTGCCAAAAGCAGCCTTATGGTCCCAATGATTGCAGAGGGAAATACGATTGGGTATATGATCTTAGATTGTCTTGAGGAAAGCGTCAAATGGGATGAAAGTGATTTGCAGCTGGCACAGCTTGTTTGTTCCGTGTTGGCAGGAGCATGCTTTACTCACATGAACCAAATCAGACTACAAGAAGCCTTAGTGGAAGCGCAACGTGCCAACCTTGCAAAGAGTCAGTTTCTATCAAATATGAGCCACGAAATACGTACTCCCATGAATGCAATTATAGGATTTGCCCAGCTTGCTTCTGCATCACAAGATATAGACAAGATATCGACTTATATGGATTCTATCCGAACTTCATCCAACCAGCTTTTATCGATTATTAATGACGTCCTGGATATTTCGAAAATTGAATCTGGGAAATTGGAACTGAATCACCAGTTGTTTTCCCTTGATCGAGTAATCAGACAGGCCACTACTCTGGTTGCGGAACGGATATATGAAAAGAAGCAGAACCTGCGGTTTCAATTTGGGGAAAACCTTAGTATCTATTATATTGGAGATGAGGGGCGGATTGAACAGATTATCGTCAATCTACTTAGTAATGCCATGAAGTTTACGCCGGAGTGGGGAGATATCACTATTTATGCAGATGAAACAGGAAGAGGAGGAGATTTGGCATACATAGAGCTTAGGGTGGAAGACAATGGCATTGGTATGACGGAAGAACAGTTGGGACGTGTGTTTGAATCCTTTGAACAGGCAGATGGAAGTATCAGCCGGAAGTATGGCGGAACCGGTCTGGGGTTGCCAATCAGCCGTAATCTCGTGGAGCTTATGGGAGGAACGCTGACGGCCCAATCGGAATATGGGAAGGGATCTGTTTTTAAAGTTACCATGACACTTCAGTTTAATGAAGAAAAAAGTGAGGAACGCTATCAAGAGCTTAGAGAACTGTTTGCTCCTGTGTGGGCACGGGTGTTTACGGATGATTTACAGATACTGGATACCTTTCAGGTGTTAAAGGAACGATTTGGGTTACGTTATAGTACCTCAGCCAATGAAAGTTTTGATGAGGAAGCATTCTATGAACTGATTTTTTTTGATTCTACCATGGATGCAGAAGGGATATCGGAAGGATACCCGGAGATGATTTCCCAGGCGGAAAAAGATCGGCGCATTATCATAACCAGCTGTGTAGCAACAGAAAATCTGGCAAATGATTATGATAGATACCGGGCAGGTCATTATATACAAAAGCCGCTTTTTAGTTCAGTTGTTTTCGATTTGATTGAGAAGATAAGTCATCGGGAAGAGAATGCTGGGGAAATGGCTGAAGAAGTTATGTTCGCAGATGTTCATATGCTTTTGGCAGAGGATATTGATATCAATGCCATGCTTTTCACAACCCTATTAGAACATACAGGGATTCAGATTGATATAGCATCAGATGGAAAAATTGCATTGGATATGTTTTGTGCAAATCCGGAGAAATATGATATTATTATAATGGATATCCAGATGCCGGTTATGAGCGGATATGAGGCAACCCGTGCCATTCGCAGCTATGAACATCCAAAAGCAAAAATAATACCGATTGTTGCAATGACAGCAAATGCCTTTCAGGAGGATATAAATCAGTGCCTGGAGGCAGGGATGAATGATCATATTGCGAAACCCATTGACACAAAAAAAGTTATTGATAGAATCAAATATTACGTGAGAGACCGACAGTATGATAATTAAATGTATATAGAAGGAGAGTTGATAGAATCATTTTCAACCCCCCTTATTTATACGCCCGCCGAGGTGGGCAGATGGGAGCAAAGATGAAACAGGAAATTATATTTTTAAAACCCGTTTTTAAAGAAATGATCTGGGGTGGAAATCGCATGAGAGAGGAATTTGGGTATGACATTCCAGGTGAGCATACCGGAGAGTGTTGGGCAGTCAGTGCACATGAAAATGGTGACTGTATGATTGCCTCCGGTCAGTTTGAAGGGATGTCGCTGTCACAGTTGTGGAAAGAACACCGAGAGTTGTTTGGAAATCTGGAAGGAGATAAATTTCCTTTATTGGTTAAAATTATAGATGCAAAGGATGATTTAAGCATTCAGGTTCATCCGGATGATGCTTACGCTATGATGCAGGAAAATGGTTCTCTGGGCAAAACAGAATGTTGGTATATCCTAGATTGCGAAGCTGGGACCGATATTGTGATTGGCCATAATGCCAGTACTCATGAAGAACTGTGCACCATGATTGATGAAGGCAGGTGGGATGAATTAATTCGGACACAGCCGATTAAAAAAGGTGATTTTTTTCAGATTAATCCGGGTACCGTTCATGCGATTAAAGGTGGAACACGGATACTGGAGATTCAGCAAAACAGCGATGTTACCTATCGGGTCTATGACTATAATCGACTTAGTGACGGAAAACCAAGAGAGCTTCATGTAGAAAAGAGTAAGGCAGTTATTCAGGTTCCTTATGAGACGGATATATCTCAAAAAGGTAGTGCAGACCAGATGGGAGTCCAGGGGGAAGCGGAGTTGGTTTCCTGTCCTTATTATACGGTAAAGCAAATTAAAATAAATGAAAGTAAGAACATAAAGCAGGATGCTCCTTTTTTGATTGTGAGTGTCATTGATGGAAGTGGTATGATCGATGGTATCAAGATAAAAAAAGGCAGCCATTTTATTATACCTTATCACTATGGAGAATTTCATTTGCAGGGTAATATGGAAATTATATGTTCTTCGGTTTTTGAAAAATAAATGTAATTAATGACATTGTGCAAAAAAGAAATTCACGACCCAAAAAATACATCTTATCATGGTGCAGGAGCAATCCAAAGCAATCCAAACCAATGAAAATCAAGGGGCTTCCAGCTGGGAAAGCCCCTTGAAGTATAAAAGCAGCATATACAAGAACAATTTACTATTAAATTACTTTGTTTTACGATATTCACTGGCTGTGATTCCATAATACTGCTTAAAGGCATAAGAAAAATGCTGTATGGAAGAATAATTCAAACAGTCAGCTATTTCAGAAATATTCATATTCTTGTCATTAAGATATATCTTTGCCATAGACATTTTGGCATCTGTCTTTTTCTGAAGAAATGTTTTGCCATAATAATCTTTTAAAAAGCGTTCTGTTTGACGAATACTTAAGCCCAATCTTTGAGAGAGATTTTCTAGTGTAATCGTTTCATACTCATAAAGAAAACATTCTTCTACAACTAAATATTTACTGTCCACCAGATTAGAGGGAGAAAAGTGAAGCTTGGAGGGACGTTTGTTTTCATAGTTTCGTACCATTTTAACAATACACTGTTGCAATAGTGACTCTACCTGAATCATATAACCAGTATACTTATGCTCTAATTCATAAAAAATCTGCTGCATAAGAGGATACATTTCCTGAGAATCCTGTCCCATCCAAAAAAAAGTCTTTTGAAATTTGTAGGCAATGGTATCCGGATTTTGGGATAAATGAGGTGTGTTTTGCTGAACCTTAAAGTAGATGCAATACTCTGCCATTGGGTCATTTTGTATCGGAATCTGCTCATGCTCTACATGGGGACCAGTCATATAAAGGGTATTTGGCATAATATCATAAACTTGGTTATTGATATTCACTGTTCCATGACCATAGGGGATATAGTGAATCTCATAGCTGTTATTGCCATGGCTGTGTTTGGGCATGGAATGAAGAAATCGTTCAAAAACAATATTCAAAACAAGAAAAGTGGTATCGTCTAAAGTCGTTTTTATATTTAAATCTGTATATACTGTTCGCATCCCGTTCATCCCTTTCAAAGTTTATCTAAGTCTAATATAAAGTCAGTTTACCAATCCCGGAAAGTGAAGTCAAGAAATGTTCGATAACACGACATATATTATTTTCTCCTGTCTGAATAGCCCCTAATTTTTTCTTTTATCCACGCTATAATTAGTATCAGATAGAACAAAAACTTTGGAGGAGGATAAACATATGTCATTGGTTACATCAGAACAAATGTTATTGAGTGCACAGAAAGGCGGGTATGCAGTAGGGGCCTTTAATGTGGAGAACATGGAAATGGTAAAGGCGGTAATTGGGGCAGCAGAAGAGCTTAGGGCTCCGGTTATGCTGCAAACAACACCATCAACGGTTCGGTATGGAGCACTGTCAACCTACCAGGCCATGGCGGCAGCAGAAGCAGAGAAAGCGACCGTTCCAATTTGTATCCATTTGGATCATGGCAGCAGCTTTGAATTAGCAGCGCAGGCAATCCATGCAGGATATACTTCGGTTATGATTGATGGCTCTCATGAAACGTTTGAAGACAACATTGCCCTGACCAGAAGAGTAGTGGACTTTGCCAAAGCATGTGAAATACCAGTAGAGGCAGAGCTTGGCAAGGTAGGCGGTAAAGAGGATGACCTGGAAAGTGATGGAGATACCAATACAGATCCTTCAGAGGCCGAAGAATTTGTTAGCAGAACAGGGGTATCCAGTCTTGCCATAGCAATTGGTACGGCTCATGGATTTTATGAAAAGGAACCAGTCTTAGATAAAGAACGGGTATCAGAGATTAGAAAGAAAGTGTCTATCCCGTTGGTGTTGCATGGAGCTTCTGGGCTTAGCGATGATGATGTAAAAGAGTGTATTGCGAGAGGAATTGCCAAAGTTAATTTTGCAACAGAACTTAGAGTTGCATATACAGAAGCAGGAAAGAAAATAATTGCAGAAAATCCAAGTATTGTTGATCCTAAAAAAATGGGAGAAGCAGGAATGGAAGCGGTAAAACAGTTAGTAATAAATCGTATGAAGGTTTGTGGGTGTGAGAATAAAGCAAAGGATTCACAGAACAATTATTTGTCTTTTAATGGAGGAAAGGTCGGATGAAACCCTACTTATTGGGAATTGATATTGGTACCAGCGCCTGTAAGGTAGCAGTATTTGACAAGACAGGAAAAGTAATTGCATCAGCCAATGGTAACTATCCAGTTTATTATCCGAAACCTGGCTGGGCGGAACAAAATCCAGAGGAATGGTGGAGAGCAGTTTGCGGAGCAATAAAGACAATATTATCAACTCTGACTGTAAAGGCAGATGAAATTGCCGGAATTGGAATTGATGGACAAAGCTGGTCGGCAATTGCCGTAGACAAAGAAGGAGCAGTTTTAACCAATACGCCTATTTGGATGGATACAAGGGCAGAAGACATTTGTAAGGAATTGAATACAGCCATTGGTGAAGATATGATATTTCAGCTGTCTGGAAATTCTCTGCAGCCAGCATACACCACAGCTAAAATTATCTGGTACAAAAGAAATATGCCTGAATTATACAAGAGAATACATAAAATTCTTCAGTCAAACAGCTATCTTGCATTTAAGCTGACCGATAAAATAACACAGGATTTGTCACAAGGATATGGCTTGCATTGCTTCGATATGCATACAGGTACTTGGAACAATGAAATGTGTGAAAAACTGGGGATTTCTCCAGAAATGTTGCCTGAAATCTATCCTTGCCATGAGGTGATTGGTACAGTGACAAGGAAAGCCGCGGAAGAATCTGGTCTTTTAGAAGGAACGCCGGTAGTAGCAGGTGGACTGGATGCGGCCTGTGGAACCTTGGGAGCAGGGGTTATTCATTCAGGAGAAACACAGGAGCAGGGCGGTCAAGCAGGAGGAATGAGTATATGCATTGACAGCTATAAGGCAGATAAGAATCTGATTCTGGGTTTTCATGTAATACCAGATCGATGGCTGCTCCAGGGTGGTACCACCGGAGGTGGCGGCGTGATGCGGTGGCTGGAACAGGAGTTTGCAGATTACGAAAGAGAAGAAGGCAAACGAAAAGGGAAAAGCTCTCTGGAGTTATTTAATGAATTAGCTGAAAAAGTGGAAGCTGGAAGTGATGGAATGGTTTTTCTGCCTTATATGGCAGGGGAGCGTTCTCCGATCTGGGATTCCAAAGCAAAGGGAGTTTATTATGGACTTGATTTTAGTAAGACGAAGGGACATTTTATCCGAGGAGCTATGGAAGGGGTTGCGTTTTCCCTGAGACATAATCTGGAAACGGCTCAAAAAGCAGGAGCAAAGGTAGATACATTGCGCGCTATGGGTGGTTCGGCAAATTCATATCTTTGGACTCAGATTAAAGCGGATGTAACCGGAAAACCAATTACCGTTCCAGCCTCTGATACGGCATCAACCTTGGGCGCAGCAATTCTCGCCGGCGTGGGAGTTGGTGTCTATGAGAGCTTTGAAGAAGCCGTGTCACTTACAGTAGTTAACAAGCGGCAGCATGTGCCAAATAAAGCAAACCATGAAATATATCAAAGAAATTATGAAATTTATTTGAAATTATATGAAAACCTAAAAGAAGTAATGAAACAGGAAGGAGCAGTAAAAGAATGAAAGCAGCAGTAGTATGTGGAAATGAAGATGTTCAATATCTGGAATATAAGGAGCCTTCCGTTGGTCCCGGACTGGTTAAAATAAAGGTAAAGGCCTCCGGAATATGTGGTTCTGATATTCCGAGGGTACTGCATAATGGAGTACATTTTTACCCGATTGTTCTGGGACATGAATTTTCTGGAGATGTAGTGGAGATAGGAGAAGGCGTTAATAAGGTAGCAATTGGTGATCGGGTTTCTGGTGCTCCCCTGCTTCCTTGCATGAAATGTGATGATTGCCAGAATGGAAACTTCTCTCTTTGCAAAAAATACAGCTTTATTGGATCCAGAGAACAGGGCAGCAACGCAGACTATGTAGTAATTCCACAGGACAACGCAGTGGTATTTGACAAAAGTATTTCTTACGAGCAGGGGGCGATGTTTGAACCTTCTACCGTAGCCCTCCATGGTCTGGTTCAGAATGATTATCAGGGAGGCGAATATGTAGCCATTTTAGGCGGAGGCACCATTGGTATGTTTACCATGCAGTGGGCAAAGATCTTTGGCTCAAAAAAGGTGGTGGTTTTTGACATCAGCGATGAGCGGCTTGCATTGGCGAAGCGATTGGGAGCGGATGCGACAATTAATACAACCCAGGACGATTATCTGGAAACGGCGAAGGCGCTGACAGGTGGAAAGGGCTATGGCTATGTATTTGAAACAGCAGGTCAGGTAACCACCATGCATATGGCTTTTGAGCTGACAGGCAATAAAGCTAAAGTATGCTTTATTGGAACCCCTCATGTGGATTTGTCCTTTACCCCTGCCATGTGGGAGAATATGAATCGAAAAGAATTTAAGCTGACCGGTTCATGGATGTCTTATAGTGCACCATTTCCAGGTGAGGAGTGGAGTCTGACTGCCCATTATTTTGCAACTGGACAATTAAAATTTGATGAAGGTTTTATTTATAAAAGAATGCCTATGAACCAGGCACAGGAAGCTTTTCAAATGTTTAAGACGCCAGGATTGGTGCAAGGAAAAATCCTGCTGATGAATGAGGATTAGGCGCAGAGGGCAGCGCAGAAAAGAGGTAAAACATGATTCTGACAGTAACATTAAATGCGGCAATTGATAAGCGATATGTGGTAGATGGTTTTCAAATTGGAGAAGTAAATCGAGTCAAGGAATGTGCATATACACCTGGCGGAAAAGGGCTGAACGTTTCAAAACCGGCTGCCATTGCCGGGGGGCACGTGGTTGCAACTGGATTTGTGGGAGGTCATGCGGGCAGATATATTGAGGATTCTCTGAAAGCATTTCAGGTAGAAAGTGCCTTTTATCACTTGGCAGCGGAAAGTCGTTCCTGCATTAATATTTGGGACGAAAAGAATAAAAACCAAACAGAATTTTTAGAACCTGGCTTCACCGTATCTCAGGAAGAGTTTGCTGGATTTGTTACAAAATTTAAGGATCTTCTACAGGAGGCTGATGTGGTTGCCATGTCGGGAAGTGTTCCGAAAGGTCTGGATGGAAGAGCATATCAGCAATTGGTAAGGATTGTCAGGGAAGCAGGCAAAAAGGTAATTCTGGATACCAGCGGAAAATTGCTGGAAATGGGAATTGAGGCTTGTCCTACCATGATTAAACCAAATTCAGACGAAATCAAAATGCTGACGGGAAAAGATTGTAGCAATTTGGAAGAGATGATAGAAGCTGCTCAGGAAATACATAAAAAAGGGGTTGAACTGGTAGCGGTCTCTCTTGGTGCAGACGGTTCCATACTGGTGTGCAGGGAGGGTACTTACCGTGCAGTGGTACCCGATATTCAGACGGTCAATACCGTAGGCTGTGGTGATTCTATGATAGCAGGCTTTGCCCTGGGAATCAGTGAAGCACTGCCGGCAGCAGAAATCTTACGAAAAGCCAGTGCTATATCCTCCGCAGCAGCACTTAGAAAAGAAACCGGATTTTTTACCATGGAAGATATGGAACGGTTACTTCCGCAAATTGAAGTAATTAAGTTGAGCTAGTGTGCTGTATCATTCATCTTTAGCTAAACAGTGCTGAATATTTTGTCAGCTGCAAGGCGGAAGATGGAGGCGTAGTGGGCTACGCTGACTGATGACAACGCGGCAGATGACAAAATAGGCAGTGCTGTTTAACTAATTATGAATGATACAGTACACTAGTATAGGCAGGAACAGCAGAAAGGTACGGCTATGAATTATACACTAAAAAATAATGATTTATGTGTTCAATTTTCCACCCTTGGTGGAGCATTGACCTCCATAAAAGACAAGGAAGGAACCGAATATTTATGGCAGGGAAATCCTGAATATTGGAGCGGTCAGGCACCCGTGTTATTTCCTATTTGTGGCAGCTTGCGGGAGGATAAAGGGGTTACCGCAGATGGAAAAGAAGTAAATATGCCACGGCATGGAATTGTTCGAAAAGAAGCGTTTCAGCTTGAATCGTTGGAGGAAGACAGTATTTGTTTTGCAATTCGCAGTAATGAAAAAATGATGACGATGTACCCCTATCCATTTCAGCTTAGTATTCATTATCAACTGGTGGAAAGCCAGATACTGGTAACCTACATGGTTAAAAACGAAGCTGCTGATAAAATGCCATTTTTCATTGGTGGACATCCAGGCTTTTGCTGCCCACTTGAGGAAGGGGAAAGCTATGAGGATTATCAGGTTCAATTTGAAAAGGAAGAAGAAGGTACGGTTCCAACACCTGTTACGGAAACTGGATTAATTGATATGGAACATAGAGTACCATTCCTTAAGGGGGAAAGCACTCTTTCCCTTAACCATTCTTTGTTTGAAAAGGACGGAATCATATTAGACCAGTTGAAATCCAAAAAGGTGAAGCTTTGCCACAAAAAAAGCGGGCAAGGGGTCCAGGTGGAATTTACTGATTTTCCATATCTGGTTTTATGGTCATCGGCAAATAAGGGGTCTTTTCTTGCCATCGAGCCTTGGACCGGATTATCAACCTGCAGCGATGAGGATGATGTGTTAGAACACAAGAGAAACGTACTGTTTGCAGAGCCAGGGCAATCAAAGGAATTGAGTTATACCATATCAATTATTAATAAAGGGTAATAGCAGAGTGAAACAAAATTAATCAAGCTTATGTCTGCGGCTGCTTCATAAGTTTGAATCTAATAAAAAGCAGCGCAGAAAAGAGGAAAAAATGAGCGAATTTATTAATCCAAATGTAGTGCCAAAAATGAAATTATATACCGGAGAGGAAATCCCATGTGTTGGAATGGGAACCTTTGGTTCCGACCGATTTACATCTGAGCAGGTGTCAGATGCCGTTGCAGGTGCTATTCGCTGTGGATACCGGATGTTTGACTGTGCTGCCTGCTATGCCAATGAAGACCAGATTGGAAACGTATTTAAAGCAGCCTTTGACGAAGGTGTTGTGGAACGAAAAGAGCTTTTCATCATGACCAAGGTATGGAATGATATGCATGATAAAGTAGAAGAAGCTTGTAAAAAAAGTATTGAGGATTTACAATGCGATTATGTGGATCTGTATTTTATCCACTGGCCTTTCCCAAATTATCATGCACCAGGATGCGATGTAGATTCACGTAACCCGGATTCCAAGCCATTTAGTCCTGAGGCATTTATCAAGACATACCGTCAATGTGAAGAATTAGTGGCAAAAGGATGGATACGAAACATTGGTATCTCCAATATGACCATTCCAAAACTGGAGGCGGTGCTGCCAATGATGAAAATCAAGCCAGTGGCTTGTGAAATGGAGCTTCATCCTTGCTTCCAGCAGCAGGAGCTTTTCGATTATCTGGTTGACCATGAAATTCAGCCAATTGGTTTTATGCCTCTTGGATCACCACAGCGTCCGGAACGGGATATGTGCCCGGAAGATGTTGCTGACCTTCAAACACCGGAAATGAAAGAAATTGCCGCCGCTCATGGCGTACATCCAGCGGTAATTGCATTGAAATGGGCGCATCAGAGAAAACAGATTCCGATCCCTTTCTCGGTACATGAGGTGGAATATGTCAGCAATTTGAAATGCATGACAGAAGATCCGCTGACGGAAGAAGAAATGGCAAGAATTGCTACTCTGGAAAGAAATAACCGTCTGGTAAAAGGACAGGTATTTCTTTGGGAAGGTGCAAAGGACTGGCATGATTTATGGGATGAAGATGGGTATATTGTGAAATAACAGATACTTTCATTTCGAAATGGGAATCCAGAAAGGAGTTTTAAATGTTAAAAGGAATACCTGCTATAATTAGTCCTGAGTTATTAAAAATATTATGTGAAATGGGACATACGGATGAACTTACTATAGGGGATGGAAACTTTCCCGGACATACCTATGGGAAAAAAGTGATTCGCCTGGATGGACATGGAGTGCCTGAAGTATTGGATGCTATTTTACAATTGTTTCCACTGGATACATATGTAGAGCGTCCGGTTACCCTGATGGGGGTAGTACCAGGTGATAATGTTGTGCCAACTATCTGGGATAAGTATAAAGAAATTGTATCAAAGCATGATGACCGGGGTGCTGTTTGTTTTGAAGAGATAGACAAATGGGAATTTTATGATAAAACCAAGAATAATTCCAGTGTTGTAATTATGACCGGTGAAAAGGAATTGTATGCGAATGTTATTTTGAAAAAAGGTGTGATTTGAGTATGAAAGAACCCGTTCCACTTTAAAAGATAGCAATGCACATTGAAGAGACGACAGTCATTCCACGTAGACTGCTCGTCTCTTTTGGTATGCTAACTATATACATTTTGTCAGTTTTATATTATAATAAGAGCGAAACGGTTCGCTGTGGGAGGAAAAGAAATGGGTGGAACAGTAAGAGATATTCAAAAAATAACCGGCTTATCATTATCAACCATATCAAAGTACTTAAATGGTGGCAATGTTTTGCCAGAAAACCGGGAGGCAATCGGCAACGCCATTGAAGCCCTGCACTATGAAGTAAATCAGGTAGCAAGAGGTTTAAAAACGAAAAAATCAAACATGGTAGGTCTCTTAATCCATGACTTAAATAATTATTTTGCCGGAACGATCATATCAAACATAGAAGACATTCTCCGGCAGCACGGATATGGTATGTTTATCTGCGATAGCCGGGGAAATCCTAAATTGGAAAAAGAACTGATAACATTCTTATTAGGTAAGCAGGTAGAGGGGATTATTATTTTCCCCACTGGAAAAAGTGCAAAGTTTTTATCCCCTGCATTAGAAAAAGAGATACCAGTCGTATTAGTAGACCGCATTTTTAAACAGGGAGTGTTTGACAGTGTCATTGTGGATAATGAAAAGGCAGCTCGGGAGGCGGTTGAAAAACTAATCGAATACGGTCATAAAGAGATTGGCATAATTTGTGGTGATGACAGTTCTTTTACGGCTGTCCAGCGTTTACATGGCTATGAAAATGCCCTGAAACAGTCTTACATAGAAATAAACGAAGCTCATATATTAAAAGGTGATCTTTCTGTGGAGCATGGATATGATGCCATGAAGAAGCTCCTTATGTTGGAGAACAGACCTACGGCGGTCTTTCTCAGTAACTATGAAATCACCTTAGGAGCCATTATTGCAATGAATGAAATTGGAGTTAGCTTTCCAGAAGAACTGTCCATAATTGGTTTTGATAATATGATTTTAGCCCAGATTGTAAAGCCCAAGCTATGGATGGTTTCTCAGCCGATGGAATTAATTGCGGAAAATGCAGCGGAAATTATGTTAAAACGATTGGCAGAAAAAGAGAAGGAACCGAAGTCTGCGATGATTTTAAGTACTCAACTGATGGAAGGAGAATCCATCAGAAGGTTAAACGGATAAAGTGGAGGGTTTATGTATAAGGTATTGTTGGTAGATGACGAAATACTGATTCGCAATAAAATTTCACAGAGAATGCCCTGGGAGGAATTAGGTTATCATTTGGCAGGAACCTGTGAAAACGGGCAGGAAGCTATTTCATTCATTGAAAAGGAGCCGGTTGATTTAATCTTAACCGATATCTGTATGCCCTATGTAGACGGTCTGGAGCTTGCCAGATATGTCTACGAGTTTGCCAGAAAAACCAAGGTAGTGATTATAACGGGCTATGATGAATTCGATTATGCAAAAAAGGCATTGGAATATCATGCTTTTTCCTATGTGTTAAAACCCATAACCGTGGCCGAGCTGGTAAACAGTCTAAAGGAAGTAAAAACCGTTCTGGATGAGGAAAGCGAAAGCCTGCAGATGAGAACTTATTATGAAGACAGCTACACGGTTTTAAAAAATCAGTTTCTCATTGATCTGATGATGGGAAAGATTGAAGCCGCTGTGCTGGCGGAAAAGCAAAAGGAGTTTCAATTGGATTTTTCCGGGGGAAGTTATTGTGCAGCGGTATTGTACTCTCATAGCGGGCTAGATAAACAGGAACGAAATGATTTACTGAAGGTATTTCACAATGAATTTTCAAAGGATGTTAGGATTTTCCTAGGGATAGAAGAGGATTTTGTTGTTTTTTTAAAGAAAGAAAATAGCGTGCAGGTAAAAAAAGAAATAGTGCTTGTTTGCATGAGGATGATGGAACTTGTGAAGGAAGTGGAGGGACGGGAGTCCTTTTTTCTGCTTGGCGTATGCGTATCCAGGCTAAGTGACATTAATATTTCCTTCGAAAAGGCAATGGAAGTGAAAGAATATGCTTACCTTGAAATCGAATTCAATCTGTACCAGTGGGAAGGATATCAAAAAGCAAGGATGGAAGGTGACCGGAGATTTGAGCAAAATGAGCGGGAAAAAAGGTTTGTCCTTGCAGTACAAAGCAATTTGTTGGAAGATATCAAACATGATATGGACCTCATCAGTCAGGAATGCCGAGAAAAGTGGATTGAAAAGAACCGGGTCATTGTCTTATATCAAAGTATGATACTGGCTGTAATGAATTCTCTGGAGAGCCTTAATATTGCGGACGATTCTCTGTTTCGAAAAGAGCAGGAGGTGCTTTCCGGTCTGTTTGAATGCCGCTTTTTATCCCAAATGGAAGAAAGAGTACTGGATTTTTTTACCACAGCGATGGAAACGATGAACCGAAACAGGGGAACCTACGGAAAACAGCAGGCAGCCCTTGCTATGGAGTATCTGGCGGAATACTTCTTTGATAGTAACCTTACGCTGCAGGTAATGTGCGAGAAACTGGCAATCAGTGTAAGCTATTTCAGCTCGGCGTTTAAAAGCTATACGGGGATGACCTTTGTTGAGGCTTTGACAAAAAAGAGGATGGAAAAGGCTTTGGAGCTGTTACATAACACTTCGATGAAGACTTATGAAATAGCAGAAAAGTGTGGCTACACCGATCCCAATTATTTTAGTGCAACCTTCAAAAAAATGATGGGAATGACGCCTAGAGAATATGTAAAATCCATAAAGAGTCCGGGGAAATAAGTGAAAATAAATGATCATACCGTGATTTAAATGTGAACCAAAATGCACGGACAGGAGTAAGCGTAAAAGTATTTCCGCATCTTTGATATAAATGTGCGCTAAAGCGCACAGACTGGAGTTTAGTATGAAGATCAGAGCCCGATTTAAAAGCATCCGTACCAATATGATTTTATATATAACCAGCCTGGTATTACTGACAGTAACCATTTTTATGTTCTTTTCCATCAAGTATACCAAAGACAATCTGATGGAAAATTCAGAGGAAAACAGCTGGAGACTGATTGAACAGGTCAATATTAACATTGAAAATTATATTGATTATATGGAAAACATCTCACAGGTAATTATCAGCAACAGTGATATGAAAAATTATCTGTTTACGAATAGCGGAGTTGAAAATGAAAAGGACTTAAAAGAACAGTTTCAAACCATTCTTCAGATGCGGAAGGACATTTACAATATAATTGTGGTGGGAAATAACGGCAGGTACTTTATTAATGATGGCGGCCGGAATATAAATACCAAGGCTTATCTGACAAATAAGGAATGGTACTGGAATGCAAAGAATGCCGGGACGGATATCGTAATCTCTTCTTCTCATGTGCAGAACATGGTAAAGGATGATTATAAATGGGTAGTTACCCTAAGCCGGGGAATTGTAAATCCTCTAAATGGGGAAGTAGAAGGACTTCTGCTCATAGACCTAAATTATGATGTCATCAATGATTTATGTGAAGCCATCCAATTGGGAAATAAGGGCTATGTATATATTTTGGATCAAAAGGGCGAAATTGTATATCACCCACAGCAGCAGTTAATTCTCAGTGGTGTAAAAAAAGAGCTGTTGCAGGAAATTGTCAGCAGTAAGAAAAGCGTATCCTATCGGAACGAAACAAAAGAAAATAAAATATATACACCCTTTCATTCTTATAAAACAGGTTGGACAATCGTAGGAGTGGTGTATACATCTGAGTTAGTTAAAAATGAAAAAACCGTAAGGGCCATGTACATTGGAATTGCCCTTGCTCTGATTTCATTGTCCAGTATTATGGCATATCTTTTATCCGGCGAGATTACCAGACCGATAAAACAGTTACAGATGGCCATGAAAGAGGTACAGGAAGGCAATTTCCAACCTGTGCATATTGATTCTGGAGGAGAAAACGAAATTGCCAGTCTCAACCGTTCCTTCAACCGAATGACGGAGCATATTGACGAGCTCATGAAAAAGAACATAAAGGAGCAGGCTGAAAAACGAAAAAGTGAGCTTAAGGCACTGCAATCCCAGATAAATCCTCACTTTTTATATAATACGCTGGATTCCATAATCTGGATGATTGAAACCAATGATTTGGCAGATGCCGTGCAGATGACTTCTGTACTGGCAAAGTTTTTCCGACAGGCCATAGGAAACGCAAGCATTTATGTTACCGTATGGAAGGAACTGGAGTATACCAGAAATTATCTATTAATTCAGCAGATGCGGTATAAAGATAAGGTTTTGTTTGATATTCAAGTGAATGAGGATATAATGAACTGCCTGATTGTCAAGCTGGTGCTGCAGCCGTTGGTAGAAAATGCACTCTATCATGGTTTGAAATACAAAGCTGGACAGGGGAACATAAAAATCACAGGATATTTGAAGGATGATAAGGTTATTTTGAAGGTAATGGATGATGGTGTGGGGATGGATGATGAAACGCTGAGAACCATATTTTATCCCAAATCAGGTTCCGAAAACCGTCATAATGGCATTGGTATGGCCAACATCCGTGATCGCATTCAACTGTATTATGGTGTAGAATATGGGATTCATGTAGAAAGCGAAAAGGATATTGGAACGACGGTAACGGTAACCATACCATATCAGACATCAGAAGAGTGAAAGATACCACGCACAGACAGGAGCTTATATGAATAAGAAGAAAAAAGGACTGTGGTTTATTTTTGTTTTGCTTTCCATTCTCCTACTGGGGATTACAATATTCAGTCTGGATGAATTTAAGCAGGAGAAGACTGTGAAAATTATTTTTATCCCAAAAGCCCAGGACCCATCCAACAATTTCTGGATGTCTATGATTTCGGGAGCAAAAAGTGCGGCCAAAGAGTATCAGGCGGACTTGACAATCATGGCACCAGATACGGAAAGCGATTTTGAAAAGCAGATAGCATATCTGGAGGAGGCTATTCGCCTGAAGCCAGATGTAATTGCGCTGGCACCCATTCAGTATGAAGAGATGACAGAAACGGTTAAGCAAGTAAAGGAAGCTGGCATTTCATTGATTCTGATTGATTCTAAGCTGAATGAAGATATCCAAGAAAGCTACATCGGAACCGACAATGGAAAAGCCGGGCTTGAGCTGGGAATTAAAATGAGGGATTATATCCGGGACAATACCAAAATAGCCATTATGTCTTATATGAAAGAGGCTTCTACAGCAATGGAACGGGAAGAAGGGGTCCGCAAGGGTCTGGGCGAGGAAGCCAGTAGAATTGAAACCATTTTGTACTGCAACTCTGATTATGACCAGGCCTATGCCCTGACCATGAAGCTGATGGAGGAAAAACCGGAAACGAATCTGATTGTTGGCTTGAACCTATACTCTACAGTGGGTGTCGCCAGGGCAATAAAAGAGCTGAAGCTGCCGCAAAAAGTCAATATTGTAGGCTTTGACAATGATTTGGAGGGAATCCAGTATCTGGAAGAGGGAATTATTGATACGTTGATTGTACAAAAGCCGTTTAACATGGGCTATTTGGGGATTCAAAAGGCGGTGGAAGCAGGCCAAGGGCAGAAGGTGGAAAAAAACATTTTTAGCGAAATGGAAATTATTACAGTAGATAATATTTATCGGAATGAAAACCAGAAGCTGCTCTTTCCATTTTAAGAATTCCAATAATAATAAAGGAATATTTTACGGTAAAAAGTAAAATATTCTTTTTTTTATGTAAAATATTCGCTTTTATTAAGCTGAAAAAGAGCTATACTTTTAATCAGAAAGAGCGAAACGGTTCGCTCCAAAACCGAAAGGGAAGGTGAGAATGTGAGTAATGTAATGCTGAAAATGAAAGGGATTGACAAATCCTTTTCGGGAGTGCATGCCTTAAATCAGGTAGACCTGGAGGTAAACAAAGGTGAGGTGCATGCACTGATGGGTGAGAATGGGGCAGGCAAATCGACCCTGATGAAAATTCTGACCGGAATTTACGCAAAGGATTCTGGTGCCATCGAATTTGAAGGGGAGGAAGTTGAATTTAACACCCCCAAAGAAGCGCAGGATGCGGGAATTGCCATTGTGCATCAGGAGCTTAACATGATGAATCATCTTACCGTGGCGCAAAATATTTTTATTGGTCGGGAGATGATGGCAGGTAAATTAATAAATGACTCCGTCATGAACAAAGAAGCAATCAAGCTTTTTGAGCGTTTGAATATCAAGATTGACCCAACAGAAACCATGGGAAACCTGACAGTAGGAAGACAGCAGATGTGTGAAATTGCCAAGGCAATTTCCAGAGAGGCAAAATTAATTGTATTTGATGAGCCATCTGCAGCCTTAACGGAGTCGGAAATTGAAGAGTTGTTTAAAATCATCCGGGATTTACGCTCCAAAGGAATGGGAATCATCTATATTTCCCATCGGATGGACGAAATCAAGGTAATCACGGATCGGGTAACGGTTATGCGGGATGGCGCTTACATTGGCACTTTGATTTCAAAAGATTGTACCAAGGATGACATTATCAATATGATGGTTGGCCGGGTGATTTATGAAGATCCCAAGGAGTGCAGCAACGTGCCAAAGGATGCACCAGTTGTATTAAAGGTTGAAAATCTAAACGCTGGAAAAATGGTTAAGAATGTCAGCTTCGAATTAAAAAGAGGTGAAATACTTGGTTTTTCCGGACTTATGGGTGCTGGCAGAACGGAAACGGCCCGAGCTATTTTTGGCGCAGACGAAAAGGCAAGCGGTGCAATCTATATAAATGGAAAGAAAGTTGTAATAAAAACTACACAGGACGCCGTAAATCAAGGAATTGGTTATCTTTCGGAGGATCGCAAGCGATTTGGTCTGGTGGTACAAAAGACCGTGGCGGAGAATTCCACCATGGCCAGTCTGGCTGAGTATGTGAAAGGGATTTTTGTTGACAAGGAAAAAGAAAAGAAGGATGCCCAGAAATACGTCGATCTTCTGAATACGAAAACGCCTGGTGTCGATCAGTTGGTAGTCAATCTCTCCGGTGGTAATCAGCAAAAGGTGGTTATTGCTAAATGGCTGATCCGAAACTGTGACATTCTCATATTTGATGAACCGACCAGGGGTATTGATGTGGGTGCTAAAAGTGAAATTTATCATTTGATGAACGAGCTTGCGAAGCAGGGAAAATCCATTATTATGATTTCATCTGAGATGACCGAAATTTTGCGGATGAGTGATCGGGTTATCGTTATGTGCGAAGGTCGGATAACCAAAGAAATCCCCATCGAGGATGCAACCCAGGAAAAGATTATGACGGCGGCAACCTTAAGAAATTAGCCAATCGGCAATAAAGAAAAGAGGAAAAAACATGGACAAATTAAAAAATAATCCAATTGTCAAGGCTGTTGGTACCCAAAGATTGGTAGCACTTTTCGCTTTGATTTTGCTTTACACGGTATTTGGCATTATGAACCCTCGGTTTGCCACCTATAATACTATGGTAAATATCTTTGATGCATCTTATTACATAGGCTTTATGGCAATTGGTATTTGCTTTGTAATTGCCACTGGAGGAATCGATTTATCCATTGGTACGGTACTTACCATGTCTGGACTGGTTGCGGGATATTTAAGCATTAATAAAGGTTACCCCATCTGGTTAGTCATTATTATCTGTATTATGATCGGAGTTATTTTCGGTGTTTTAAATGGAATTCTGGTTGCTAAAATGGGATTGCCCCCTTTTATTGCCACCCTGGGAACGATGATGCTATCCAAAGGTATTGGTTCCATTATAACCGGTGCCCAGTCTGTAACCTGGAAATCAGGCTCTGACCCGGAGGGCTGGTATCGGTCAATCTTTAAGATTAAGACCGAGAGCGGTCTGCTGATTCCAACTGGATTCATTTTATTAATCGCAGCAGCAATTATTATGGCAATCGTTATGAATAAAACAAAAACCGGAAGATACATTCTGGCTCTTGGAAGCAACAAAGAAGCAACCCGTCTTTCTGGTGTAAATGTAGATAAATACTTGATAACGGCTTACGTAATCAGTGGAACCTTTGCAGGAATTGCCGGTTTGGCATACTCGACCATTTATTCGACCTTATTACCTGGTGGTGGTGCAGGCTTTGAAATGGATGCGATCGCAGGTGTAGTAATCGGCGGAACCTCTATGGCTGGTGGTACTGGAACCATAGCAGGAACCATGATTGGTGTATTTATTATTTCCATACTGAAAACCGGACTTCCATTTGTTGGGCTTCAGACCCATTATCAGCAGGTGGCAACCGGTCTGGTATTAATCGTAGCCGTATTTGCCGATGTGTACAGAAATCGGAAAAAGAATTAAGAATGTAATCCCGGAAGGTAATTACATAAATATTAAAATTTTAAGGAGGAAGCAAGAAATGAAAAAAAGAGTATTAGGGTTATTGCTAAGTGTAGCAATGATTACATCCATGATGGCAGGGTGTGGAAGCAGTACAAACGGGGATAACAGTAATAGTGCACCAGCTGCGGAGGGCAGCAATGCAGAAAGCAATAATGCGGAGGGCAGTGATACCGAGGCGGCTGCCAATGATAGTCAGGAAGGAAACGTGCTTGTTTATATGGTTGCGAAAGGTTTTCAGTCCCAGTACTGGCAGGCGGTATTAAAAGGGGCACAGTTGGCAGCGAAGGAATTAAATGTTGACCTTGAATTTCAGGGACCAGATTCTGAGTCCGATATTGCGCAGCAGGTTCAAATGATGAATAATGCAGTACAGATGGGACCAGTTGCAATTGGTTTGGCGGCTCTTGATGTATCGGCGTTAAATGACAGTATTAAGGCTTCACAGGACGCAGGTATTCCAATTATCGGTTTTGATTCTGGTGTACCAAATGCTCCCGAAGGCTCTGTTGTTGCCAACGCAGCGACTGATAATTATAAAGCTGGTGAAGTAGCGGCTGAAAATACCTATCCTTTAGTAAAGGATATCATTGCAAGTGCTTCTGGAAGCGTACGTATTGGTGTGTTAAATCAGGATGCAACTTCAGAATCCATCGTAAACCGTGGACTTGGATTTATTGATAAAATCACCGAGCTGATTCAGGCCGATGGAAAGACTGTATGCATTACTGGAAATGATAAATTTGTAACTGATTCGAAAGCGGAAAAGGGTGATTCTGCAGATGTTATTTTGGATGTTGCCGTACCTTCTAAGGTGGAAGCTTCCCTAATGACTACCGATGCACAGACGATCCTTAATAAGGATGACACAATCTGTATTTTTGCATCCAATCAAAAAACAGGCGAAGGTCTGATTACAGGTGATGAAAACCTGGGCAGATTAGGTAAAGATGTGATTGGCGTTGCGTTTGACTCTGGTACAATGATTATGGATGCCATTCGTTCCGGAAAGTTGGCTGGAGCGGTAACTCAGGCACCCGTTGAGATTGGATATCAGACCGTTCAGTTAGCTGTGAAAGCAGCAAAAGGTGAAACGGTAACGGATGTTGATACCGGATGTCAGTGGTATACTGCGGGAAATATTGAGGATCAGGAAATTAGACAGAATTTATATGATTAAGAAGGTTTAGTACAATAGGAAAAGGAACAGGTGTTTTCAAACAGTTTGTGTTGAAAATACCTGTTTTTTATAATCAAAGTGAAGTTAGACTTGGAAAGAAGATGTTCAGTCTAATAGAAGAATGGTTGTAACGCTTTGAACTAATAGAGTACATCAATAATTCCAATCCGAAACAATATCCCACACAGTGCTTCCGGCCGGGGATTTTGGTAACGAGAACATGCCCTATATTTGTCCATAGGTCTTTAGAAAAATGTTGATATGCATTTTTTTTCGGTATATACTATTATGAACAAAAGCATTAGCTTAAGAGGTAAAGAGCTTTAGAAAGAATAGAGGTGTCCTATGAATTACGATAGAATCTTAAAAAAGAAAAAAGCATATGTGGAAGGGAAGGGAACGATAGACAGCTTGACCTTATCTTCCTACGAAAGCGATTTTGAACTTAACTTTACTCATAATTCTACGGCGATTGAAGGGAATACTCTTACCTTGATGGAAACGAAGGTCGTTTTGGAAGACGGGATTTCTATCGGTGGAAAAGATATGCGGGAGATTTATGAAGTGGTTAACCATAAAAAGGCTTATCGATATGTAAAAAATTGTATTGTAGAGGAAGTACCTTTAAATGAATCTATTGTAAAAGAAATTCATGCAATCCTTACGGAAAATATTATAATTGGTGGTATTTATCGTAATCAGGAAGTTAGAATCAGTGGAGCTGGACATACTCCGCCAAGTGGAAATGATATGTATGTTCAGATAAAAAACTTCTTTACAGATTTACCTCAGCGGTCAAAGGAAAATATTATTGAACTGGCGGCTTGGACTCATGCTGAATTTGTTCGGATTCATCCATATGTAGATGGAAACGGAAGAACTTCAAGGCTGATTATGAATTATCAATTAATGCGGAATGGTTTTTTACCAATTTCCATTGCAAAGGAAAGCAGACTGGAATACTATAATGCGTTAGAGGAGTATGGGATTAGGGGGAATTTGAATCCATTTATTGAAATAATTGGGGAATTAGAGGAAAGACAGTTGGATGTATATTTAGATTTGATTTATATATAAAAAGAAATCTATATATAGCAAGAAAGAGGGTGTCATAAAATCGTCAAGACAGATGATTTTATGACACCCTCCGCCATTGGGATTTAGCACCCTTCCAAGTTGCAAGTTTGTAAAAGCTTCATATATATGAAATAAAAAGGAATTTTTATGGAACGGGTAAATAGGCTAATCCATACATCATGGGCTCATTCCCGTGGAATATATGGAAACGAAATTGGGGTGGCGGTAATGGATACAGGGTAGCGTGTTATACTAATGTTAAGTTAGTAAGAACCCAGTAACAAAAAGGGTTCCCACTGATTTAGTCCTACGAAAAAAAGCCATTATTTGGTGAATTTGAGTTAGGATGGGCCCATTTTATACTCGAAGATGCAAAATTTGCATTTACTTAACAGCATTAACACTTCCAATCACCCCGACTTTCGATGAGTGGAAAAAACAACAGAATAATGTAGTTTAGGTAGGACTAAATTAGCTTTTGACCAAAGTATTGGTAGCAGTTTGTACTGTTCTTTGTGTTGCTGACTTAGTCTTACTTTTTTTGCCCGGAAAAGTTGGACATGGTTTAGCGATGATAAAGCTGGAGCTGATTTGGTTCTATGTACAAGATTACATGGAGAGGAGAAAATAGCACTTAGGAGGTAACTTGTTAAAGAAGGGATGTGAATCACACCCAAAAAAGAAATATTGTATCAAAATTTAGGTAGGACTAAATTAGCTCTTAGTGACGGACAAGCGCGGTCATTGGTTAGCTGACTTCAGTCCTGCCTTTTTTTGCTGAAAAAGAGGGGGAAATAAAGTCATGATTAACCATGAAAGAGTTAATTTAGTTTTTACCTATAAAGTTGAAAATGAGTCCCTGGGCACAGCTACTTCAAGAGGGGCTGGTGAACAGGATGGGAATTAATACAAAAACAAAGAAAAGTGTAGAAAATAAAGAAATACCCGTGATAGAGGTAAAGCTGGAACGGGAGTTGGAACAATGTATGAAATGTAAATTTTTTTACGGGAACAATCATCAATGCATTTTAAAGAAGTGTGTAAAAGAAACAGTAGTAAAGGAGCAGGAAGTGCCAGATGAGTCACATATCTGCTATCAATGTCCCTATAAAAAGAGTGAAGGATATTGCTTCCCGTGTATGAAGAAGATTATGGGAAAGAAAACAATAGGTGAAAAGGAGAAAGTAAAGAATGGACAACCATATTGAAGTAATTGGGATTGATCATGGCTGGTCAAATATGAAAACAGTAAGCAAAGTATTTACGGCCGGAGTAAAAGAGATAACTACCGAACCAGCATTTTTCGAAGATGTATTGGAATATGAGGGGGTATATTACAAAGTTGGTGGAAAAAGGATGGAGGTAAAAGATACCAAAGTAGATGATGAGAATTATTATCTTCTGACGTTGGCTTCTGTAGCAAAGGAATTAGAACGGCGTGGCATGAGAAATGCGAATGTCCTCTTATCAGTGGGTTTGCCCTTAACGCAATTCGGAGCGGAGAAGCAAGCCTTTATAGATTATTTGTCTAAGAATACGGATGTATCTTTCCGTTACGATAAAAAGAAATACAACATCCATATTTTTAGGGTCTCTGTGTACCCGCAGTGTTATGCTGCAGTAGCCGATCGGATACGAACTCTTCCAGAGCGAGTAGTCATTGTGGATATTGGAAGTTGGACGTTGGATATCATGCCAATTAAAAAATATTCTCCCGATGAAGCCGAGTGTGTCACGATACATAAGATTGGCTTGATTAAATGCATGAGGGCTATCAACGAGCAATGCGTGAGACAGTTGGGAAAGGAAATGGACGAGAGCGATATTCAAGAGTATATGCATAGGGGGATTAGCAGTTTACCAAAGAAATATGTAGATATTATGGATGCAGAACTATTGAAATTTGCAAAACAAGTATATTCAACCTTGGTGGAACATGGATATAATCTTGAAACCACAGCGATTATTTTTGTTGGTGGTGGAGCAAGGGTTATGAAAGTATTTTGCGAGCAAAAGGGTACAAATATTCAGTACATTGAGGATGTAATGGCAAATGCAAAAGGTTATGAATACCTTGGTAAAATGTATTTGGCCAGAAATTGTAAGAAGGAAAAGGTCGGATAGAGAGGTGAAGTAGATGGCAAAGGATAATATTTGTAATTATAGTATGCGTCTTAATCTTCGCAATGAGCAGCATTTACGAGTTCATCAGGTAGTCAAGGACTTGAATCCCAGTATTCATAAATCTATAAATGAGTTTATGGTAAATGCGGTTGATTTTTATATAAAAAGTTTTGAAGAAAGTGATCTGACAAATGAAGGCGTAAAACGGAAACAGGAAGAGAACCATGTCATTACCAGAACGGAACTGGAAGAAGCTAAGAAGAGAATTAGGGATGATTTGAAAGATGAAATGATTCGCATTCTTGGAACGGCTCTTATTGGTGGACAGATGGTTCGTATTCCTTCAACAGTCCAAGAGGCTGTCACAGAAAAAATAGAAGAAGATAACCTTATGGCTGATTTGGTCAGCAAATGGGGATAAGGAGGAGCACTATGGTTGGAACTATTTTAAGAAGGATTGGCATGGGAATTCTAATGGCGCTGAAAGTGATTTTACAAGTATTCTTGTTCTTGTTTAAACTTGCGCTAACTGCATTGAAGTTGTTTCTACTACTGTTTTCATTAGTAACAAGAATTGTCTTTGCATTTGTCGGGATAGCAGCACGCAATTAGGAGGGAACATGCATAGGATACGGGATAGTCCTTAAAAAATGTCCTGTGAATAGTATATGGTCTACCAATAAGGGGAACAGGTATTTCACGGAGACAAGCCTATCCTCTCGAGGGTAGGTGAAACAGATGTTAAAAGAAAATATTGTTGATATATAAGCCGAGGTTTAAATAGACCCGGCTTTTTTCATGCAGAAAACCTAATACAAGGAGAAAAATTATGATGAATTATGAAATGTTTAAAGAAATAGCAAAAGAGCAGATAATCTTATATATGCCTGAGAAATTTAGAAATTATTCGGTAGAAGTGTCTCTGGTAACTAAAGTGAACACAACACTCGATGGTCTGAATATTTTATCGCCGGATAAAAATAGTCATCAGAATCCAGTACCAACTATTTATCTGAACCATATGTATGAAGATTATCAGAGGAGTAAGGATTTGGAGAAGGTTCTGCAATCGGCAGCAGACCAAATTGCAAGTATTTATCAAAACCTGCCTTCGGGTCTTAACAACATAGTAGCAGATCGAGATAAAGTTGTGATGACACTTGTAAATACAGAGCAGAACAGAGAACTGCTTGCGAATGTTCCTCACAGGAAATTCCAGGATTTGTCCATTGTTTATCGCTGTATTCTGGAAATGACAAAGGATGATATAAAGAGTTATATAATTACAAATCATTCAGCTGAATCAATGTTTCATATGTATGAACATGAGTTATATGCGGCAGCCATGGAAAATACAAGAAAACTGCTACCACCGGTCATGAAGAATATGAATGATGTGATTTTTGAGATACTTCAAAATGAAGGCATGTCAAAAGAAATGTTTGATGAATTTATTGATGATATGCCAGCTGAACGGACTATGTATATGCTTTCTAACAGCATTGGAATTAATGGTGCGGCTTCTATGCTATATCATGAGGAACTGCAAAAGCTGGCGGAAAAAATGGGAACAGACCTTTATATTATGCCTTCTTCGACTCATGAAGTAATTGTTCTTTCTGCTGATGTGGGTGATCCTAATGAACTTTCAAATATGGTAATGGACATCAATATGACTCAGGTATCATTGAATGATCGTTTGTCTAATCAGGTCTACCATTATGACAAGGATTTAAGGACACTTACTCTGGCTTCGGATACCCCTTGTAAAAGATTGGATGGTAGAGTTGCCGAAGGATCTCTTCATTATGAGAGTAAACAATCCAGATAGGAGGGAGTTATGCAGGAAGAAAAGATAGAAACGATTCAGGAATTGACAGATATGGTGAAATCCCAGAAAAATGACTTTATTATCCATGTAGAATGGGGAGAGGAGGAACCAAATGAGCAAAAAGGAAGTATTTCATCTTGATACCGTATCGATAAGGCTAGTAAAGGATGCTCCAATTTTTTCGGAACATAAAATAAATTGTCCAGAGGATGCAGTTGCTCTTTTGGGAGAAATTCTTTGTGAAATGGACCGTGAGGTTATTTGTGTGATTAATCTGAAAAGTGATGGAACCCCGATTAACTGCCACTTTGCCAGTATGGGAAGTATCAACTCTGCTATAGCAGCGCCGAGGGAGTTATTTAAAGCCAGTATTTTATCCAACGCATCCAGCATGATTTTGGTACATAACCATCCCAGCGGCAGATTAATCCCAACCAAGAATGATATACAGATAACGGATCGTTTGCTGCAGTTAACAACACTAATGGGAATACCTCTTACGGATCATGTTATTGTTGGTGGGGATAATAGCAGCTTTTTCAGTTTTAAAGATAAACAATTGCTGCAGAACCCGACTATCCATTATGCAAACTCATATGAAACGCTGGACTTTGAGCCTTTAGCTAGGGTTGCTGAGACGGGAAGAGGAAGGTGATGCAATGTCAAGGTTTACGGAAGAAGAGCTTTCAATTGCAAAGAGTGTGGATCTTACAGCAGTAGCCACCAATTTGGGGTATACCGTAAAACGAGTAGGAAATTATTATACTCTCAAAGAAATGGATTCAATTCGCATCCATAACCGCACAAATTGGTTTCGCTGGTCAAGACAGTATGATAAAGGGGAAAATGGTGGTTCACAAATAGACTTTCTTCGTGTCTTTGCTGGAATGGAAGTAAAAGAGGCAGTATTCTGGCTGTTGGATTTTGCCGGATATAAAAAGCTGGAAGACGAAAGAAGACCAATCGGTATGAGTCATCTGGTAAAAGTGGAAGCAGGACAAAAAAGACAATTTATCCTTCCCTCTCCTGCAGCAAATAATAATTACCTATATTCTTATTTGTGTGGAAAACGTGCTATTTCAAAACAGGTGATTAAATACTTTGTAGACAGGCAGCTGATATATGAGGCGAAAGCGTACCACAACATTGTTTTTAAAGGAAATGATAAAGATGGAAATACGAAATTTGCAAGTATGCGGGGCGTGTTTGATAAAAATGGAGAAGGTTTTAAATGTGATGTAGCGGGAAATGATAAAAATTATGGGTTTAATGTGGTTCACGAGAATAGCCAGGAAATCTATGTGTTTGAAGCTGCCATTGATTTGCTTAGCTATGTTGAAATTTTTAATGAATTTGAATCCAATATGCTGGCATTAGGGATGCTATCCGATGCTCCACTTATGACTTTTTTAAAAGAACATCCCGATATTAGAAGAATTCATTTTTGCCTTGATAATGATGAACCGGGAAGAAGTGCAGCCAAAGAATTGAAAGCGAAGTATGAAAAACTGTCCTATGAAGTCATGGACTGTCCACCACCGAATCTATATAAGGATTATAATCAATGGCTGTTGAAGACAAAGTATTCTTTGCAGGAAAGTGGAATGGAAAAGAAGTGCATTGAAAAAGTACATTGAAAAAGACCATATGCAGGTAAAACTTCAACGCACTTTGGAAAAGTACAGGGAAAATTTCAATGTACTTTATAAATGGCGGTGAAATATCTTGCTTACGATGAAAAAAGTGGGGGTAAAACTTCAATGTACTTTTTATAAATATGGGTAAAATTTCAACGCACTTTTAAAAAGTGCAGGTAAATTTTCAATGTACTATATAAAAAAAGGGGTTTTAGGGGAATTTCCCCTAACCAGAGGCACTTGTATTACAAAGTGCGTATCTGGCAAATTCTATCTTTAGATGAATTTGTTGGGCAGGTAAGGAAGGTGTAAGAAACACAGATAAAAGGAGGTGCACTAATAGCAGTGAAAATAGAAAGC